>NZ_JAMYVL010000001.1:0-464927 GCF_040323955.1 Mesorhizobium sp. M0018 | reverse complement strand
CGATCCCGTCGAGCATGTAGGCGAGCTGCGCCGGTGATATGGAAACCGTGCCGTCCGCCGGCGACGGCCATAGAAACCGGCCCTTCTCGAGCCGTTTTGCATACAGCGACATGCCGAGCCCATCATGCCAGATAATCTTGATCAGATTGCCGCTGCGGCCGCGGAAGACATAAATATCGCCGGCATGCGGGTCCCGGCCCAGCGTCTCCTGAACCTGCAGAGCGAGGCCTTGCATCCCGCGACGCATATCGGTCCGGCCGACCGCCAACCAGATCCGCACCTGGCTCGGAACCGGGATCATGAAACGCCCAGCGCCTTCACCATCGCTGCCGCCAGTGTTGGCGGCGTGGTCAGCGGAATCCGCAGCCGCACCTTGCCGGCGACCTCCAGCTCGATCACCGCTGGGGATGCCGCCGGCCGCGAAACGGCGACAGGCTCATCGGGAGCCACGACAACTTCGGCAAAGCCCGTCTCGCGGGCTCTCACCGTGCGGCGCCACTTATAGATCAGGCTGGTCGCGACATCGTACTGACGCGCTACCGCCGCCACTGTGGCCCCGGGCGCGAATGCCGCGGCCAGTATCCGGCACTGATCCTCTTCACGCCAACGACGACGACGCTCAGGCCCGGTCAATAACGTCACATGGCTCATGCTGTGCTGCTAACTTCGCTCGTAAGGGCGACCTTAAGAGCGCAGCCTCGCTACCGTGCCGTCCTCTCGCAAGGCGGCCTTCGCCGGAGGGTATCATTTTTCGCGTATGTGCTCCGATCCACCTCTCATACGTCGGGCGAATGGCCGATCGGGATTTACGACGCGCCAAAAGGGCGCGCTGCCGTCTTGACTGATAGGCACCAGGTGCCGCCGCACAGTCACTGGGCAGCAGGCGTCTGCTCCGTATTTTGCCGCGAGCTTACGTCGTAACTCTGCAAGGTCCGAAAAGTGGCCAGGTCGTGCAGCCCGGAGTTCGTCAGCGACCATTTTCTCGGTTGGGATCAGCATGCTCTGCGTAAGGGTCTTGCCTTTGCGTCGCGTTTTGACCACCGGCAATTCGCTCATAGTTCACCTCCAGGAACTCCCCTACAGAAGACGAACAAGGATGCCGCAATCCGACAGAATCTCGGATTGATTTGATTGCCGTGGCTCGAGGCCACAACCATGAACCCACAAAGACGTCTCCGGCCGGACACTTAGCAACCCGGACACTTAGCAACGAAGCCGACACAGCGGGACACCGAGGCAGATCCTGTCCGCACGAATTCCTTGCAATGCACACATCAAAATTCCCGCTTGCCTTATGGCGCCGGGGTGTTTGGCTCCGTGCTGCCCAACGGAACGGAACTCCACTTCTTCGCCGACACGGCTCGAGCTGCAGCTCTAACCGGCATCGCGGTTGGTCAAGGCGATGTGGCAGCAGCCGGAACCGTGGCCCGCCGTCCAGGTGACGTTGTCGAAGCGCACTCCGGTGGCCTCGAACAGGCCGCGATCGAAGGCGCCGGCGATGCGGCAGAGCGTGGCGAGCTTCTCGTCGTCGATGCCGGCTTCGACCCAGGCGTCCTTCAGCGGGCAGCGCCTGACCCTGAAGGCGATGCGGTCCGGGCCGCGTTCGACATCGGTCGGATACATGCGGCCGCCATCCGGGCTGACGGCCAGGAACGCCTCGCCAATCGCCGGTGCGTCGTTGGGGCCGAAATCGGCGAAGGCCGCCGCCGCAACCTCCCTGCCTCGCCGTTCGATGGTGCGGATCATGATCGCCTCAGCCTTTTCCGCGCCAACTTCCGCGGTCAGCTCGTCGAGCAACAGACGATAGAGATCGGCACGGTTGCGGAAGGCGGAATCGAGTTCGCGCGACAGTTTTTCGGCTCTGGCTTCGGCGTCGGTCATGATGCGTCCTGTTCGATCCTCGAAAGTCTTGGCGCTGCCGCCACCAGCGCCTTGCCGATCGCGGATTGCGGCGCGTCGATGACGGTGCGGGCATCGCCGCGCTCGGCAATCCGCCCGCCGTCCAGAATGGCGATGCGGTGGGCGATGGCACGGACGACGCCGAGATCGTGCGAAATGAACAGATAGGCGATGCGCTCCTCGCGTTGAAGGTCGAGCAGCAGCCGCAGGATCTGCGCGCGAACCGAAACGTCGAGCGCCGACACGGCCTCGTCGAGCACGACCAGCGACGGTTTCGTGGCGATGGCGCGGGCGATTGCAACGCGCTGGCGTTGGCCGCCGGAAATTTCGTGAATGGCGCGGCCGGCGAGACCGGGGCTGAGGCCGACGCGTTCCAGCAGAGCTGCAATACGGCGCGGGCGCTCGGGGCCAGAGGCAATGTGATGGATGCGCAAGGGGTCGTCGAGCACACGCGCGACTGTGGCGCGTGGGTTCAAGGCGGCGAGCGGATCCTGAAACACCATCTGAAGACGAGTGCGCCGGCCGCGCAAGGCAGCGCCGTTCAGCGACAGGAAATCGCTGCCTTCAAATTCGATACGGCCGGTATCGAATTCGATGAGCCGGAGCACTAGACGAGCTATCGTCGACTTGCCGCTGCCGGAAGGTCCGGCCAGCGCCAGCGTCTCGCCGGGGTCGATGTGGAAGGAGACGTCGTCGACCGCGGCGATGGTCTTGCCGCCGCGACTGTATCGTTTGGTCAGGCCGGAAACGGCGAGCAGTGGGTCGGTCATGTTCGCCGCAACAGCGGCTCGGCGTCGAGGCCGAGATGAGCGTCAAGCAGCACACGAGTGTATGCGTGCCGCGGGGCATTGACGATTTGGGCTGTCGAATCGAGCTCGAGCAGCTCGCCATGCCGGAACACCGCTATGCGCTCTGCAAGCTCAGCGGCCAGCGCAATGTCGTGGCTGATGAACAGCAGCGTCATACCGTCCTCGGCCACCAGTCGCCGGATCAGCCCGACAATCTCGGCCTGCACGATGGTGTCCAGCGCACTGGTCGCCTCGTCGGCGATCAGCAGTTTCGGCCCGGCCGCAATCGCTGCGGCGATCGCCACGCGCTGCTTCTGGCCGCCGGAGAGCTGATGTGGAAAGGCACGCAAAGCGACATCGGGGTCGGGCAGACGGACGCGTTCGAGCAGGGTTTTTGCCTTGGCATAGGCGTCTCGCCAACTGAGGCCGAGATGGGTGTAGGCGACTTCCGCGATCTGCTTGCCGATTGGCATCACCGGATCGAGACTTGCGGATGGGTCCTGGAAAATAAAGCCGATGTCACGGCCACCGATTGGAGCATGGTCGCGAAGACCGGCAGGTGCCTTGGCACCAAACATTGGTGGCGGGCGCAAGAGCCAATCGATACGGCCTTCGATCTTGGCAGTGGCCGGCAGCAGCCCGGCAATAGCCAGCGCCAGCGTGCTCTTGCCGGAACCGCTCTCGCCGATGATGGCAAAGCGCTCGCCGGCGGGGATGTCGAGGCTGACATTCTTTAGCGCCGCCACCTCGGCGCCGTCGCGGCGATAGGTCACCGTCAGACTGCGAATCGAAGCAAGCGCCGTCACGACAGGCTCCTCCTCATCGCCGTGGTCTCGACGACGCCTTCGCCGGTGAGATAGACGCCGAGCACGGTCAGCACGAGCGCTACGCCCGGAATGATCGACAGGAAGGGCGCGGTGCGCAGCACGGCGCGGCCTTCGGCGATCATGCCGCCCCAGGTTACGCGGTTGGGGTCGCCAAGGCCGAGGAAGGACAATGCCGCTTCGGTGAGAATCGCCGCGGCGACGATCACTGACGACAATGCCATTATCGGCGGCAGCGCATTGGGGAGCACCTCGCGAAAGGCGATCTCCAGCGGATGCATGCCGATGACGCGGGCGCCCGCAACAAAATCGCGCTCGCGGATCGACAGCACTTCAGCGCGCGCCACGCGTGCCGGTCCGGTCCAGGCGCCCAGCGCGATCGCAGCGACGACGACGCCGAGCGACGGCCCGACGATGCTGACGAAAGCCAAAGCCAGCAGAAAGGCTGGGACGGTCTGGAAAGCGTCGGTGATGCGCATCAGCATCTCGTCGACAAGACCGCCGGCAAAGCCGGCCAACGTGCCGATCACGGCACCGACGGCAAGGGCGGCGGCGGCTGCTGCCAGCCCGACCGCCAGCGAGGTGCGGGCGCCATGGAAGAGCTCGGCAAGCACGTCACGGCCGAGGCGGTCGGTGCCGAGTGGCAACGACCAGTCCTGGAACGGCGGCAGCAACGCCGGCCCGGCAATCGCCTGCGGATCGCCGGGAAAGAACAAAGGTGCGGCAAGCGCCATGGCAAACAGCGCCGCCAGGATGACCGCGCCGGCGATCGCTTCCGGGGTCCGGAGAAAGCGGCGAAGCGGGCTCACGCGCCGGCCTCACTGGCGCCGACGCGCGGATCGAGGAAGGCGTAGGCGATGTCGACGAGAAGGTTGATGATGACGACCAGGACGGCGCTGACGAGAATGATGCCGAGCAGTAGTGGGGTATCCCGCGCGGCCACCGCTTCCTGCGCCAGCCGGCCAAGGCCTGGCACGGAAAAGACGCTTTCGATGACAACGCTGCCGCCCAGCATTTGCGCGGATTGCAGGCCGAACATGGTGACCAGCGGCAACAGCGCGTTACGGGCGACGTGAGCGAGCACGATGCGACGGCGGGAAAGTCCCCTGGCACGGGCGGCCAGCACAAAGTCCTGTCGCCACACCTCGGCCATGCCGGCGCGCATCATGCGCAGATAGAGCGCGAGATAAATGAAGCCGAGCGCCGAAACCGGCAGGACGAGATGGCGGGCGATGTCGGCGGCGCGATCGAGGCCGCTCTTGGCCGAGGCGATACTCTCGATGCCGCCGATCGGAAACCAGCGCAGGTCGACGGCGAAGACAATGATCAGCACAAGCCCGAGCCAGAAGCCCGGCACGGCATAGAGCGCCAGCGAACCGATGGACAGGAAACGATCGCGGAAGCTGCCGGGACTGGCGCCGACATAGATGCCGAGAGCCGAGCCGAGGCCGAAGGAGAGCGCCGTGGCGCTCCCCATCAACAGCAGCGTGTTGGGCAGGCGCTCGAGGATGACATCGCGGATCGGCCGCGAAAAGCTGACCGATTGGCCGAGATCGAGATGCAGCAGCGCCCAAAGGTAATTGGCGAGCCGCGTCAGCTCCGACTGGTCGAGCCCCCAGCGGTGACGCAACAGCTCGATCATGCCGGCGTCGCCGCCAGTCGAGACGATGTAGGCATCGACCGCGTCGCCGGGAGCGGCTTCGAGCAACAGGAACGTGCCGATGACGACAATCAGCAGCACGAAGATGCTGCCGACGAGACGGCGGCGAAGGAGGATGACGGCGCGGGTCATGGCGCAACGCCGATAGGAGAGCCAAGTCTTCCGTGCCGCGCTTTACGGCGCCCCCCTCTGTCCTGCCGGACATCTCCCCCACAAGGAGGGAGATTGGCAGTTTCGGCGATGCCGGCCGTCTTGCAACGCTGGAGATTGGCGAAAGCGACAATGACAGCCGATCTCCCCCCTCGTGGGGGAGATGTCCGGCAGGACAGAGGGGGGCGCGAAGGAACTCTCATAGCCGAAGCTGAGCACCCACATAGGCGATGTGCAAGCCTTGAGCCGACCTGCCTAAGCCTCCAGCCAAGTGTCCGCCCAGTTCGATACCGCCCAGCGCGGGTTGTTGGCGATGTTGTTGACCGTATCGCGGGCGACGCTGATGAAACTCCATTCGGCGACGTTGATCAGCGGCAGGTCGGCGGCAACTTTTCTCTGGAACTCCTTGTAGAGTTCGGTGCGGGCGGCGGTGTCGAGCGTCTCCGATGCCTTGGCGATCAGGGCGTCGAGATCGGCATTCTTGTAGCCACCCTGGTTGGAGAAGGGCACGCCGTCGGGAATACCGCTCTGCACCAGGATGGTGGTCGAGATCGCCGGATCGCCGCGGAACACCGGCGGCCCGACCGCAAGGTCGAAGGCGTGGTCGGTGTAAACCGCCTTGATGTGCGCGGCAGAGTCGTTGTTGACCAGCTGGGCGTCGATGCCAATGACGGCGAGCGCCTGGCGCAGATAGTCGCCGAACTGCTTGGTTTCGTTGAAGTAAGGCGCCGGCAGCAATCTCAATGAAAAGCGCTTGCCGTCATCGCCCCGGCTGTAGCCGGCCTCGTCAAGCAAGGCATTGGCCTTGGCGACGTCGAAAGCGTAGGTCGGCACGTCGGCGGTGTAGAATTGCGGGTCGTTTTTCGGCACCGGGCCAGTGGCGGTGGCGGCATAGCCAAGGAATACCGTCTCGACGACGAAATCCTTGTCGATGGCGTGAGCGATCGCCTGGCGTACTTTCAGGTCGGCCAACTCCTTGCGGCGATGATTGATCTCGACGACGAGCTGGTAGGTCAGCCCTTCATAACCCTTGGTGATCACCTTGAGACCGGGCACTTTGGAGATGCGGTCGAGATCGGCCAGGGGCACGGCGGAGAAGGCGGCGAGCTGGATCTCTTCGGCTTCCAGGGCGCTGGCCGCCGACGTGCGGTCCGGCAGCACCTGATAGATGATCTCGTCGAGATAGGGCTCGTCCTTGCCCCAATAGTCGGTGTTCTTCTCCAGCCGGTAATATTCGCCGGGCTTGTGTTCGGCAAATTTGAACGGTCCGGTGCCGACCGGGGCGTTGTTGGCCGGGTTGTCCTCGATCTTTCCGGTCTCGTAGATGTGCTTGGGCACCACGCTGCTCAGCGCCGGCAAGGCGTTGCGGATCAGCTGGAACGGTGTCGGCTTGGCGAATTTGAACACGGCGGTGGTTTCGTCCGGCGTGTCGACGGCCTCCAGATCCTTGAACACGGTGCGGCCGAGATTCTGCAGCGGCTTCCAGACCTGCAGCGCCGAGAAGGCGACATCGGCTGAGGTGAATGGCTTCCCATCATGCCATTTGACGCCCTCGCGCAGTTTGAACGTCAGCGACAGGCCGTCGGCGGCACCTTCCCAGCTGAGCGCCAGCCGCGGATCGAGCCCGTCCTTGCCGCCGAAGGAGGCCTCGGCCAAGGTTTCCACGATCTTGCTCGAGATGAAGAAGACGCCGTTCGAGGCGACAATCGCCGGATTGAGATTGCGCGGCTCGGAATCGGCGGCGACAACCAGTCGTCCGCCCTTTCTCGGCGTCTGCGCCGAGCCGATCGTCGGCATGGCGGTGGAGGCCAACAGCAACGCCGAACCGGCCAGCATTGTACGTCTGGAAATGGTGAACTCTGGCATGATCGAACTCCGTCCTCTCCGCGGACCCAGCCGGGTCCGCCGTACCCCTCGGACGCTCGTAAGCATCCTGCAAAGCTGATTATGGGCCTTGTGCGGGGTTTCGCCAAAGACGGAATTGGCGCATCTCTACGTGGCTTTGAAATTTCCGTCCGCTGGACCAGTTGTACAGAAAACGGTTCGACGCGCGGTTCTAGCAGGACCAGGCTGGGGTAAAGTGCAGCAGGTGGAGCAGCTTTTGGGGCTGGTTCGCCCGTTCTGGCTGGACCAGATCGGGCAAAATGATGCAGATTTAAGCATAGCCGAGGTTCAGAGCCGGAAAAGCCGGTGCCGGCGAGCGGCCGGCTAAGGGATTTCAGGGAGAGAGACATGAACATTGCCCCAGGCAAGAATGCCGTCGGCAGCGTGCCGTTCGACCAGGCCAGGGTGGACGGGCTGATGGAGGAGGCCGGCATCGACGTGCTGCTCGCCACCTCCAAGCACAACACGCAATATCTGCTTGGCGGCTACAAGTTCATCTTCTTCGCCGCCATGGATGCAATCGGCCACAGCCGTTATCTGCCTTTCGTCGTCTATGAGAAAGGTGGGCCGGAGCATGCCGCCTACATCGGCAACCGCATGGAAGGCGGCGAGCACCAGAATCATCCATTCTGGACGCCGACACTGCATGCCGCCTGCTGGGGTACGCTCGATGCCGCCAATCTGGCGGTCGAGCATTTGCGAAAGATCACCAAGGGCAATGCCCGCATCGGCATCGAGCCCGCCTTCCTGCCGTCCGACGCCTATATGCTGATCCGCAACGCGCTGCCGGATGCCAAGCTGATCGATGCGACTGATATGCTGGAGCGCATGCGGGCAATCAAAACCGAGGCGGAGCTGGAAAAGCTGCGCATCGCTTCGGAGCTGATCACCGATTCCATGCTGGCGACCATCGGCTGGGCACGCGAAGGCACGACAAAGAGCGAGATCATCGAACATCTCAGGCGCGAGGAGACCAATCGCGGCGCGCATTTCGAATATTGCCTGTTGACGCTAGGCTCCAGCCACAACCGCGCAGCCTCGCCGCAGGCGTGGAAACGGGGCGAAGTGATGTCGATCGATTCCGGCGGCAACTACCACGGCTATATCGGCGATCTTTGCCGCATGGGCGTGCTGGGCGACCCTGACGCCGAACTCGAGGATCTGCTGGCCGAGATCGAGACAGTGCAGCAGGCGGCCTTCTCCAAGGTCAAGGCGGGCACGCTGGGCGGTGACATGATTTCTCATGCCGAAGGCGTTCTGAAGAAATCCAAGGTTGCGGCCTATACTGATTTTTTCGCGCATGGCATGGGGCTGATCACGCATGAAGCGCCGTTCCTGATGACCAACCATCCGGTGACATATGAAGGCACCTATGCCGCAAAGCCGCTGGAGAAGAACATGGTGCTTTCGGTCGAGACGACCATGCTCCACCCGACGCGCGGCTTCATCAAGCTGGAGGATACGGTGGCGGTGACCGATGCCGGCTACGTCATGTTCGGCGATCGGGGCCGGGGCTGGAACAGGGGCGGGGGCGGCTTAGGCGCTGGTACCTAGCCCGTTCTTGAGATTACCTCGTTCGAGCAAACAATTGGTCACACCAGCGAGCATTTGCCGATATGGAACGCGAACTGCCCAAGCAGGTCTTTATCGACGGGTGCGAGCAGATCTCCATGGAGTTCGAACCGATTGCGTTCCGCTTTGCGAAAACCGGTCCTCATGCGAGTCGTCGGGCCGGCGACTGGGCATTCAAAATCTCCTTTCAATCAAACTATCTGAACGTCGGCGGCGAGTACGTCGAACTCGTCGTGCATGCGTCGGTCTACAGCAAGGCAATAAAGGAGTGGGACGGCGGACATGGAACATCGCAAACCCGCATACCCGCCAGGCTGAAATCGCGAACATCGTTGCCAACATCCAAACGACTGTCCTGCCGCTCTTCGAACGTTTCGACGTTCCGCGCAAACTAGCCGAACAGGTCGCATGTTCTGAAGTTCCGGGCTTCATGTTCCCTGAAAATGCTGTTCGATTTGTACTCTGGCAGCTTGGTCCGGAGGCAGCGGAAAACTGTTTGTCCTACTGGGTGGCGCGCTTACCTTCGCCGGATGCTTTCCGATCAGAGCGCGATGTCCCCACTTTGCCGGATAGGCTCGCTCTGGGAAGCGATACTAACAACCTAGCAAGGGTCGCTCGTGCGATGAAGATTGGCCTCAGCCTGTGACATTATCTGCCCGGCGGGATCAACCTGAAATCCGGCAACTCCCGCAATGCCAGTTCCGGCCCTGCCGGCGAATAGACGACGAAAAGCTGCATGGCCGCATCGCCGGTATTGAGCGTCGAGTGGAAGCGGCTTTCCGGCACATAGATGGTGCAGCCGGGGCCGACTTTCTCGACGACCGGGTTGCCTTTCTCGTCTTCGACCATCTGCTCGCCATTGCCTGAGATGACAAAGATGATCTCCTCCGCACCCGGATGGTTATGACGCGTATGGCCTTTGCCTGACGGTAGGTCGACGACACCACCGGAAAATCGCTTTGCGCCGTTCACTTCGGGAGCGACCGTCAGCGACAGCCTGCCCCAGTCGAAGCCGAAGGCGCTGACGTCTTTTGGATATACGAATACCTTGCTGTTCTCCGTCATCGTTCCACCCTTCTGTTTGCTGGTCTCTACGCAGCGCCGAACGTGACCGCCTTGAAATCCGCCGTCTGCCTGGCGATTGAGGCTTCCGCCGGCAGCCGCTCCATCGAACTGGCGCCATAGAACCCGTGCAGGCCCTTGCAGCGCTCGAGAACATATCTGGCGTCGTCCGGCATCGAGATCGGCCCGCCATGGCAAAGCAGGATCATATCCTCGCGCACTGAGCGTGCCGCTTTGGCGATGGCGTCGATCTCGCTCACACAGTCGTCCAGCGATTTAGCCGATGTCGCGCCAATCGAGCCGCCGGTGGTCACCCCCATATGGGCGACGACGATGTCGGCGCCAGCTGTTGTCATGGCGCGCGCCTCGTCTGCGTTGAAGACATAGGGCGTGGTCAACAGGTCGAGTTTGTGAGCCTCGGCGATCATGTCGACCTCGAGCCCGAAGCCCATGCCGGTTTCTTCAAAACTCTGCCGCATCTGGCCGTCGAACAGGCCGATAGTCGGAAAGTTCTGCACACCGGAAAAACCCATCGTCTTCAACTCGGCCAAAAGCAGCGGCATGATGACGAAGGGATCGGTGCCGTTGACGCCGGCCAGCACCGGCGTCTTCTTCACTACCGGCAGCACTTCGTAGGCCATTTCCTTGACGATCTCGTTGGCGTTGCCATAGGCGAGCAGGCCGGCGGCCGAGCCGCGCCCGGCCATGCGGTAGCGGCCCGAATTGTAGATGATGATCAGGTCGATGCCGCCGGCTTCCTCTGCCTTGGCCGACAGGCCGGTGCCGGCACCGCCGCCGACGATCGGCACGCCGTCCGCGATCATCTTGCGGAATTTCTCCAGGATTTTCTTGCGCGGTATGGCGGCCATGTCTTGGTGTCTCACTGTCTGGCGATGTCGAGGAAGGCCGTTGTGGCAGCCCAGGCGAATTCGGGGTCGTTGATATGAAGCGGCAAACGCAGCACGCGCCGCGTTTTGGCGGGTTTGATGGTACGCTCGATCGCCTCGAACAAAGCGGCATCGGCTTCAGGGTCGAAGAAGGCGCCGCCTTCAATGTCGAGCGCCGACACGCCTTTCTCCGGAATGAGGAAACGAACCGGACCCTGGCAGAGGCTCAGCCTTGTACCGATCCATTCGCCGATCGTTCTGCTTTCGTCGGCAGTGGTGCGCATCAGTGTGACGTTTGGATTGTGCTCATAGAACAGCCGGCCGCGATAGCGTTCCGGAATTGTCGGCGGCGCCCAGAAATTGACCATGTCGAGAGCGCCGACCGAGCCGACATAAGGCAGCCCGGTGCGGGCGATGGCGCCAAAGCGATCTTCGGTCGCCGGCAGCACGCCGCCAAACAGCAAGTCGCAGACTTCGGTCGTTGTGATGTCGATGACGCCGGACAACAGGCCGCTGTCGGCCAATTTTTCCATGGTGCGGCCGCCGGTGCCGGTGGCATGAAAGACCATGCAGTCATAAGTCGAACGAAGCTCATCGGCGATCGCGGTCACGCATGGCGTGGTGACGCCGAACATGGTGAGGCCGACGGACGGTTTGCCGTCGGGCGGCGGCGCCGGCTTTGTCGCCATGCCTGATATCGCCTGGGCGGCATTGTGCAGCACGACACGCGAAAGCCGGTTGAGGCCGGCCATGTCGGTCACCGACGGCATCATGACGATGTCAGAGACGTCGACGTAAGGCGCGGTGTCACCCGAGGCCAACGTCGAAACCATGATCTTGGGCAGACCGAGCGGCAGCGTGCGCATGCCTGCGGTGATGATCGAGGTGCCGCCACCGCCGCCAATGCCGATAATCCCGGCAATATCGTTGCGCGACTGGACAAACCGGGCAAAGGCGGCAGCCATCGCCGCCACCGCGGTGCCGCGATCGTCGACGCCGAGCACGGCATTGCGACCCTCGGAATGGTGGCTGGCGACCTCGTCCGCCGAAACATCGACCGGCACGGTCGCGCCGCGTGTTCCGATGTCGACACGGGCAATCGAAGCGCCGGTAGCCGCGACCGCATCGGCCAGAAATGCGAGTTCCTCGCCCTTGGTGTCGGCGGTGCCCACCACATAGATGCGCTTCATCGCGTTTCCCCGGTCTTGGGCGTGTTCGGCGCAGCCGCCCCTTTTTGCCCGGCCGTTCGACGGCGCCAAGGGCCATTGCAATTTTTTGAGACACGCGTATCGTATTGACATGAATGTCTCACGTCAACAAGCGGCAATGGACGACGATGCCAGCCAAGGGCCGAACCCCCAGGTAGAGCGCGGGGCCCGCGCGCGCACCAGGCGTCTCATGCTGGAGACGGCGACAATGCTGATGCAGGCGGGCGCCACGCCCTCCGTCAGCGAGGTGGCGGAGGCAGCGGAGGTCTCGCGCGCCACCGCCTATCGGTATTTTCCGAGCCAAGCGGCGTTGGTGCAGGCGGTGGTCGATGAGGGGCTTGGGCCGATCCTTACGTGGAAATCGAGCTCTGCCGATCCCGAGCGCCGGGTCGCCGAGCTGTTCGAGACCGCCATGCCGCGCATCGAGGTCTTCGAAGCGACGTTCAAGGCGGCGCTGAAACTGTCGCTCGACCAGTGGGCGCAGCGACAGGCAGGCACGCTTGACGGCGAACCTGCCTTCACGCGCGGCCATCGCGTCGATCTTTTGAAAGATGCGATCGCGCCACTCAAAGGCCGGTTGCCGCCGCGCGAATTCAAGCGGCTCGCGCAGGCGCTGTCATTGATCTTCGGTGTTGAGGTGCTGATCGTTTTAAAGGATATATGGGGATTGGATAGCCGCAGTATGATGTCGGTTGCGCAATGGGCGGCCGGCGCTCTTGTGCGCGCGGCTATGACCGAATCGATGATTGAAGGAGATGGGATCGCGCCGACGACCGCCGTGAGATGACGCCAATCTGGTTCGACCAGATTTTCAACCTGGCTATTCATGCTACTAGCGATGCAGCGGCCCAAGTAAGGCATTCATGTATCAAGGAGTAGGAAAATTCAGGGAAAAACAGGCAGATATCGCAGAAGCCAACTTGTCTGCGTGTCCGCCACCGTCCAAGAAAGGGCTTGACGTTCCTCTTAAATTGGTAATACCAGATCAGGACAAATAAAGCGGATCAAAGGTGAAGGCTGAGATCCGTTTCGGTCGAGCGAGGAGGCTCAAAAACCGGAACGGTGCCGTCACGGGAGGACTACCAGGGCCGGCCTCGCCGCCGGCTCGCATGACGCGGTAGAATGCGCACAAGGGAGGAAATCATTATGCGCAAGACAATGACCAGCTTGCTTGCTGGTATCGGCCTAGTGCTCGCCTGCGGAACGTCCGTCTACGCGCAGGAAAAGGAACTTACAATCTTCTGGGCGGAATGGGATCCGGCCAATTACCTGCAGGAACTCGGGAACGAGTACGAGAAGGAGACCGGCGTCAAGATCACGGTGGAAACCACACCGTGGCCCGACTTCCAGACCAAGGCCTTCACCGAGTTCAACGCCCATGGCGACGCCTACGATATGGTCGTCGGCGACTCGCAATGGCTTGGTGCTGGCTCGACCGGTGGCCACTATGTCGACCTGACCGACTTCTTCAACAAGCACAAGGTCGGTGAAGTGATGGCACCGGCCACGGTGAAATACTATGCCGAATATCCGGGCGGCAGCAGCAAGTACTGGGCCATTCCGCTCGAAGGCGACGCCGTCGGCTGGTCCTATCGCAAGGACTGGTTCGAAGACCCCAAGGAAAAGGAAGCCTTCAAGGCCAAGTATGGCTACGATCTCGACGTGCCGAAGGATTTCAAGGCGCTACGCGACATCGCCGAATTCTTCTACCGGCCGGACCAGAAAAAATACGGCATCGCCATCTACACCGACAATTCTTATGACGCGATGGCGATGGGCTTCGAAAACGCGCTGTTCTCCTTTGGCGGCGAGCTGGGTGACTATAAGACCTACAAGGTCGATGGCTTCATCAACTCCGACAAGGCGATCGCGGCGCTCGACGCCTACAAGGAACTCTACAAGTTCACGCCTCCGGGCTGGGCCAAGTCGTTCTTCGTCGAGGACAACCAGGCGATCACTGAAAACCTGGCCGCGATGAGCATGAACTACTTCGCGTTCTTCCCCTCGTTGATCAACGAGGCGTCGAACCCGAACGCCAAGAACACCGGCTTCTTCGCCAATCCAGCCGGACCTGGCGGCGACCAGTTCGCCGCACTCGGCGGTCAGGGCATCTCCATCGTTTCCTACTCGCAGAAGCAGGAAGAGGCGACGAAGTTCCTGGAATGGTTCATCAAGGACGAGACCCAGAAGAAATGGGCAGCGCTTGGCGGCTACACCTGCAGTGCCGCCGTGCTCAAGTCGCCCGAATTCCAGAACGCCACGCCCTACAACAAGGCGTTCTACGAGACCATGTTCAAGGTCAAGGACTTCTGGGCGGTTCCGGAATACGCTGAACTGCTGCAGCAGCTTAACCAGCGCATCTATCCTTACATGATCGGCGGCGAAGGCACCGCCAAGGAGACGCTGGACGCACTGGCAGCCGACTGGAACGCGACCTTCAAGAAATACGGCCGCGGCCAATAAGTATGAAGTTTCACGGAGGGGGCGTTCGTGCCTCCTCCGTTTCTTTTTCTGATTTTTGAACCGGGAGCAGGGTCTTGGCGACCACGATGATCACCACGCTGGACAGGTCCTCGCGGGCCGCCGCTCGCGGTCTAAGCGACATTTCGATCCGCAATCTCTTCATCATCCCGACGATCCTGTTTCTGATCGTCTTTAACATCTTCCCGCTGATCTATTCGCTGGGCTATTCGTTCACCGATTTCCGCGCCTCGACCAGCGCGGCGGCGAATTTCGTCGGGCTGCAAAACTATCGCGACCTGCTCAGCGATCCCTATGTCTGGTCCAACTTCGCCATCACCGCAAAATACGTCATCATCTCGGTCGCCGGCCAGCTGCTCGTCGGCTTCGGCGTGGCCATGCTGCTCAATCGCGACATTCCGCTCAAGGGCCTGCTGACGACGCTCCTGTTGTTGCCGATGATGCTGTCGATGGCCGTCGTCGGCCTGTTCTGGAAGCTGCTCTACGATCCGTCCTTCGGCATCATCAATTATGCGCTCGGCCTCGGCACCTTCGAATGGCTGTCGAACCCGAAAATGGCGCTCTATGCGGTTGCGCTGACCGACATCTGGATGTGGTCGCCCTTCGTCATGCTGTTGTCGCTGGCCGGCCTGTCGGCCGTGCCCAAGCATCTCTACGAGGCAGCCGCGATCGACAGGGCCGGACCGTTCTACACCTTCTTCCGCATAACGCTGCCGCTGGTTGCGCCGATCCTGATGATCGCGGTCATCTTCCGCACCATGGAGGCGTTCAAGACCTTCGACCTCGCCTACATCCTGACCAGCCAGCCGACGGCCGAGCTGATCTCGATCCGGCTCTACAAGATGGCGTTCCAGGAATGGCAGACCGGGCGTTCCTGCGCGCTCGCCTACATCGTGCTGATCATGGTGCTGGCGATCACCAACATCTATGTCAAATACCTCAACAAGGTGAAGGAGCGCTGAGATGGCCGCAGTCCGCACTTCTTCCGAAATCACCTTCAACCGGGTCGCCATCGTCGCTGTCCTGCTGGTGACGATCATCTTCCTGGCGCCGATCTACTGGATCGCCTCGACGGCGTTCAAGCCGCGCAACCTCGCCACCACCATTCCGCCGACGGTGGTTTTCCAGCCGGAGATATCGCCCTTCGTCAAGTTGTTTACCAAGCGTTCGCAGCTGCGCAGCCCGCCGTCGCCGGAGGAGTACGCGGCTGCGCCGTGGTGGGAGCGCGTCGTCTTCAATGGGGGCGAAAAGATCGTGCGCGACGGCAAGGGCCAGGTGCAGTGGTCGGGCTATCCGAGCCGTTTCATGAACTCACTGATCGTTGCCATAACCTCGACCGTCCTAGCCGTCGGCATGGGCACCTTCACCGCCTATGGGTTCTCGCGCTTCAAGGTAAAAGGCGAGGCGGACCTACTGTTCTTCATCCTGTCGACACGCATGCTGCCGCCGGTGGTCGTCGCCATTCCGATGTTCCTGATGTACCGGGCGGTCGGCCTCAACGATTCCCATATCGGCCTGATCATCCTTTACACCGCCTTCAACCTGTCCTTCTCGGTGTGGCTGATGAAAGGCTTCATGGACGAGATCCCCAAGGAGTATGAGGAGGCGGCCCTCGTCGACGGCTATACGCGCATGGAGGCCTTCTTCAAGATCGTGCTGCCCGAGGCCGCCACCGGCATCGCCGCCACCGCCGTGTTCTGCTTTATCACGGCGTGGAACGAATATGCCTTCGCACTGATCATGACCAGCCGCCGTGCCCAGACAGCACCGCCCTTCATCCCCAGCCAGGTCGGTTCCGGCCTGCCGGACTGGACGGTGATTGCCGCCGGAACCTTCCTGTTCCTGCTGCCGGTCGCGATCTTCACCTTCCTGCTCCGCAACCACCTGTTGCGCGGCATGTCGTTTGGAGCGATCCGCAAATGAGCTTTCGCGACATCAACCAGAAATATCTCGAACCGGGCAGCCAGGTGCTGATGGTGCTCGGTATCATCGCGCTCTGCCAGCCGTGGAACATGCTGCTGCACAGCTATGGCGTGACTATCATCCTGATCGGCCTGATCGGCTTCAACATCACCTCCAAGATCGCGCCGGAGGAGAAGGCCGGCACCGGGCAAGGGGCAAATCCGGGGGCACAGCATTGACCCAGATCGAGCTTCGAGGCATCCAGAAATATTTCGGCGCCGTCCAGGTCATCAAAGACCTCAACCTGAAGATCGACGACAACGAGTTCATCGTGCTGCTCGGCCAGTCGGGCTGCGGGAAGACGACGACGCTCAGGGCGATTGCCGGGCTGGAGACGATCGACGGCGGTGACATCCTCATCGACGGCAAGCCGGTCCAGCACCTCAAGGCCGCCGATCGCGATATCGCCATGGTCTTCCAGTCGTTCTCGCTCTATCCGCATATGAGCGTCTATGAGAACATCGCCTTTCCGCTCAGGGCGACGCGCAAGAGCAAGGCGGAGATCGACAGCGAGGTGCGCTCGGTCGCCAAGACGCTGCAGATCAGCGATCTCCTCGCCAAGAAACCGTCGGCGCTGTCGGGCGGCGACATGCAGCGCGTGGCGATCGGCCGAGCCTTGGTGCGGCGGCCGAAGGCGATGCTGATGGACGAGCCGATCGGGGCGCTCGATGCCAAGCTGCGCGAGGAGATGCGGGCCGAGATCAAGCGGCTGCACATCAAGCAGGGCTCGACCAGCATCTACGTCACCCACGACCAGATCGAGGCGATGAGCCTCGCCGACCGCATCGTCATCATGCATGAAGGTGTGCTGCAGCAGGTTGGCTCGCCGGACGAGGTCTATTCGCATCCGGCGAACCTTTTCGTCGCGCAATTTGTAGGCAGCCCGGTGATGAACGTCGCCGACGCTTCGGTGACCGAGAAAGCCTCGTCGGCCTCGGTCACCGTCGGCGATGCGGCCGCCGGTTTCGAATTCCCGCGCGCCTTGCTGTCGAAGCTCAACGGCCATGCCGGCGGCCAACTCGCGCTCGGCATCCGGCCGGAAGGCGTCCTCGTCCGCCGCGAAGCAGCCGAAGGGTTCTTGCCGGTGGAGACGCAGATCGTCGAGCCGCTCGGCTCCTTCGACATCGTCGACCTCAAGGTCGGCTCCAAGATGCTGCGTGCGCGCACCAAGAGCGGCTTCATCGGCGGCCCCGGCGAAAGAGTCTTCGTCAGAATCGATCCCGGCCAGGCGCATTTCTTCGACACGGCGAGCGGCAAATCGCTGGGAGTGAGACTCTGATGGCCCACATCCAGCTCAAGAACATCTCGAAGAAATTCGGCAACCACACCGCCTTGACCGGGCTCGATCTCGACATCGCCGATGGCGAGTTCTTCGTCCTGCTCGGCGAGACCGGCGCCGGCAAGACGACGACGCTGCGCATGATTGCCGGCCTGGAAAAACCGAGCGAAGGTCAGGTCTTGATCGACGGCGTCGATGTCGCCGATTGGGGCGCGGCGGAGCGCGACGTGGCGCTGGTGCTGCAGCAATATTCACTCTACCCGCGCTATACCGTACGCCAGAACCTCGAATTTCCGCTGAAGCCGAAAATCCGCCGGCTGCCCGATGCCGAGATCAAGGATCGCGTCGACCGCGCGGCCAGGACGCTGCGGATCGAGCATCTGCTCGACCGCAAGACCGACAGGCTTTCAGGCGGCGAGATGCAGCGCGTCTCGATCGGCCGCGCCATCGTGCGCAAGCCGAGGGTATTCCTGATGGATGAGCCGTTGTCGGCGCTCGACGCCAAATTGCGCGAAGCGCTGCGCACCGAATTGAAGAACCTGCAGATGCAGCTTGGCGCCACCTTCCTGTTCGTGACGCACGATCAGATCGAGGCGATGTCGATGGGTGACAAGGTCGGCGTGCTCAACCATGGCCGCATCGTCCAGACCGGCACGCCGAACGAGATCTACAACAATCCGCGCGACACCTACGTGGCAAGCTTCGTCGGCTCGCCGCCGATGAACCTCATCGACGGCAAGCTTGTCAACGGACGTGCGGTGATGGCACCGCTGAATTTCGAATTGCCGTTTTCGGGGGGTGCCAAGACTTCGGGGGGGCTAAAGACGGGCGCGGCGACCGACGGTCGCCCGCTCGTCTTCGGAATTCGCCCTGAAGACGTCTATCTCGAGACCGGCGCGCCGGTCGAGGCGCGGGTCCACGATGTCGAGAACCATGGCGTCGAAAAGATCCTGACGCTGCGGGTCGGCGACACCATGCTGCGCGCCACCGTGCCGGCCAGGACCGACGTGCAGATAGAGCAGCCGGTGCGCTTTGCCTGGAACCCGGACAAGGTGGTGCTGTTCGACAAGGGCAGCGGAATAAGCCTGCGTCACGCCGGCTAAGTACAAGCCTCTTTGCTGCAGCTAGAACGGATGCGTTCAAATCGAGCCGTGCATACCGCTCTAAACCATGTGTTTTAGCCGCATTTGTGCGACGTCGAGTGATTCCCTTGGCTGCTAAATGCTCGAGTCTTCCCGTCATCCCCCATACGGGGGATGCGGATGCTCCGATTTGTCAAATAGGCTGATCCTTTGGTCCCAAACGGGCTTTGCAAGCCCAATTTGGAGGCCCAAAACGGAGGGTTGGCTATGGGAACTCTATTTCGCGGTTTTGCGACGATCCTACTCGTCGCCGGTATGGGATTGTCGGCGGCGCATCTGGGCGAGGCGCAGGCAGCCAAGAAAGTTGTCGCCGGCGCGAAGGTCGACGCCAAGAAGATCAAGGATCTCAACGGCACGGTCAATCTGTCCACCAGCGACTGCAAGCTGTTGTTGAGCGGCACCGTCGTGGAAGTCTCGGATGGCAGGTGCGGGGCTTCCGGTAAATATTGCAAGAGCAGCGCCGGCTCGGCCTGCATCACCGAGCAATAACCCGGCCAACGTTTAGCCGGCCTGGCGGATATCAGCCTGTTCCTCGGCCCGGAAATGGCTAGGCGGCGATCCGATGACCCGTTTGAAGGCGCGGCTGAAGGAGGCGTCGGATTCGTAGCCGAGACGAGCCGCGACGACGGAAATCTTGAGCCGGTCGCGGACCAGCCATTGCCTCGCCTGGTGCATCCGCACCTGCGTGACGTACTTTGCCGGTGTTTCGCCGACAATGGTTGCGAAGCGCTCGGCGAAACCTGATCGCGAGGCACCCATCATCTTCGCCAGAGCTTCCACCGTCCAGTCGCGGTTCGGTTCCAGATGGATCGCGGCCAGCACCCGGCCGATCTCGCGGTCCCTGACCGCCGCAATCCAACCGGAAGAGTCGCCGCAGCCGCGCTCGACCCATGAGCGGATGACGGTCGCGGCGAGCACATCGGCCAGCCGCGCCAGGATGCCGCCGGAGCCGACGCGCTCCATCATCACCTCGCGGGCCATCGCTTCCAGCAAATGCGGGATACCTGGCTCATAGGCCTCCAACTCATGTGCGCGCATCACGTCCGGCATCATGCCGAGCAAGGGGTGCAAGCCATCGAGATTGAAATACATGCTGCCGAAAAACAGCAAGGTCCCCGGACGGCAGCCGGGCATGCCGTCATTCGACATGCAATAGACACCCTTGCAGATTTCCTCGACCTCATAGCCGTGGATCGGCGCCGCCTCGGTACCCGGCTCGCTCGCCAGCGTGTGGGCTGAGCCGCGCGGCAACAATACCGCGTCGCCAGCCTTCAGTTCCACCCATTCGCCGGACGGCTGCAGCAACCAGCAGCCTTTGCGGCCGATGAAATGAAACCGTGCCGCCGCCTGAGCCGGAAAATGGATGCCCCAGGGTTCCTTCATCTCGCAACGGCCGTAATCGACGCCTTCGAGGCGCAATCCGCGCAATATGTCTGTCAGCGGATCACCGGTGACGGGGATTTTGGACGAACGGTCAAGCATAATGGTGTTTCTAGCATGGAAACTCCAGACAGTCACTCCCTATGTTGCACTGCAGCCAGATGCTGCGCTGCAACCAGATCGGAGATCCCTCATGACCGAACCCGCGACAGGCGTCATGGACGCCGTTCTCGACCCATCGGAAACCGGCGAACGATCCGAGCCCGCATGGGGGGCAGTGGTCTCCCTGGCGCTCGGAGTCTTCGGCCTGGTGACCGCGGAATTTCTGCCTGCCAGCCTGCTGACGCCGCTTGCGCAGGATCTCGGCATCACCGAAGGCGCCGCCGGGCAGGCGGTAACGGCAACCGCCGTCATTGGCGCGATTGCGGCGCCGACCATGGCCATTGTCACCAAGCGGCTGGACCGCAGGTTGGTCATGTGGGCGCTGACGGTGCTGCTTGTGCTGTCAAACCTGGTGGCCGCGTTTGCGTCCTCGCTTCCCGTTCTTCTGATTGCCCGCATCATGCTCGGGATCAGTCTTGGCGGCTTCTGGTCGATGTCGGCAGCCATGGCATGCGGCTCGTTCCGATGCGGCTGATGCCGCGCGCCATGTCGATCATTCTCACCGGCGTTTCGGTGGCGACGGTCTGCGCGGCTCCGGTCGGCGCCTATGTCGGCGACATCTGGGGCTGGCGGACGGCGTTCATGATCGCCGCCGTGGTCGGAGCGCTGGCGCTGCTGGTGCAGGTGGCTACCATTCCGAAGCTGCAGCCTGCAGGTACGGCAGGTTTTCGCACGCTGCTGGAGGTGATGAAGCGGCCGATGATCAGGGTGGCACTGCTGGTGGTACTACTGGTCGCCTCGGGACATTTTGCCGGCTTCACCTATGTCCTCCCGTTTCTCGAGAAGGTGCCCGCGCTGGACATCGAGACGATCTCGCTTGTGCTGCTCGCCTACGGCATTGGTGGCTTCTTCGGCAATTTTGCCGGCGGCTTCATTGCCGAACGCAGCCTCAAGGCAGCCGTCAGCCTGGCGCCCCTGCTGATCGCGTTTTCGGCGCTCCTGCTGCTGGTGGTCGGAGGTTCACCCGTCGTGGCTGCAATAGCAGTGGCCAGCTGGGGCTTTGCCTTCGGCGCCGTCCCAGTCGGGCTGCAGACCTGGCTGGTGCGGGCCGCCCCCGATCAGGCGGAAAGCGCCGGTGGGCTCATGGTTATGACGTTCCAGGTCGCCATTGCGTTGGGCGCCGTCTTCGGCGGCCTGCTTGTCGACAATACCGGCGTTGCCACCGCCTTCGCCTATTGCGCGGCGGCGACGTTGCTTGCGGCACTGGCGGCGTTCTTCCTTGGCCCCAAGCCGATCGACGACCCCAAGGCCTAAACGGAACGGCCGTCGAAGTCGAAGACCGGCACGGCGGCGACGTCCAACGCCTCGATGCAATTAATATTGATATAGGCACTTCGCCCGCTCCCTTCGCCGACATCCTCGGCGAAGGGGTGAATGCCGCAGCTGCGGCAGAAGCGGTGGGCGATGACATGGTTGCCGAAGCTGTAGCGGCCGAGATCATCGCCCCAGGCAAGCACCCGCATGCTCTCATGCGGAACTGCCCATAGCAGTGCACCCTTGCGCGAGCAGATCGAGCAATTGCACCGAACGGCTCCGGTCAGCTCGCCTTCGACCTCGAACGCGACCTTGCCGCAGTGGCAGCTGCCTTGGTAGAGCATCGCGCCTTCCTCCTTCGGTTCGACAGGTGCAAATCCGACCGTGCCGGGCTATGTCTCCTGCGGCCAGTTTCTGGCTGCTACCTTAAGACGTTGCAAGCGCGCGGAGTCCGACACCGAAAAATGCAATCAGCCCGCGATCACCTCGAAGCAATTCTTTCGTCTCTTGCCGCTCGCGTCGACGATGAGAGGGTTTTCGTAAAGCTCTACCCGGAAGCCGCCCGGGCGGCGGCGGACGCCACCGATGCGCGGCGAAAAGCCGGCGTCACGCTCGGGCCGCTCGATGGGGCGATCGTCTCGATCAAGGATCTGTTCGATGTCGCCGGCGAGCCGACCACGGCGGGCTCTCTGCTGCTCGCCAACGCAGCGCCGGCGCTGCGGGATGCCATTGTCGTGCAAAAGTTGCGCCAGGCCGGTGCAATCATCCTCGGCAAGACCAACATGACCGAGTTCGCCTTTACTGCGATCGGCGTCAATCCACATTATGGCACGCCCGGCAATGCTAGCGATGCCAGCCGTATTCCGGGCGGCTCCTCCTCAGGCGCCGGCGTTTCGGTGGGCGAAGGCACCAGCGAAATCTCCATCGGTTCCGATACCGGTGGTTCGGTGCGCATTCCGGCATCGCTGAATGGCGTCGTCGGTTTCAAGCCGACTGCGCGGCGCGTGCCGCTTGCGGGTGCGTTTCCGCTGTCAGCCACGCTGGACTCGATCGGTCCGCTGGCCCGCACCGTCGCCGAATGTGCGGCGGCCGATGCAGTGATGTCGGGCGAAAACCTGGCGGCACTGTTGCCGCTGCCGCTGGACGGCCTGCGCATCGGTATTGCGCGCGGCGTGCTGTTCGATGATACGCAGGAAGAGGTCGCGACGACGTTCGACCGGTGTCTGCGCAAGATAGAGCTTAGCGGCGCACGGCTTGTGGAGCTGTCGATCGACGACCTGCTTGCCGATCTGCGCGTGGCAACCCAACGCGCGTCGATCGCGGCGATGGAAGGGGCGGAGATCCATGCCGACTGGCTGGCGGCGGGAGCGACGAGGCCGGTCGATCCGCGGGTAAGCGGGCCATTGTCGCGCGCCGCCGCCATTCCGGCCACGGTTTATATCAGGGCAATGCGCCGCCGCACGGCGCTGGCCGCCGCGATGGATGACCGGCTGGCGTCGATCGACGTGCTGGCCCTGCCGACCACACCGGTGACGGCGCCGACGATCGTGTCGATGACCAGCGACGAGGCGCTGTGCAACAGGATGGAAGGCCTTCTGCTGCGCAACACGCAGG
This sequence comes from Mesorhizobium sp. M0018, assembly GCF_040323955.1. Lineage (NCBI taxonomy): Bacteria > Pseudomonadati > Pseudomonadota > Alphaproteobacteria > Hyphomicrobiales > Phyllobacteriaceae > Mesorhizobium > Mesorhizobium sp. M0018. The sequence goes on along the minus strand of NZ_JAMYVL010000001.1, from coordinate 441,719 downwards.
TCGCCAACCAGTTCGATCTATCAGCCATCTCGCTGCCGATGCCGGGAATGACGCGTCCGGCCGGGCTGATGCTGGTGGCGCGCAATGGCCATGACCACCACCTGCTGCGCGTCGCAGCCGGCGTGGAGGAGCTGCTTGCAAATTGATCGGATAGCGCGTGTCAGCGCGACGAGCAGTGGCCGCGTTCGCTGTCCTTGGCGGCGCGTTCGATGCTGGTGGCGACCAGCCAAGGCAGGGTGTACCGCTTGCCGTTGAAGGTCCGGGTGCGGTTCTCGATCGAGCCGACAACAACGACCTTGCCGGCATAGAGCTTGTCTGAAAGATCGAGCGCCTTGTCTTGCTGCGGCAGGCGATCGATGTCGATTGAAACGCCTTTGATGAGCTTCCCAGCAGCAAGGTCGAGTGCGCTGTTCGATGGACAGGGTGCCGCCAGGCAGCGTATGCCGTTGTCGCAGAACACGTAGCTGCCCTGTTCGTTGGCGAAGGCTTGCGCCGTCGCCACGCAGAAGCCGGCGGTCAGCAGGAATTTTGTGACGCTTGCCATGCCGGCACCATCGCCGGCGAATTCGGGAAAATTGGGGCGCTTTCAGAAATCGGCAGCGAACCGCCGCCGGTAGTGCTCGACCACTTCGGGGTTGCGCAGATTGACCGGCAATCTGTTGGCCAGCACCAGCAAGGCTTCGCCAGCCGCGCCGACGCCCATGCGCATCATCGACTGCTCGGTAATCCCAGCCATGTGCGGGGTGACGATGACGTTGTCGAAGCCAAAATAAGGATGGTTGGGGGGTAGCGGTTGTGTAGCAAAAACATCGAGCGCAGCGCCGCCGATGCGGCCCTTCTGCAAGGCCTCGATCAGCGCGTCGTCATCGATCACCGGTCCGCGCGAAACATTGATCAGCAGCGCATCCGGCTTCATCCGCGCAATGCGCTCGCGGCTGATCAGCCCCCGTGTTTCGGGCGTCAGCGGGCAGCACAGAACGATGATGTCGCTCTGCTCGATGAGTGCATCGATCGACAGGAAGCCGACCCTGTCCGGCGCCGGCCGCATGCTGCGCGTCGTCGCCACCACATTCAGATCGAACCCATGGGCGGCGATGTGGCCAACCGCCTGACCGATCGCGCCGAGGCCGACAATGCCGATCGTCTTGCCCGCTAGCTCGCTGGCTACCACCGTGTGTTCGCGGCCCGCCAGCCAGCCCTTCGCACGCAAGTCGCGGTCCAACACACGGAAGCGCCTAAGCAGCGCCAGCGCCGCGAACATCACATATTCGGCGACAGATCGCGCGTTCACCCCCGGCACATTCGCCACCAGCACGCCGGCCGCATTGGCCGCTTCCATCGGTACCATGTCCAGCCCGGCGCCGTGGCGGATCGCGGCCCTGAGCTTCTTCGCGCCTTCGAAAAGCGCCGCAGGCAAGGGAGCGCGAACGATGATGACATCGGCGTTCCTCGCCTCGGCGGCCAGCGTGGCCGCATCGAGGGCGGAAGCAACAACGAGTTCGCCGGCCCCGGTCAGCATGGAAGCGGCACGAGGGTGCAGTCTGTGTGTTGACAGGATCTTGGGCATTTCAGGCCTTTTCGAGCGCAGGGCTTTCCGGTTTCGCCCCACGCCCCTCGATCAGCCCCTTCCAGTAGCTTTCCGCGCCTTGCAGGTGGGCGCTCATCAGCGCCTGGGCGAGATTGCCGTCGCGGCGCAGCAGCGCCTCGTAGATCTGGATATGCTCGGCATGGGAGCGCACGCTGCGTTCGGGATCGTTGAAATAGATCGGCAGGCGCAGTTCACCCATCATGTAGTAGACGCTGCAGATATTGTGGAAGACGCTGTTCTTGGTCGCCCGCACGATCTCGAGGTGGAACTCGCGGTCTTCCCGGGCAAGCCCTTCACCGGCGGCGATGCGATCCTCGGAGGCCTTCAGGATCTCGCGCAGCCGCTCGAAATTCTCCTCGGTGGCGCGTGAACAGGCAAGTTCGGCGGCCTTGATCTCGTGGATCTTGCGCAACTCGACCGTCTCGTAGATCTGGACGGGATCGAGCGGCAGGCCGGCGCGGGCGAACAGCGCCATCGCCTCGACGCTCGCCTGCTTCGTATCGATGTAGATGCCGGATTTCGCCCGTCGCTCGACGATGCGCATGGCCTCGAGAATGGCCAGCGCCTCGCGGATCTGGCCGCGGCTGACGCTGAAATGCTCTGCCAGTTCGCGCTCCGACGGCGTGCGGCCCGTCTCCTTGTCCGAATGGGAGAACAGATAGGCGGCGAGTTCCGCGAGAAGGTTCTTTTCTTTCATGTCAGCCGTGTTGCGCGTGCGCCTCCAGGAACCGCTCCGAAATGGTGAATCCCAGCCCGGGTCTATCAGGGATCGCTACCATACCGTCCTTTGCTTCGACAGTCTCTTCGATCAGATCGTGGATCATCGGGTTGGCGCCGAGCGAATATTCGACGGTGAAGCTCGCCGGCGAAGCGGCGCAGACATGCAGCCCGGCAAAGAAGCAGGGCGCGCCGGCCCAAAGATGCGGCGCAAAGCGCAGATTGAAGGCGCTGGCGATGGTGCCGATCTTCATCGCCTCGCTGATGCCACCGCAAAAGGCCGGATCCGGCTGGAAGATATCGGCGGATTTGAGCACGGCGAGGTCGCGGAAGGCATAGCGTGTCGCCTCGCTTTCGCCGGTGGCGATCGGGATCGAACCGCAGGCGCGCACCTCGGCCATGCCGGGCTTGTCGTCGGCGATCACCGGCTCCTCGAACCAGGCGAGATCGAGGTCGCCGGCGAGATGGATAAAGCGCTTGGCTTCGGCCACCGTGTAGGTGCCGTGCGCGTCGACCATCAGGTCGATATCGGGACCGAGCGCCTGTCTGGCGGCACGGACGCGAGCGGCCGAGATGTGTGGGGCGCCGTCCATGGCGCCGACGCGCATCTTCAGCGCCTTGAAACCGCCCTTGGCGATGTAGGACTGCAGCTGGTCGCCGATGGCTTCCGCAGTGGCCCAGCCGCCGGAAGCATAGGCCGGCATGCGGTCCAGCTTGCGGCCGCCGAGCAGCCGCCAGACCGGAACGCCGAGCGATTTGCCAAGAATGTCCCACAATGCGATGTCGACGGCGCTGATAGCCGCGATGCTCATGCCGCGTCGCGCCAATTGCGGCATGGCGTGGCCGGCGCGAGCGGCGCTGTCGTGGCGCGTGCCATTATAGAGCATCTCCCAGATGACGCCGATGTCAGCCGGGTCGCGGCCGACCAGCTGCGGGCCGACCTCGTAGTTCAGCAAATGGACAAGGGCGCCGTAGCTGCCGGCGCTGCCGGCGGCATTCTTGCCCTCGCCCCAGCCGACCAGCCCGTCGTCGGTCTCGATGCGCAGGATGGCGGCGTCGAACGTCGCCACCTGACCGAAGTCGCTGCGGTGCTGCTTCGCGGCTTCGATCGGTATGCGGACCCACCAGGCTTGGACCGTCTTGATGCGCATGTTCATCCTCGGCCCGGCCGCGGTGAGGCGGAAGGGCTCTTTCCAAACGGCTCGGCTACTTGATCAGCGGCAGCAGCGTTTCCGCGTTGATGCGCATCTGGTCGGTGTAGAATTTCTCCGTGAGCACGCTGGAGCCGTGGTCCTGAATGAATTTCAGCTGCTCCGGCGAGATGTCGACGGGGTTGCGTTCGACCATGTCGGGATAGGGGGCAGCCGGCGTGCGGTCGACGGGGGCGACGAATTCATTGGTCAGCGCGCCGTCATAGCCGATCTCCTTCAGCGTGCCGACGATCTTCGGCCAGTCGATCTGCCCGAGGCCGGCGGCGAAGCGGTTGTTGTCGGCGACATGGAAGTCGTACAGGCGCTTGCCTATCTGCCGGATGGCGTCGTAGACGTTAAATTCTTCCATGTGGATGTGGTAGGCGTCGAGGCAGACGCCGCATTCGGGGCTGACCGCATCGGCCAGCGCCAGTGCCTGGGCGCCGCGGTTGAACAGATAGGTCTCGAAGCGGTTGAGTGGCTCGACCGCGATCTTGACGCCGACCTTCTTGGCGTGGGTGAAGCATTCCCGGGTGGCGTCGACCACCCATTTCCACTCCTCTTCCTCGGTGCCGTCCGGCACCACCTTACCGACGGTGGCCGGAACCAGCGTGATGATCTCGCCATCAAGTTCGCTGACCATGGTCAGCACGTCCTTGACATACTGCACCGAGCGCTCGCGTTGGCCCTGGTCCTTGGCGGCGAGATTTCGCTCGCCCAGCATCAGCGTCACCGCTCCCCAGCAGCGAATGCCGTACTCGTTCAACAGTGCGCGCGTCTCCTTGGGCTTGTACTGATCGGGTTCGCCGGAGATCTCGATCGACTCGTAGCCGAATTTCTTGATGCGCTTGAGCGTCGTTTCCAGCGGCTCCGCCCGCATCCAATTGTGCGTCGAAAGATGCATGGTCTATCCTTCCCAGAATCACCTGTACCAGTTCGCCTGCGGCGCACTCTGCCGAAGCGTGCCGCATGATTCTTCCCCAAGGCGTCCCAGCATTTTTTGCAAACTGGTTCGACCAATTGGGCCTGATGGGAGGTCTACAGTAATTTCATCTGGACGGCAAGAAGTGCTGCCATCAAGCGTTGGCTCCTGTCTATGCTATTGATTATACTTAAACATGTGGCCTAACTCGGCATGGTTGCAGGACCGCGGCAGCGCGTCAAATGGCTTGACCAGATTTCGGCATTTGGTAATACCAGAATAGCGGCGCTGAGCGCGCTGTGCAAAGAGACCAAAGACGCTGGCCCTGTTTTCAATCGGCGCTATGCTTGGTCGTGAAACATAGGGAGATGCCGATGCCGACGACGATGAAGGGGCCTGGTCTGTTCCTGGCGCAGTTTGCGGGCGACGCCGCGCCGTTCAATTCGCTGGCCTCGATCACCAAATGGGCGGCTGGTCTGGGCTACAAGGGCGTGCAGATCCCGACATGGGACGCCCGATTGTTCGATCTCGAGAAGGCAGCCTCCTCCAAGGCCTATTGCGACGAGGTGAAGGGCATCTGCGCCGATGCCGGCGTCGAGATCACCGAACTGTCGACGCATCTGCAGGGGCAACTGGTGGCGGTGCATCCCGCCTATGACGCGCAGTTCGACGGCTTCGCGCCGGCTGCGGTGCACAACAATCCAAAAGCCAGGCAGCAATGGGCGGTCGAACAGATGAAGTTCGCCGCCAAGGCGTCGAAGAATCTCGGGCTCAAGGCGTCGGTGTCGTTTTGCGGCGCGTTGGCCTTCCCATACCTCTACCCCTGGCCGCAGCGGCCGGCGGGATTGATCGAGGAAGCCTTTGCCGAACTCGGCAAGCGCTGGAAGCCGATCCTCGACGTTTATGACGAGAACGGCGTCGATGTCGGCTACGAAATCCATCCGGGCGAGGACGTGTTCGACGGCGCGACATTCGAGATGTTCCTCGATGCGGTCGGCGGCCATAAGCGCTGCAACATCAACTACGACCCGTCGCACTTCCTGCTGCAGCAGCTCGACTATCTCGAATTCATCGACATCTACCACGAGCGGATCAAGGCGTTCCACGTCAAGGATGCCGAATTCAATCCGACCGGGCGGCAAGGTGTCTATTCCGGTTACCAGAGCTGGACCAACCGTGCCGGGCGTTTCCGCTCGCTCGGTGACGGGCAGGTGGATTTCGGCGGCATCTTCTCCAAGCTCACTCAATACAATTACGATTCATGGGCGGTGCTGGAATGGGAATGCTGCCTCAAGCACCCGGAGGATGGTGCGGCCGAAGGCGCTCCCTTCATCCAGCACCACATCATCAGGGTGACGGAAAAAGCATTCGACGACTTCGCCGGCGGCACGACCGATAAAAAGGTGCTGCGCGGCATGATGGGGATCTAGCACAGATATCCCTCCCCCTCGAGGGGAGGGTCGATCCGCGCAGCGGATCGGGGTGGGGTCGCCGGGCGTAGAGCTCGGCATGAACCAACCCCACCCGGCCGTGCGGGCCACCTTCCCCTCAAGCGGAGGGGTATTTCAGTGACGAGGGAGAAAATCATGGTTGGCGCATCGAAGACGGAAACGGGAGGCGGTCCGATCCGCTACGGCATGGTTGGCGGCGGACAAGGCGCCTTTATCGGCGCGGTGCACCGCATCGCGGCGCGCATTGATAACGAGTTCGTGCTGGTTGCCGGGGCCCTCTCGTCGAATCCGGAGCGCGCCAAGGCCTCGGCGGCCGAGCTTGGGCTCGATCCGGCACGCAGCTACGGCTCCTATGCCGAGATGGCCAAGGCGGAGGCCAAGCGGCCGGATGGCATCGAGGCGGTGGCCATCGTCACGCCGAACAATGTGCACGTGCCGGCAGCCAAGGCTTTTCTCGAGGCCGGCATCCATGTCATCTGCGACAAGCCGCTGGCGACGTCGCTGGCCGAGGCGAAGAGGTTGGCCGCGCTGGTCGAGAAGACCGGCAAGGTGTTCGTGCTGACGCATAACTACACCGCCTATCCGATGGTGCGGCAGGCACGCGAGATGGTGGCCAAGGGACAGCTCGGCGATATCCGCATCGTGCAGTCGGAATATCCGCAGGACTGGCTGACCGAAGATCTGGCCGCCACCGGCCAGAAGCAGGCTGCGTGGCGCTCAGACCCCAAGCAGGCCGGTGCCGGCGGTGCGCTGGGCGATATCGGCACGCACGCCTACAACCTTGCCCGTTTCGTCTCCGGGCTGGAGCTCGATTCGTTGTCGGCCGATCTCGATGCCTTCGTGCCGGGGAGGCCGCTCGACGACAACATCAATGTGCTGCTGCGCTTCAAGCCGGTCGGCGGGTCGCACCCGGCCAAGGGAATGATCTGGGCAAGCCAGGTGGCGCCCGGCCACGAGAACGGGTTGAAATTGCGCATCTACGGCTCGAAGGGCGGCCTCGAATGGGTGCAGGCCGACCCGAACTATCTCTGGTACACGCCGTTCGGCCAGCCGAAGCAGTTGATTACCCGTAATGGCGCCGGCGCGCTCCCCGTCGCCGGGCGCGTCAGCCGCGTTCCGCCAGGGCATCCGGAAGGCTATCTCGAAGGTTTCGCCAACATCTATCAGGAAGCCGCGCGGGCTATTCGTGCAGCGCGCCGGAAGGGCGGGAAGCCGGCCAAGGATGTCGTCTTCCCGACCGTGCAGGACGGCGTCGAGGGCATGGCCTTCATCGAGGCCTGCGTGAAGTCGTCGAAGAAGAACGGAGCGTGGACGAAGCTTTAATCGCTGCGCCCGGTTAATGGGAAGTCCCCGTCACCCGGATTGCCAGCCGAATTGCAAGGCAATTCGGGGCAATCCGACCTTTCCTCGTGGGGAGAGGAGATCGTTGGCGCTGGCGTTCACTCTTTTCCCCGGCGGGGAGAAGGTGGCCACGAAGCGGCCGGATGAGGGGGCTTGTGGCGAAGTCGCCGGAGGAGCAAGCCCGGCCGTAAAAAGGGGAGGGGCGTCGATGAAAATCGGCATGTGCATGTTGTTGTGGACGACCAGTGTCTCGAAAAAACACGAGCCGTTGTTGAGGGACATCAAGGCGACCGGCTTCGACGGCGTCGAGATACCGGTCTTCTCCGGCACGCCGGACAACTACAGGAAACTCGGCGAGCTGCTCGACCGTATCGGGCTGCAACGCACCGCCGTCTCGGCGATGGGCGATCCGGCGATGAATTTGATCTCGCCGGATGCCTCGACGCGCAAGGCCGGTATCGACTACATGAAATCGGCGATCGACTGCGCTCAGGCGCTTGGCGCGAACACGTTGAGCGGCCCGCTCCATTCGACACTCGGGGTCTTCTCCGGCAGCGGGCCGACGGCGGCCGAGAAAAAACGTTCGGTCGCTTCGCAGCGCGTCATCGGTGACCATGCCGGCAACAAGGGTGTCACCATCGGGCTGGAGGCGCTCAACCGCTTCGAATGCTATCTGCTCAACACGATGGACGATTTGTCGGCGCATATCGACACGATCGACCGGCCGCACATCAAGGCGATGTACGACACCTTCCACGCCAACATCGAAGAGGCCGACCCGATCGGCGCCTATATGCGCAACCGCAAGAACATCGTCCATATCCATATTTCGGAGAACGATCGCGGCGTGCCGGGCCGCGGCCACGTCCCCTGGAAGGAGACTTTCTCCGCCATTCGCAAGAGCGGCTACGACGATTGGCTGACGATCGAGGCGTTCGGGCGTTCGCTGAAGGATCTGGCCGCGGCCACCAAGGTGTGGCGCGACTTTTCCGAAGGCCCGGAAGCTGTTTACCGCGACGGCTACAGGCATATCAGGAATGGATGGAGGAAGGCGCCCTAACCGCACGCCTGCGCAACTCCCCCCGTCAGCCCTGGCCGGCCTGGATCCGGTTGTAGTCGTGGATCGTCCTGCTCAAGCGGCGGCGCAGGAAATTGGAAATGTTGTCGAAGATGAAAACGACGAGCAGGACCAAGAGCACCATGTAGAAGACATTGGCCCAGTTGGAATTGGTGCGCATGGCCTCCCAGAGCTTCAGGCCGATGCCACCGGCACCGACGGCGCCGATGATCGTCGCGCCCCTGGTGTTGGATTCCCACTGATAGAGTGTCTGGCTGATGAAGACCGGGATCACTTCCGGCAGCACGCCATAGCGCTGCACCAGCAAGCCGTTGGCGCCGGTCGACTGGATGCCCTCGCGTGGCTTGTCGTCGATGTTCTCGAGGCCTTCCGAATAGACTTTGCCGAGCGTGCCGATCTCGGTGAAGAAAATCGCGGCGCTGCCGGCAAGCGGCCCCGGGCCGAAGGCGCGGGTGAAGAACAGCGCCCAGATCAGCATGTCGACCGAACGCATGAAATCGAAGAACCGCTTTAGCACCTGGCTAAGCAGGCCGCTCGGGGTGATGTTGCGGGCGGCGAAGAAGGCGAGCGGGAAGGCAACGATGCCGCCGAGCAAGGTGCCGAGAAACGCCATGACGATGGTCTGGAACAGCTTCGTCCAGACGTCGCCATGCTGCCATTGGGCGTTGTTCCAGATATTGTCGGCGGCCAGCGCAATGTTTGATGTGCCCGGCTTGAGCTGGGGTCCGGACATCAGCAACGAGACCACCTCGCCGGGCGACTTGCCGAAGAAGGGCGAGCGTGTGTCGAAGACGAAATTCGCCCAGCCGAGGAAGCGTTTGCGGACCTTGACGCGATCGACGGTTATGCGGACCTCGCCGGCAAAGCCCATCCTGGCGACGATCTCATCGTCATGCGCGGTGATCCACTCCGGCACCGGGCCGGATATTACCGGTTTGCCGCTGGTCAACGACATCGGCACCGCCTGGCCATTGGCGACAAGCGTCGCTTCGGCCTTGTCGAAGGTGACCGATTTGGCCCGGCCGTCGATCAGGACGGTGTAGGAGCCGTTGGCGTTGGTGATGACCCAATCGGGATGCGGGTCTTCGCCGAGCGCCGAAAAACGCGGATATCTGGGTGTGATCTGAGGCTGGTCGAGACGGAATTCCGGCTGCAGATCGTAGCTGATCCATTGCGTCAGGAAGAGCGGCAGGCGCTCCCAGTGCGATTCCCTCAGCACTTGCGGCAGGCTGAAGAACCACAAGGCGTAGAGGAGATAGAGCAGGATGCTGGTGAACAGGACCAGCGGGCCGAAGCGTTTGTACAAGGGCCGCCGGAACACTTGGGGGAAGCGCTCCTCGATCGACCGCATCTCATCGGCGGTCATTGCGGCCATGGGCAGTCTTCTTGTTGATTTGCCATGATCTTTTCCAAAAACGGGAATCCACTTTTTGGGATCATGGTCAGGCACCCATCATGAATGCCTGCTCGCCGACGAGCTTGCGGCGTAGCCAGGCGGAAAACTGGTCGACGAGGAAGATCGTCGTGAACAGCAGCAGCACCAATGCCAGCGTCTTGGCGCCGAAGCCGCGCGAGATGGAGAGCTTCAGTTCCTCGCCGATGCCGCCACCGCCGACCGCGCCGATAATGGTCGAGATACGCACATTGATCTCGATCCTGAGCAGCGTGTAGGACATGAAATTGGGCAGCACTTGCGGCAGGCCGGCAAAGCGCACGCGCTCGAACCAGTTGGCGCCGACCGCGCGCAGGCCTTCTTCGGCGCGCATGTCGATGTTTTCGTTGATCTCGTAGAAGAGCTTGCCGAGGGCGCCGATGGAATGCAGGCCGATGGCGATGATGGCTGCGACCGGGCCGGTCGAGAGGATGGCTGCGAACAGGCCGGCAATGACGATCTCGGGGAAGGCGCGAAGCAGTTCCATGAAGCGCTTGACGACGAGCCTGAGCACCGGACTCGGCGTCAAGTTGCGCGCGGCGATGAAGGAAAAGGGCACCGCAAAGACAAAGCCGATGAAAGTGGAAACCAGCGCCACGTTAAGCGTGGTGAGCATCAGCTCGAAATATTCGGGTAGATAAAAGCCGCCCCAGAGATAGACGCGGCCAAGCGGGAAGTTGAACTCTTGGCTGCCCTTGTCGTGCGGCGATGTGATGTCGAACAGCGCCCGCCAGACGTCGTTCCAGTCCTTGGGAACAAGCCAACTAAGGAAATCCAGTATGTGCGGCAGCCGATCGAAGAAATGTCCGGCATTGGCCTCGTCGGCGAACCACATGGCTGTGCACATGGCGACAAGCAGTGAGCCGATGCCGAGCGCCGTGTAGAACCGGCGCAAGGACGTCTGGCGTCGCCAGGCGTCTGCTGCCTGCCGGACCGCGTCTGAACGAATTGTAGCGGCGAAGGTCATACGGGGTCACGAGCGGACACGAAAAAAAGGCGGCGACCGCATCGGCCCGAAAGTCGACTTTCGGAAAGCACGATGCGGCATCTAAGTGTTAGAGCGTACTTTGTGCGTCCAAGTGGACGCACGTCGCTCTAATGGACGCCGCCCTTTCCGCAATTGTCGTCAGCCGCCGATCGCGGCTTTGCGGGCTTCGACGATGACGCTGTAGAAGTCCGGCTTCACCGGAACATAGCCGGTGAAATCGCCGCCTTCGATGGCCTCGAAGCAAGGCTTGTCCTTGGCCGGCAGGCTGGTGAAGAAGTTGGCGAGCTTGGCGCTCATATCGCCGCCGAGTGCGGTGCGCACGACCAGCGGGCCGTTCGGGATCAAGCCGGAGCGCCAGACTTCGACGAAATCGTTGGGGTCCACGGCGCCCTTGGCGACTTCCTTGTGGAAGGTGCCGGAGGTGTAGCCGTTCTTGAAGTCGCCGATGCCAGAGGAATCGTCAACCGCAACATCGACCTTGCCGTCGCGAACGGCGAGGAGGTTGTTCTCGTGGCCACCATTGAACTGTGTCGAGGCGAAGAAGGTTTCGTTCGAAGCGCCGGTGTCTTTCGGGATCTGGGTCAGCGGGATCAGGTAGCCGGAGGTCGAATCCGGGTCGGCATAGCCGAGCTTCTTGCCCTTGGCCGACTTGATGTCGGTGATGCCGGACGACTTCAGCGCAAGGCCGATCGAATAATAGCCGGTCGCGCCGTCGGTCTGCTGGGTGGTGAGGATCGGGGTCACGGCGTTCGGATCCTTGAGGTAGACGCTGGCATAGCCCGACGCGCCAAGCTCTGCGAAATCGAGCGTGCCGCCGAGCAGGCCCTGGATAACGCCGTCATAGTCGGCGGCCGGGAACAGCGAGACCTTCTCGAAGCCGAATTCGGACTTCATGTGATCGGCGAGGCACTGAAAGTTGCGCAGCCGGTCCGCTTCGTTTTCACCGCCAAGGATGCCGATGCGGAATTCCTTGATATCCTGGGCGTGAGCGGCGCTTGCCGCGATGGCGAGCAATGAAACGGCGCCAAAAACCATCTTCCTGAACATTATCTCTCTCCTGTTGGTCCCGGCCTCGCGCCGGTAGCGTTCGAATTTTTTGACAGGTGCCTTTGACGCGGGCGGGCGATCAGGTCGTTCTCAATATCCCGGGAATGCGGGCTCGAGCGGTCCGGCGGATGCAGCGATTTTCTGTTTGATGGCGACACTGGTGGAGGTGATGGCCTCGGAGATTTCGCCGCCATTGCTGTCGGCGCCGTAGACCATGCGCACGGCCTCGCGGTTGAGGGCTTCAGGCGGGCCGTCGAAGACGACCTTGCCGGCGGCCATGCCGATGATGCGGTTGCAGTAGGTGCGGGCCGTATCCAGCGTATGCAGATTTGTGATGACGGTGATGCCCTCGCGCAAATTGATGTCCTGCAGCGAATCCATCACCACCTTGGCGTTGAGCGGATCGAGCGAGGCAATCGGCTCATCCGCCAGCAACACCTTCGGCTGCTGCATCATGGCGCGCGCAATCGCAACGCGCTGCTGCTGGCCGCCGGAAAGCGTGCCGGCCGGCTGCAGGGCGGTGCGGGCGATGTCGAGGCGCTCGAGGGCTGCAACCGCCTCGGCGCATTCACCGCGGGAGAACATGCCAAATAGGTTGGACACGGTCGAACGGTGATTGAGCCGGCCGAGCAGCACATTGGTCAGCACATCGAGGCGCGGCACCAGGTTGAACTGCTGGAAGATCATGGCGCAGTCGCGCTGCCAGCGTCGGAGCGGCGAGCCGCGCAGCCGGGAAATTTCGGCGCCGTCAAAAAAAATCGATCCTTGGCTCGGATCGATGAGGCGGTTGATCATGCGCAGAAGCGTCGATTTGCCGGCGCCGGAGCGACCGATGATGCCGACCATCTGACCGTGCGGAATCGAGATGTCGACATTGCTGACAGCGGTGTTCTTGCCGAACCGGCGGGTGACGCCGCGAATTTCGAGCGTTGCTGACATTTCTGGCGTTGCTGACATGGGTAAGTTCCAGTCCAGTCGCGGTTGAAGGTCTGTTAACCCTCGCTAGCGCAACGGCATGAACCTGCGGTGTCGGATTGATGTCAGTTTTGTTACTGCCCACAGGCGCGTTTGGCGCGAAGGCGAGTTGACCCAAACCGCTGCCGTCCGGGCGGCTTGGATGGGATCAGCCGAGGATCAGCAACTCCTCGAAATGCTCCATGTCCCTGAAGCGGCAAAAGGCAGGTGGCCGCAGCTCGATCACCGGAGCCTGGCGGGCAAACAGCGAGAGGCAATCGTCGAACAGATCTTGCCACTCGGACGCCCCTTCGTCCGCCAGACGCCGGATCTGGTAGGCGAACGTGATGTGGAAGACGTAAGTGTCGTGGTCGGGATGCCGGTATCCGAAAGGCGCCGACAAGGCATCGCGCCATGCGCGCAGGATATGCACGTCCTCATCGGTTGCGCCGGCAACGGTCAAGCCCGTCGGCACGACATCGACGACCTTGATCTTGAAGGCGCCGTAGCCTTCGAAGCCGTTCAGGCGTTCCTGATAGAGGCGGGTCATGTCGTCGATGCTGGTGTCGAGCGGCACATCCTCCGGCCAATAGGGAAGCCGGCGGCGGTATTCGATGATGCCCTGGAACAGCGTCATGTGCAGGCTGGAGACGGGCGTGAAGGCCAGCCCGTCGGCATCAGGCATGGCGCGCATGCGCTCACGCACGTCGATGATCACCGCTTCCGAAGCCGAGCCGTTGACGAGATGGCAGACGACCGTGTTGCCGGGCTCGTTGAGAAAATTACCAGAGGTGTCGTAGCGCCTGCCGAGATGCACCGGAGGGGTCGGGTTCGAGCCGGCAAAGAATCCGGCGAGCGAAGGTCTGACTGAAACAGGCATTGCGATCTCCAAAGGAAGGCCGCGTCCTGCCCCGACGATGTGTCAGGGACATGAAAACCGTGCCAAGAAGTAGAATATCAAAGGCATGATTCGCCAAGTGATGCTGCCGGGGTTTCCACATCATCAAGATTGAAATAAAGATTCAAACTCGTATCAAAGAGAGGCTTCCTAATTGCTACGTTGGCGCCAGTGGTTGCGACTGTATGCTGCAGGGGTAGTCGCTGCGATGAGTTTCACAGTGGCCCTGGTTTTGACGTCCATATATCGGGTTGGTAGCTTGAACCATCCAATATCTGGATACTTGTACAATTATGGAAATGGGCGTGACGCGGCCATTATTCTAATGATTCTCATTTTTTTAATCGTTCTAGTTACGATAAATTTTGCAAATAAAGTTGAGGAAAAAACCAAATCGCTTATAGATATTGGTTATGACAAAAAATTTATAGAACTTATCAGGTTAAATCAGACTGGTGTTGCTATTCTTATTACGTTAGGATTTCTTTCTATTATTTTGGACATTTGCCTGAGCGGCTGACTTATTCAGGGCGTCAACCCCCATGCTTCTCCAAAAACTGATTGGCCTCCAGCTCGCGGAAATCGTCGAGCGCGGCGCGCAGCCTTGCATGGTCCCAGTCCCACCAGGCGAGCGCCTGGTAGCGCTCCGCGGTGCGGCGGTCGAAGCGTTCGCGGATCGGCTTGGCCGGTACGCCGGCGACGACGGTGTAGGGCGCGACGTCCTTCGACACCACCGCGCCGGCACCGACCGCCGCGCCATGGCCGACGGTGACGCCGGGCAGGATGGTCGAGCCGTGGCCGAGCCAGGTGTCGTGGCCGATGGTGACGCGTTTGGCGCGGCGCTTGGCGAAGAATTCGCTCTCGTGCTCGGCGTCGTCCCAATAATCCGAGGCGCGATAGGTGAAATGGTGCAGCGCCGGCCGCCAGGTCGGATGGTTGGTAGCGTTGATGCGCACGCTTGCGGCGATGTTGGCGAATTTGCCGATCGTTGCGCACCAGACGCCGCAGTCCTGCATCATGTAGGAATAGTCGCCGAGCGTGCTTTCGGAAACCCGGCAGCGCTCGGCGATCTCGGTCCAGCGGCCAAGCGTTGAGTTCTCGACTTCCGCCGTCTCGTGGATCAGCGGCGCCTCCGACAGTTTCCTCGTCATGCGGCAATTTTTCCGGCGGCGAAGGCGGTCACGTCGATGATACGGTCGGCCACCGCCTCACGCACGTCGTGGTCGTGGAAGATGCCGAGCAAAGCGACGCCCGCCGCCTTCTTGGCGGCGATCAGGGAAATCACCACGTCGCGGTTCCTGGCGTCGAGCGAAGCGGTCGGCTCGTCGAGCAGCAGGATCGGGTGCTCGGTGATGAAGCCGCGCGCGATGTTGACGCGCTGCTGTTCACCGCCGGAGAACGTCGCCGGCGGCAGCGCCCAGAGCTTTTCCGGCAGGTTGAGCTGCGCCAGCAAGGCACGTGCCTTGCCGTGCGCGACCTCGCGCTCCTCGCCGCGCTCGACCAGCGGTTCGGCCACGACATCGAGCGCAGAGACACGCGGCACGGTGCGCAGGAACTGGCTGACATAGCCGATGGTAAGCCGGCGCACGGCAAGCACGGTGCGCGGGCTGGCCGAGGCGAGATCGATGAGCCCGCCCTCGTGCTGGACGATGATCTGGCCTTCGTCGGCGGCATAATTGCCGTAGAGCATCTTCAGGATCGAGCTCTTGCCGGCGCCGGACGGGCCGCCGAGCACGGCGCATTCGCCGGCCCTGATCGCGAACGAGACACCAGCGACCACCGGCAGTTTGATGCCGTCGCGCAGATGCATGGTGAAGCTCTTCGCGACATCGGAGACAACGAGCGGGGTTGCCATCAGAGGGTTCTCCAATCGTCATTCGTCTGCGGGCCGGAGTACCCCCACCCGGACCTTCGGTCCGACCTCCCCACAAGGGGGAGGTAGGGCGCCGGCGTTTTACCCTCCCCCTTGTGGGGAGGGTCGCTGCGAAGCAGCGGGGTGGGGGTAGGTGCCAGGCAAATGCGTTCCATCGTCACACCTGCAGGATCGAGGAGACAAGCAACTGGGTATAGGGCGCGCGCGGATCGTCGAGGACGCGGTCCGTGAGGCCGCTTTCGACGACGCGGCCGTCCTTCATCACCATCATGCGCTGCGACAACAGCCGCGCCACGGCGAGATCGTGGGTGACGACGATGGCGGCCAGGCCGAGATCGGTGACCAGGCCGCGCAACAGATCGAGCAGGCGCGCCTGCACCGAGACGTCGAGGCCGCCGGTTGGCTCGTCCATGAACACCAGCCGCGGCCCGGTGACGAGGTTGCGGGCGATCTGCAGGCGCTGGCGCATGCCTCCGGAAAAGGCGCGCGGCTCGTCGTCGATGCGGTCTTCGTCGATCTCGACACGCGACAACCAGTCGACCGCGGTGGCGCGGATTTTTCCATAGTGGCGGTCGCCGACCGCCATCAGCCGCTCGCCGACATTGGCGCCGGCCGACACCGTCATGCGCAGCCCGTCGGCCGGGTTCTGATGGACAAAACCCCAATCGGTGCGCATCAGGAAGCGGCGCTCGGCCTCGCTCATGCGGTAGAGTTCGCGAAACTGGCCGTCGCGCATCCGGTAGCTGGCGGTGCCGGAGCTGGGCAGCAGTCGAGTTGACAGGCAGTTGAGCAAAGTCGTCTTGCCGGAACCGGATTCGCCGACCACCGCCAGCACTTCGCCCGGCCAGAGGTCAAAAGTGACGTTCTCGCAGCCGACGCGCGAGCCGTAGAATTTGGACAGCGCCGAAACGCGCAGCAGCGGTTCGTCTGTCATTGCGCCGGCTCCGTTTTTCCTGGGGCAAGATGGGTCTCGGGCGCGAGATGGCCGCAGTGGCCTTCCGCGCGCCGCCTCTCGCAATGATCGGTATCGGAGCAGACGAACATGTGGCCGCCATGGTCGTCGAGGATGACCTCGTCGAGATAGACGTTCTCGGCCGCGCACAGCGCGCAGGGCTGGTCGAAGGTCTGTGCCTCGAACGGATGGTCCTCGAAATCGAGGCTGACCACATCGGTGAAGGGCGGCAGCGCGTAGATGCGCTTTTCGCGGCCGGCGCCGAACAATTGCAAAGCCGGCGAACGGTGCATCTTCGGATTGTCGAATTTCGGCGTCGGCGAGGGATCCATCACATAGCGGCCCTCAACCTTGACCGGGTAGGCGTAGGTGGTGGCGATGCGGCCGTGCCTGGCGATGTCCTCGTAGAGCTTCACATGCATAAGGCCGTATTCCTCCAGCGCATGCATCTTGCGCGTCTCCGTTTCCCGCGGCTCGAGGAAGCGCAGCGGCTCGGGGATGGGCACCTGGTAGACCAGCACCTGACCGGCACTCAGCGGATATTCAGGGATGCGGTGGCGGGTCTGGATGATGGTCGCCTTGGCCGTCTCGGTGGTGACCGCGACATTGGCGACCTTCTTGAAGAAGGCGCGGATCGAGACGGCATTGGTGGTGTCGTCGGCGCCCTGGTCGATGACCTTGAGCACATCGTCCGGGCCAATGATCGAAGCGGTGACCTGGACGCCGCCGGTGCCCCAACCATAGGGCATCGGCATTTCGCGCGAGGCAAACGGCACCTGATAGCCGGGGATGGCGATGCCCTTGAGGATGGCGCGGCGGATCATCCGCTTGGTCTGTTCGTCAAGATAGGCGAAGTTGTAGGTGGCGATGTCCGCTGGTTGTGCACTCATTCCGCTGCCTCCCTCTTTTCTTCGGCCTTGCCGGCATTTTCGCGGGCATCATGCTCGGCGCGCATGCGGCGCACGAGGTCGAGCTCGGCCTGGAAGTCGACATAATGCGGCAGCTTCAGATGCTCGACGAAGCCGGTCGCCTGGACATTGTCGGAATGCGAGATGACGAACTCCTCGTCCTGCGCTGCGGCGATGACATCCTCACCCAACTCCGAGGCGCGCAGCGCGCGGTCGCATAGCGCCATGGCCATGGCCTTGCGCTCGCTCTGGCCGAAGACGAGGCCATAGCCGCGGGTGAATTGCGGCGGCGCCTTGGCCGAGCCCTTGAACTGGTTGACCATCTGGCATTCGGTGACGCGGATGCTGCCGAGCGGCACGGCAAAGGGCAGTTCCGGCACGTCCAGTTCCAGTTCGACCTCGCCGATGCGAACCTCGCCGACGAAGGGATGGTTGCGCGCGTAGCCGCGCTGGGTGGAATAGCCGAGCGCCAGCAGAAACCCCTCGTCGCTGCGCGACAGCGCCTGCAGGCGGATGTCGCGCGCCATCGGGAATTCGAGCGGCTCGCGGGTGATGTCGCCGAGGGTATGATCCCCAGGCATGTCGCCGTCGGGCTCGATCAGGCCTTCGCGGGCGAGGATGGCCGAGACGCGCGGCATGGCTTCCGCCTCGCCTGCGCGCTGCTCCGGTTCGGCGACATCGCCGCCGGCGGCGAGCTCGGGATCGAGCAGGCGGTGGGTGTAGTCGAAAGTCGGGCCGAGCAGCTGGCCGCCGGGCAGGTCCTTGTAGGTCGCCGACACCCGTCGCTCGACCAGCATCGTGCCGGTGTCGATCGCCCTTGTGTAGCCGAAACGCGGCAGCGTCGTGCGATAGGCGCGAACCAGGAAGATCGCCTCGATCATGTCGCCGCGCGCCTGGACGATGGCGAGTGCCGCCAATTCCCGGTCGTAGAGCGAACCTTCGCTCATCACCCGGTCGACGCCGAGCGCCAGCTGCTCGACGATCTGGTCGAGGCGAAGTGCGGGCACCGAGCGGTCGCCGCGCCGGCGGTCGGCGAGCAGTTTGTGGGCGTTGCGAATGGCCGCTTCGCCACCCTTTACCGCAACATACATGCTACGCCTCCATCATCTTGATGCGCGTCGTACGCGGCAGGCAGGCAACGCTGTCAGGGGTGGCGAGGACGATGTCGACACCGCGGGGAAAGCGCTGGTTGTTCTGCTTCCATTGCTCGACGAAATGGCGCGGCATTTGCGCCGGCGCGATCGTCGCCGTCGTCTCGATGCCCGGGCCTTCGAGCAGCAGCGCAGCGCCGGAGACAAGATCGCCGACCTCGAGGATCAGCGTCGTGGAGCGATCGGGATAATCCTGGGTGCCTTGCGAAAACCCGTCGAGCGCCATCATCTCGGCCGGCGTGGCGATCAGCGCGAAATGCGCGTCGGCCGGGGTGTTGGCCAGCGGCGCGCCGGTATGGAAGCCAAGCCAGGATTTCACCGCCGACACCTGCAAAGCCGGGTCGAGCCAGAGCGGCGTGTCGTTGTCGCACAGCGCCAGCGCAACGGCGCCGGCGGTGGCCGACAGCGGCGCCGGTGGGTGGGCAAGGGCCGGCAAGGGCTGGACGCTGCCCGGCCGCGCCATCGCGTCCATCACGGCACGGAATACGGTCTGCGCGTTGAATACCGGATCGGCAAAGCCGCCTTCGATCGCTTGGGTTACGATGTCCATCAGTCTTCTCCGCGTACCATGGTGAAGAAATCGACCTTGGTCGCCGCCGTCTCGGCGCGGCGCTGTTCACGCGCCTTGGCCAGTGCCGCCTGCAATGGCGCAACGATCCTGATCTCGACCTCATTGCGGTGGGCCGGGTCCTGCCACAGCGCATCGGCGATCGCCGCCAGCCTTGCCTTCTGCTTGTCGCGACCAAGTGCGTAGCAGTGGCCGACATGGCCGGACGCGAGCCGCACCGTGGCACGGGTGACCGTCGCCTCGCCGACATTGAAAGGGGCACCACCGCCGCCGATGCGGCCGCGTACCGTAACCAGGCCGGTTTCGGGGCCACGCAGAAGTTCCGCTTCGCAAGGCAGGCCGGTTTCGTCCCACAGGCGGACGATGTCTTCGCCGGCCGATTGCGCCAGCGTCGCCATCACGGCCTTGCGCTCGGCCTGCTCTCGCGCTTCCCGTCCTCGCATGGCCGTACTCCTCGTTTGCGTGAATTTATCTATTGATATAGACAACTATACAAATTATACTTGTTATTTAGCGCGTGTCCATGACGGGCACGTGACACGGCCAAAAGATCGGCGCAAAGAATTGGGGCGGGAGATGATCGGACAAGCCAACCGCATCGAGCGGCGCAGCGGTGTCGCGCTGTGGCGGCAGATCGCCGACCAGATACTGCATTCGATCGCCGTCGGCGATTTTCCCGAGAATGCCGCGCTGCCGCCGGAGATCGCGTTGGCCGGACGCTATGGCGTCAACCGCCATACGGTGCGTAGCGCTATCGCAGCGCTGGTGCAGGAGGGCGTGCTCAGGGCGGAGCAGGGGCGCGGCACCTTCGTGCTGTCGCGCAAGCTGCTGTCTTATCCGATCGGCGCTCGCACCCGCTTTTCCGAGGGATTGCAAGGACAGGCGTCCGAGCGGCATATCACCTTGCTCGCGTCATCGGTCGAGCCGGCCAACCGTCGTGTCGCAGAGGGCTTAGGCCTTGCGACGGGCGCCGATGTGATACGCCTGGAAACGCGCGGCGAAGCCGATGGAATGCCGGTGTCCCGCGCTGCCGGCTGGTTCGATGCCAAGCGCTTTGCCGGCATCGATGCCGCCATGGCGGAAACCGGTTCGATCACCGCATCGCTGGCACGTTTCGGCATCGACGACTATCTCAGGCAATCGACCGTGCTGTCGGCGCGCCATGCCGATGCCGTCGACCTTGCGGACCTCGAGCTGCAGCCCGGCGCCATCGTGCTGGTGACGGTTGCCGTCAACGTCACGCCCGACGGTCAGCCGATACAGTTTTCGGAGTCGCGCTTCCCGGCCGAGCGGATCGAGCTCAAATTGTCGGCGCTCTGAGATGCGGCAGCCCTGGCATCATCCGACCTGAATGACGGCCTTGATCAGGCCGGACTTCTCATGCGCCCAGCGGGCGAGGTCGTGCGGCGTCTCGCCAAGCGTGGTGCGGTGGGTGACCAGCTTTGTCAGCGGCAGCGCGCCGTTGCGGATCGAAGCGGCGACATGGTCGAAATCGGCACGCAGGGCGTTGCGGCTGCCGATCAGCATCATCTCGCGCTTGTGGAATTCGGGATCGGAAAAGGCGATGTCGTCCTTGACGACGCTGACCAGGACCAGCGCCCCGCCGTGCGCGACATGGGCGAAGGCCGACTGCACCGACCGGGTGTTGCCGGTGGCATCGAAAACCACGTCGAAGCCGTCGCCGCCGGTTGCTTCCCGCACCAGGTCGGCAGCAGCGCCCCGCGAGCCGTCGAGGGTCGCGAAGCCGAGTTCGCTTTCGGCGAAACCCAGCCTCTCCGCACTCATGTCGAGCAGCATCACATCGAGCCCGGCGATGCGGGCGAACAGCGCCGTGCCGAGCCCGATCGGGCCTGCACCGATGACCAGTGTGCGCGCACGTGGATCAGCCAGCGAGCGCCGCACGGCATGGGCGCCGATCGCCAGGAATTCGACGGCGGCGGCATCGGCCAGCGACAGGCCGTTTGCCGGATAAAGATTTTGCGCCGGCACCAGGATCTGCTCGCACATGGCGCCGTCGCGGTGGACGCCGAGCACCTCGATCATGACACAGCAATTCGGCTTGCCTTGCCGGCAGGCGATGCATTTGCCGCAGGCGAGATAGGGATTGACGATCACCGCT
This sequence comes from Mesorhizobium sp. M0018, assembly GCF_040323955.1. Classification (NCBI taxonomy): domain Bacteria; kingdom Pseudomonadati; phylum Pseudomonadota; class Alphaproteobacteria; order Hyphomicrobiales; family Phyllobacteriaceae; genus Mesorhizobium; species Mesorhizobium sp. M0018. Next base: position 420,542 of record NZ_JAMYVL010000001.1, on the reverse strand, counting down.
TCGCCGACGGCGAGATCGACGTCCTCGCCAACCTCGATCACGGTGCCAGAAACCTCGTGGCCCATGATGCGGGGATAGGCGAGGAACGGGTGCTTGCCTTCGAAGATGTGATAGTCGGTGCCGCAGATGCCGACATGGCTGACGGCGACCAGCGCCCAGCCGGCGGGGGGCGCGCCAGGCGCCGGACGATCTTCGAGGACAAGTTCGCCGGGCGAGCGGCAGACGACGGCTTTCATGCTTCAATCCAGTCGGTTCATGGCACCGCCGGCCCTGCTGTCGCGAGGCCGGCGGTTGTTGGGAGGCAGTCTATTTGCCGCGGCGGCGCAGCCCGTCGAAATAGACGATGACGATGATCAGCACGCCGGTGATGATGCGCTGCCAGAAGGCGTTGACGTTGAGCAGATTGGCGCCGTTGTTGATGGTGGCAAGGATGAAGGCGCCGAGCAGCGGTCCGTGCACGGAGCCGACAGCGCCGAACAGCGAGGTGCCGCCGATCACCGAGGAGGCGATCGCCTGCAATTCCCAGCCCTCGGCCTGCGTCGGATTGCCGATGCCGATGCGCGAGGCAAGCAGCACGCCGACGAAGGCCGCACACAGCCCCGACAGCGTGTAGGCCATGTAGATGGTGCGCTGGACGTTGACGCCTGAGAGGCGCGACGCCTCGGCGTTGGAGCCGACCGAGAACAGATAGCGGCCCCAGCGGCTGTGGTGCAGGAAGATGTAGGCTGGGATACCGACCAGGATCACCATCCAGAACAGATTGGGGACGCCGGCGAAGGAACTGCGCGAGAACGTCTGGAAGGCGTCGTTGTTGATCGAGATCGAGTTGCCGTTGGTCATCAACAGACCGATGCCGCGCAGCGAGGTCAGCGTCGCCAGGGTGATGATGAAGGGCGGCAGGCCCATCTTGACGATGCCGAAGCCATGGAACATGCCGATGGCGACGCCGACCAGCAAGGTGATCAGGATGGCGAGGAAAACCGGTGTCCCGGCGTTGATCAGCATCGCGACGATGACAGTGGCGAAGCCGACCACGGCGCCGACGGAAAGATCGATGCCGCCGGTGATGATGACGAAGGTCTGGCCGACCGCCAGGATGGCGATCATCGACCCTTGCCGCAACAGGTTCGAGATGTTGTTGGCCGAGGCGAAGCTCGGCGTCGCCACCGACAGGATGATCCATAAAAGAACCAGCAGCGCCAGCAGTGTCAGCCCGAACAGGGCGTTGTAGTTGCGTTTCGGCCTTTCGGCAGCGATCGCCTCGGTGCTCATATCCGTCCTCCCGGTTTTTCTTGTTTCTCGGCCAGCGCCTGGGTGAGGATCTCCTCGTGGTCAGCGGTACGAAAGCCGTGCGTGGCCACCAGCTTGCCGCGCCGGAACACGTGCAGCGTGTCGGCGAGTTCATAAACCTCGGGCAGGTAGGACGAGATCAGGATGATGCCGGCTCCCTTGGACAACAGCGCGCCGAACAGGCGGTAGATCTCGGCCTTGGTGCCCACGTCGACGCCGACAGTCGGCTCGTCGAAGATGAATAGCTTGGCGCCATGGGCGAGCCATTTGCCGATGACGATCTTCTGCTGGTTACCGCCGGACAGGCTGGAGGCCAGCGCGCCGCGCGTCGGCGTCTTGATGCGCAGGTCGGCGATCTGGCGATCGGCTTGCGCCTTTTCCTGCGCGCGGGAGATCAGCAGATTGCTGGAGATGCGCTTGTAGATCGGCAGATTGAGGTTGAGTCCGACCGGCAGGTTGAGGCAGAGGCCCTGGTCGCGGCGGCTTTCCGGGGCCAGCGCCATGCCGAGCCTGATCGCGTCATGTTCGGAATTCACCTTGACCTCCTTGCCCTCCCAGAGGATCTGGCCGGCCGATTTGCGGTGGCGGCCATAGAGCGTGGTGACGAACTCGCTGCGCCCGGCGCCGATCAGGCCGTAGAGGCCGACGATCTCGCCGGCGCGGACGGACATCGAGACATTTTCGAAACCCTTGCCGGACAGGTTCCTGGTTTCGACGATGGTCGCGCCGGGGGTGAAATGCTCCTTGTGGTAGACCTGCTCGATCGAGCGGTTGATCATCATCTTGACCAGCTCGGCGTCATTGGTCTCGGCAATGTTCCTGGTGCCGACCAGCGTGCCGTCGCGCAGCACCGAGACGCGGTCGGCGAGCTCGAACACTTCTTCCATGCGATGGCTGATGTAGATGATGGTGACGCCTTCGCCCTTCAGCCGGCGAATCAGCGTGAACAGCTGGTCGGCCTCCTTGCGGGTAAGATAGGCGGTCGGCTCGTCGAAGATCAGGAATTTGGTGCCGCGCACGGTGGCGCGGGCGGCGGCGATCAACTGCTGCTGGCCGATGGTCAGGTCACCCAGCATGACATGCGCCGGCAGGTCGAAGCCGAGATCGTCGATGATCTTCTGCGCCTGCCTGATCATCGCCCGCTGCTGCAGGATGCCGAAGCGGGAATCCTCCTCGCCGAGGAACATGTTGGCGGCGACGGTGAGATGGCGGCACAGGACGACTTCCTGATGCACGGCATTGATACCGAGCGCCATCGCCTCATGCGGCGTTGCCAATGCGGCAGGTTTGCCCTCCCAGATGACGTCGCCGGAGGTGCGCGGCATGACGCCGGTAAGAAGCTTGATCAGGGTGGATTTGCCGGCGCCGTTCTCGCCGACGATGGCGTGGATCTCGCCGGCCTTGAAGGCGAGATCGACCGGCTTCAGCGCATGGGTGCCGGGATAGCGCTTTTCCAGCCCGCGGAGTTCGAGGATGGTCCTGCCCGGTTCCAGCGTTGGGGCCGGATGGAGTTCCTGCGCCGTCGACATCATGACAATCCTCCCAGATTGGCCCCCAAAGATTGGCCTCGCGATTGGCACGAGTGGGATGTTTCCGGGGCGAAAAGGCCCCGGAAACAGTTCACCTGAGGCTATGCTCAGTCGAGCTTCGGGTTGAGCAGCGCGTCGATCTTCGGATCCTTCATGTTGGCCTTGGTGACCAAATTGGCGCCCGTGTCGACATTGGCCTCGACCTTCTCGCCCTTCGAGGCGGCGAGCGCCGTCTTGATGCCGTCATAGCCCATCCGGTACGGATCCTGGACGACGAGAGCCGAAATGACGCCGTCGTTGAGGAACTTGATCAGCTTCTCGTCGCTGTCGAAACCGACCAGCCCGACCTTGCCGGCAAGACTGTTCTCGGCGATCGCCTGGCCGACGCCCTGCGCCATGATCAGGTTGGAGGCGAAGATGCCCTTGAGGTTGGGGTTGGCGGTGATCAGGTCGGTGGCGATGTTGAGGCCGGTGGTGGCCTGGCCGTCGGCGTATTTGTCGGCGACCAGCTTGAGGCCCGGATATTTGGCAGCGAGCTGTTCCTTAAAACCCTGGGCGCGCTGTTCGAGCGAGCCGGCGCCCGGAAGAGCGGTGATCAGGGCGACGTCGCCCTCGACCTTGCCGCCATTGGCTTCGCCGATGGCTGCGGCAAGGCCGTCAGCGGCAACGCGGCCGCCCTGGATGTTGTCGGTGGTCAGGAACGAGGTGAAGGCCTTGGAGTCGGCGCCAGAGTCGATGCCGATGATCTTGACCTTGGTGGCGGCCTCGTCGATCGGCTTGCCGAGCGCCTTGGCTTCGGTCGGCGCAATGACGACGGCCGCCGGGTTGCCGGCGACGGCATTTTCAAGGATCGAGATCTGGCCGTTGACGTCGGTCTCGGCCTGGGCGCCGAGCTCCGGCACGTTGACGCCGAGGTCCTTGCCGGCCTTGCGGGCTCCCGCCAGAACGATCTGCCAGTAGAAGGACGTGGTGTCCTTGACGATGATCGGAATGGTCGCGTCGGCCGCGGATGCCGGCGCCGAATGCATCACGCCGGCAAGCATCGAGGCGGCTGCAAGTGCCACGAAGGCGCGGCGATTGAGAATGCTGGTCACGAATTTCATTAGGAGTCCTCCCTAAGTCGCCCGGTGAATGTTGCGGAAGCTCCATTCGGATGGCGCGGCCCGAACGGAACTTTATCAATAAAAAACATTTACCGCATTTTGATAGTGCATCACCTCGGTCGGCGCAAGCGATGTTTGATGGCCGCTCGAATGGCTGGGCGGGAAAGCTTGCTCCCTCGGAATTCCGCTGCCAATCTCCTCCAATATCCCGTATGGAATATTAATTCCATCACTCAGTCAATATGGAATGTTCATTCTTTTTCGGGAGCGTTGGAACTGTGACGCCTGGCGATCACGTCCGGTGTTCGCGACTATTGCGCATGTCCGGCTTAGAGCGTCGCTCCGAGATGCCAAGGCACGAACTCGTTGTCGCCGTAGCCGAACTCTTCGCTCTTGGTCTTGCGGCCCGAAGCCGTCTCGACGATCAGTTCGAAGATCTCGCGGCCCATGCCGGCGATGGTCTTTTCGCCCGAGGCGATGACGCCGCAATTCACGTCCATGTCCTCTTCCATCGTGTGATACATGGTCGAGTTGCTGGCGACCTTGATCGACGGCGTCGGCCGGCAGCCGAAGCAGGAGCCGCGGCCGGTGGTGAAGACGATGACGTTGGCGCCGCCCGCCACCTGGCCGGTGGCCGAAACCGGGTCGTAGCCGGGCGTGTCCATGAACACCAGCCCGTGCCCGGTGACCTTTTCGGCATAGCCGAAGACGCCGTTGAGCGGCGTCTGGCCGCCCTTGGCGACCGCGCCGAGCGACTTTTCCAGGATGGTGGTCAGGCCGCCGCGCTTATTACCCGGTGAGGGATTGTTGTCGATCGATGCGCCATGCTTGGCGACGTGGTCTTCCCACCATTTCACATAACCGTCGAGCTTGGCGGCGATCTCGGGGGTTGCGGCGCGATAGGCGAGCAGGTGCTCGGCGCCGTAGATCTCCGTTGTCTCGGAAAGGATGCCGATGCCGCCGACGCCGGCCAGGATGTCGACCGCGGCACCCAGCGCCGGATTGGCGGTAATGCCGGACATGCCGTCGGAGCCGCCGCATTGCAGGCCGACGACGATCTCGCTGACCGGGATCGGCTCACGCTGAAGCTTGCCGACCTCCTCGGCGATCTCGGCCAGCACGACCAACGCCTTCTCGACCGATTTGCGCGAGCCGCCGGCTTCCTGGATGTTGAAATGACGTTTTCCCGCGGCAACGCCCTTCTGGCCGTAGAGGGTGAGCTGGTTGACCTCGCAGCCGAGCCCGACCATCAGCACACCACCAAAATTCGGATGACGGGCGTAGCCGGCCAGCGTGCGGTGTAGCACCATCATGCCGTCGCCGGTGGCGCTCATGCCGCAGCCCTGGCCGTGGACGATCGGGACGAAGCCGTCAATGCCGGGATATTGCGGCAAAAGCGTGCGGTTCGCCGCGTCGGCGATGGCGTGGCAGACGGTGGCCGAGCAATTGACGCTGGCGAGAATGCCAATGAAGTTGCGCGTACCGGCGCGGCCGTCGGCGCGGCGGTAGCCCATGAAGGTGCGGGCGCGGTCGGCCTCGGTCGCATGCACTGCCTCGCTCGGCGGCACCACCGGCAAACGCCCGCTTTCGAAGACCAGATTGTGCGAATGGACATGCTCGCCGGGCGCGATGTCCTGCGTGGCGCGGCCGATCGCCTGGGCGTATTTGACCACGGCCTCGCCGGCCGCAATCGGCTTGATCGCCACTTTGTGGCCCGGCTCGATCACTGCGGCGGCGACGGCGCCGCCCGGCAGCACGGTGCCGATCTCGATGCGGCCATTGGCGACCGCGACATTGTCGGCGGGAGACAGAAGAATGCTGTTTGCGGCGTTCACGGGAGCTTCCTGGGTGTGTTCCTGGGTGCGCGAGCGGATTGACACGCGGCTCTTAACATATAATGTCTTTTATCGTGAAAAAACATTTTTGCGTCAATTGTTTTTTCGCCAGAGCGCGACGCGTCTTTTGGATGCGAGAAGTAGGCTCTACAACCAAAACTAGCGTTGCGCATGATGTTTTCCGAAAAGGTACCGGTTTCATGCGCGAGAAACGCTTCACACTGGCCGCAAACGCCGATGCGCCACGGGGCAGGGGATGTCGAAGAGCAACAACGTTTACAAGGACGCCTATAATCGCGGTCTGAGGCTGCTCGACGAAACCAGGAGCCTGCCTTCGGAGCCGGAGCTGGGTACGCTGCTCGGCGTCAGCCGCACGACGGTCCGCACTATCCTTGCGCGCATGGAAGAAACCGGGCTGATCGACTGGAACAAGCGCAGCAAAACGGTCCTGCGCGAACCACGACCGGACGATTTCTTCCCCGAGGAAGAAACCGACACGCTGGCCGAGATCATCGAGCGCTCCTTCATGCGGCGGCTGCTTGCCAGCGGTGCCGAAGCCGGCATGCAGATCAACGAGCTCGAACTGGCGCGTGAGATCGGCGTCGGCACCACCAGCGTGCGCGAATTCCTGATCCGCTTCTCGCGCTTCGGGCTGATCGAGAAGCGCCGCAACAGCCACTGGGTGCTGAAAGGCTTTACCCGCGCCTTCGCGCTGGAGTTGACCGAAATCCGCGAGATGTTCGAACTGCGCTCGGCCGCAGCCTTTGCCGCTCTGCCCGAGGACAGCCCGGTGTGGGCCGACCTCGACCGCCTGGAAGACGAGCATCACCGGCTGGAGCGCGAGATCGCCGTGCGCTTCAACGAATTCTCCGAGCTTGACGAGCGCTTTCACCGGCTGATCCATCGGGCGTCGCACAACCGCTTCATCGTCGATTTCTACGACGTCATCGCCATGATCTTCCACTACCACTACCAGTGGAACAAGGCGCAGGAGCGCGAGCGCAACGAAGTCGCGGTCCAGGAGCATCTCGCCTATATCGCCGCGCTCAAATCGCGCGATCTCGCCAAGGTCGACGCCGCCTGCCGCAAGCACCTGAAATCGGCCCGCCACACGCTGCTGACGTCCATTCCCGAGGGCAGGCAGCCGCAACGCGCGTGATTGTGTTGCGTTGCCGCAGCAACGTTTTGGCGATTTTCCGGCCGCCGGCTCCGTGCTAGAGAGCTGACGTTGCTGCGTGAAGAGGCTGGTTCTTGACCATACGCCGGAGACGATGGAGCATGCCGGTCGCGTTCGCCGCGGCGTGGCTTTTCATGCTCCAGTCGATGTTCGGCGCGTTTGCTTCCGGCGGCGCGCCGAACGCCTCGCAATTCGATGCTTTCGGCAACACGATCTGCACCCATGACGGTGCGACGCAACTCCCCGCCGGCGATCCGCATCAGCAGCACATGCCGGCTTGCTGCATGCTTGGCTGCAACCTCGTTTCGGCGGTCTACGCGCCACCCGATGCCGCCGGGAGCCTGGCTCGCAGCCTTTCCGTCGAAACCATCGCCTTTTTCCTGCCGGCCTTCCGGCATCGCGATTTCGCCCGCGCCCGCACTCCGTCCAATCCGCGCGCACCACCGGCGACGGCCTGATCCGTTCTGGTTCGCGCCGCGCAACGCTTTGCCGGCGCGTTTATCGACATCGTTCGCGACCGGCCATCGGCGCGATCCCCTAAAGTCCACGGAGCAATCATGTCTCACTCTTTTCGCGCTGCCGCATCCAGCCGCAGGCGCTTCTCACTGGGTCGTTTCGAGCAGCGTCTCGGCGTCGCCCTTTGCGTTCTTGCCCTCCTGTTCGCCAGCGCCCAGACGGTGTTGGCACACGAGTTCAAGCTTGGCGATCTCGAGATCGGGCACCCCTGGTCGCGCGCCACGCCAGCCGGCGCCAAGGTGGCCGGCGGCTACTTCACCATCACCAACACAGGCAGTGCGGCGGATCGCCTGCTGTCGATCACCTCCGACATTTCGGCCAAGGCCGAACTGCACGAGATGGGCGTCAGCAATGGCGTCATGACCATGCGGCCGGTCATCGGCGGCCTCGAAATCCCGGCTGGCGGCAAGGTCGCGCTGGCGCCTAACGGCTATCATTTGATGTTCATGGATTTGAAGCGGCAGCCCAAGGAGGGCGAAACGTTCTCCGCCACGCTGACCTTCGAGGAAGCCGGGCCCGTGCAGATTGAATTCGCCGTGCAAGGCATCGGCAGCGCGGCGCCCCAGGACGACGACTGACTTGGCCGCTTCGAGAGGTACCGTCATGACGAAATCTCTTTTGCCCGGCTGCGTGCTTCTTGTCCTCGGGACCAGCGCGGCCTTTGCCCACATCACGCTCGAAACGCCGGAGGCGGCGGTGGGCTCGACCTACAAGGCGGTTCTTCGGGTGCCGCATGGCTGCGAGGGCAAGGCGACGACCGCGCTGCGCGTGCAGATCCCGGAAGGGGTGCTCTCGGTCAAACCGATGCCGAAGCCGGGTTGGACACTGCAGGTCAAGAACGGCAAATACGAAAAGTCCTACCAGCTCTACGGCCAGGCAGTGACCAGCGGCGTCAAGGAGATCGACTGGAGCGCCGGCAGCCTGCCGGACGAGTTCTACGACGAATTCGTCTTTCGCGCGACGCTGGCGCCCGACCTGCCGGCAGGCCAGACGCTGCATTTCCCGGTGGTGCAGGAATGTGACGGGGTTGCCGATCGCTGGATCGAAATTCCGGCGGCCGGGCAGGCTGAGGACGCGCTGGAATTTCCGGCGCCCGGCCTCAAGCTGCTGCCGAAGAAATGATCCTTACGCGGCGCGCTCTATCCGAAAGAGCGCGCCGCTGTCTTTGTGGCGGTGACATGAGTGCGGCATCCATCCTGCGAACGGCCTGCACAACCGGCCGGCTTGCCATCGGCCTGCTGGCCGTGATTGTGCTGCTTGCCACCATTGCCGCGCCAAACGCAGCCTTCGCCCATGCGGCGCTGATCAAGGCCGAGCCGGCTGACGCCGCGGTGCTGGCGCAAAGCCCGTCGCAAATGTCGCTGACCTTCAGCGAACCGGTTTCGCCGCTGGTGCTGACGCTGGTGCGGCCCGACGGCACGGCGGTTCCGCTGACGTCCTTTCGGCTCAGCGGCCAGACCGTCGAGATCGACAATCCGCAGGCGCTCACGTCGGGCACACATGTGCTGAGCTGGCGGGTAATCTCCGCCGACGGGCATCCGGTCGGCGGCTCGGTGCTGTTCTCGGTCGGTGCATCGAGTGCTGCGCCGACCGTTGCCGAAGCCGTCGACCGGGGGCTTCGAACGGCGATTTGGATCGGCAAGGTTTTTCTATACATCGGCCTGTTTTTCGGGGTCGGCGGTGCCTTTGCGCAGGCCTGGTTGGCGCAAGGCGGGCGATCCGGCCGGAACATGATCGTCGCTGCGATCCTGTGCGGGTTGGCGGCGGCACCGCTGTCGCTCGGTTTCCAGGGGCTGGATGCACTCGGTGCGCCGCTCGCCCGGCTGGCGCAGCCGGTCATCTGGCAGACCGCGCTCGGTACCAGCTTTGGCTGGACGGTGTTGATCGCGCTGATGGCGCTCGGCCTTGGCCTGTTGTCGCTGGTCGTGCCGCCCGCCGACGCAAGGCCGCTCGCCTTGGCCGGACTGGTCGGCGTCGGCGCTGCACTTGCCGCCAGCGGGCATGCCAGTGCCGCCGAGCCGCAATGGCTGACAAGGCCGATGGTGTTTCTGCACGGCGTCGGCATTGCTGTCTGGGCCGGAGCGCTGACGCCGCTCGGTCTAGCCTTGAAACGGCAGCCGGCCGAAGCCGGGCCGTTGCTGCGCCGGTTTTCGCAAGCGATCCTGCCCGTCGTGGTCGGGCTTGCGGCAGCCGGCATCGTGCTCGCCGTCATCCAGGTGAAAACGCCGTCGGCGCTGGTCCACACTGCCTATGGCCGGCTGCTGCTGATCAAGCTGGTGCTGCTTGTCTTTCTGTTCACGCTCGCTGCCGTCAACCGCTTCAAGCTTACGGTCCCCGCCGAGGCGGGAAAGACGGAAGTCCAGAGGCGACTGGCCCGCTCGATCGGCATCGAGGTGCTGATCGTGGTCGCGATCTTCGGCATCGCCGCCGGTTGGCGCTTCACGCCGCCACCGCGCGCGCTGGCGATCGCCGCCGCACAGCCGGCATCGGTGCATATCCACACGCTGCAAGCGATGGCCGATCTCAGCATTGTGCCCGGCCATACCGGGCCTGTTGCCGCTTCGATCTTCATCATGACCGGCGATTTCGGCCCGCTCGACGCCAAGCAGGCAACGCTGGTGCTGTCAAAGCCCGATTCCGGTGTCGAGCCGATAAAACGCCCGGCGACGAGGCTTGGCGACGGCACCTGGCGCGTCGACGATCTCGTCATTCCGGTCTCCGGCCGGTGGACGGCGCGGCTCGATATCCTGGTCTCGGATTTCGAGATGGTGAAGATAGAGGCGCCGATCGATATCAGGCCGGAGTGACGTGCTGATAGTCAGGTGATGCCGGCCTGCAAATGGCGGTATCCTGCGCTTCCGGTGCTCACGTACTTAAGTACGCTCCGCTCCGGTTCTCGGAAACCACCTGTTTGGTCGCTTACGCGCCCGTCTTCGACCCCGGCTCGGCCTGACCTGAAGCTCAGCACGCCTCAGGCTGCAAGACAATTCGGCGAGGCGGTTGACGCGGCCGCGAACCCCCGTCAATCATCGCCATCAAGAATGGGCGTCCAACCCAATCGCGGGCTCAAACCAACAAGATCCGAAAGCAGGGAAGAAACGATGGAAAAAGCCGAAATAGGCCTGATCGGCCTTGGCACGATGGGCTCCAACCTGGCGCTCAATATCGCCGAGAAGGGGCACCGCATCGCCGTCTTCAATCGCACCGCGGCGCGCACCGATGCCTTTGTCGAAAATGCCGGCGCGCTTCGGGATAGGGTGGTGCCCTGCTACAGCCTCGAAGAACTGGCCGCCGCGATCCGGCCGCCGCGGCCGATCATCATCATGGTGCTGGCCGGCAAGCCAGTCGACGAGCAGATCGCGGCATTGCGCGGCGTGCTGTCGGCCAACGACATCGTCATCGACGCCGGCAATGCCAATTTCCGCGATACGATGCGGCGCTTCTCCGAGCTTACCGATTCGGGCCTGACCTTCATCGGCATGGGCGTGTCCGGCGGCGAGGAGGGCGCACGCCACGGTCCCTCGATCATGGTCGGCGGCACCGAAGAGTCCTGGAAGCGCGTCGAAAAGGTGCTGACCGCGATCTCGGCCAAGTTCAAGGGCGAGCCTTGCGCGGCGTGGCTTGGCACCGACGGCGCCGGCCATTTCGTCAAGACCATCCACAACGGCATCGAATATGCCGACATGCAGATGATCGCCGAGATCTACGGCATATTGCGCGACGGGCTCGGCATGGGGCCGAAAGAGATCGCCGAGGTGTTTTCCCAGTGGAACACGGGTCGGCTCAATTCGTACCTGATCGAGATCACCGCCAAGGTGCTGGCCGCCGACGATCCCAAGACCGGCAAACCGGTGGTCGACATCATCCTCGACCGCGCCGGCCAGAAAGGCACCGGCAAATGGTCGGTGATCGAGGCGCAGCAGCTAGGCATCCCGGCCACCGCGATCGAGGCGGCTGTGGCGGCACGCGTGCTGTCGTCGATCAAGGACGAGCGGCTTGCCGCCGAAAAGGTCTATGGCGGCGGCGTGAGCAAGATTTCCGGAGACAGGGACGCCCTGCTCGGCGATCTCGAGCTGGCTCTGTTTGCCGGCAAGATCGCCGCCTACGCGCAAGGATTCGCGGTGATGAGCGGCGCGTCGAAGGAATTCAACTGGAACCTGCCGATGCCGGTCATCGCCAAGATCTGGCGGGCCGGCTGCATCATCCGCTCGCAATTGCTGGATACGATGGCGGAGGCCTTCGGCGCCGGCGGTGCAGCCACCAACCTGTTGATGGCGCCGGCTTTCGTCTCATTGATGCAGGAGGCACATCCGTCGCTTCGCCGTGTCGTCGCAAGGGCGGCCGAAGCCGGCTCGCCGGTGCCGGCCCTGTCATCTGCACTTGCCTATTTCGACAGCTACCGGCAGGGCCGCGGCACTTCGAACCTGATCCAGGCGCAGCGCGATTTCTTCGGCGCGCATGGCTTCGAGCGTATCGACGGGCAGGGTGCATTCCATGGCCCGTGGGGGAGCGGAGCGGGCGGCTAGCGCCGCATAGTTGCCGTTCAGCACGCAGATTGCTGATCCCAGAACCTGCCCTTCATCAACCTCGCGGCCGCGCCCGACGCCGGCAAATGGGGCTTTGCCAATTGTCTGGTTTTGGCGCCACATAGCGGAAGCGGACGTCATTGCGCTGGCGCGCTCACGCCAAAAAAGAATGGAACGTTGAAACCTGACTTCGGCTGGGAGCGACCGGGCCCGCCAGCGCAACATATCGATGCCGTCTGCCATGGCAACCGGGCGTTCTTTTTTATCTATCAATCCGTCGCCACCGCTATGAGCCAGACCAGTCTCAGAGCCCTTCCCGCTCGGGTTCCGCGTTCACCGGGATGCACTAGGCCCGGCAAGCGCTACGAGACACGTACAATAATTCACATAAATGCGCTGCGATTGTCCCCATCTTCTGCTATCGAGGCCGACTTAGGCGAAAATCGCCGTAGCGTATCAAGCCGGATTTGTAAGTACACATTGCAAGGTCATATATTGGTGTCAAACTCCAACCAATCCCGAGCTAACCAAGGCTTCCGCCATTCCATCGACTTGGACCAACTCGCAGCGCGCGAGTCGGAACAGATTGAATGGAAAGAGAACGTGGCGGACATCGAAGACGTCGTACGAACGTTATCAGCATTCGCGAATGACCTAGCCAACCTTGGAGGAGGATACGTTGTCTGTGGTGCACGTGAGGCGAAAGATACCCACGGCTTCCCGGCCTTGATGAAGGTCGGTCTGACAGCCAATCGGCTGAAGGAAAGGTCAGGTTCTCCAACGCTGCCGTGATCGCGTCGCTCCGCCCATCGCTCCTATAGTAGAAGAGCTGCCCAGCGATGATCCTTCTCGACGTTTGCTGATTTTCATCCAGCCATCCACAGGTGATGCGCATAGCGTCCGTTCCGGAGACGACGGCGCCAAGCACTTCGTCCGGATCGGTCGCGAAACGCGAGAGGCGCGGAACGGGACCCTGCGTGAGTTGCTAATCCGTAAGGGAGCGAAGCTGCCGTGGGATCGTCGGCTTTGCAACGGCGCCACAATCAACGATTTGGACTTGCTTGCGTTAAGAGATGCCTTGCAACGGATGAGGATGTTCTCTGCTGAACGAGGCGTTGAAGCTTATCTTTCCGACGAAACAGCGCTTAGTGCAATGGTTCCTCCGCTCTGTGGTCGAGAGCCGCTTACTGGATTATTGCGCCCTAGGAATTTCGCAGTAATCCTCTTCGGCCGTGAGCCGCAGCGTTTTGTTCCAGGTTTGGTCAGCCTTTTTTCTATCTATCCAGGCCGCGATCGTTCTGATGTCTATGCTGAGCGGCACGAACTTTATGGAACTTTGATTGAGCAGTCGAGACGACTCAACGAGTTGTTAGATGTTCAGTCATTCACCACCTTCGACAAGAGCGATAGGGTTGTCCCGAATGCAGTGAAGTATCCAAAGCGCGCTTTGTATGAAGCGATGGGGAATGCTCTTGCTCATCGTGACTACGAAGAGACCGAACCAACGCGCGTCACAGTATTCGAAGATCGTATTGAAATACTATCGCCGGGATCACTGCCTTATGGCGTGAACGCCGACAAGTTTCGGGCCGGGGAGGCTGCGCCACGTTGGCGAAACCAAACGTTAGCTTGGTTCTTCAATCGATTGCAGATAGCGCAAGCAGAAGGGCAGGGGATACCTACTATTCTTCGTGCAATGCGCGAGGAAGGTTGCCCACCGCCGGTATTCGATATTGATGAAGCACGGGTTTTGTGTGTTCTTCCCGCACATCCGCGATACGCAACGATAAGAGAACTGCGGGCCATTGAGCAGGACTTGGCCATAGGTGACATTGTTGAAGCTCAGCGAGCCGTAGCAGATTTACTTAAGCGGGATTCACGTAATGTTCGAGCCTTACAACTCTTCGCAGAAGTCCAAGCATCATTAAAAGATCCTAGGCCGGTGCAGGAGTGGCTTAACACGCGCAGCAATAGTTACCTAGGCCTACCACGCGATGTTCTCGTCCAGTTTGGAGAAGCTCTCCTTTCTGGAGACGAGACAACTGAGGAGCAGCGTGCACTAGCTAGCAAAATTTTAATCCAAGCTGCTGTCGGCCGGCTCGAAGAGCAAGAACTCCGTCGTATTGCTGTAGCCATGATCCGAAGTCGCGAGCAGAAGGCCGCGATTCAGCTGATGGATGATTTCGCTCGAGATCATCCTGAAGTTGAGCATAGCGCGTCGTACCATCAACTTCGTGGTGATGCGCTGATCGGAATGGCGAACAAGTGCTATAACAATGCGCGACGCAGCGGCGTACCGCAACCGGCACGTGAACGGTCTTACGCGCAGTTTGACCAATATGTTGCCAACGCGAATGAGCATCTGCAGAGAGCGATGCGACTAAACCCCGATGGTAGTTTGTCTGCCGTTATCAAGCGGAACATTACTTACCTCCGGGAACTACAAGAGCGAGTCCAGCGCAATCGCCGGCCGCGCCGACATTAAGGGTCCGGCACGCACGTACACGGAATCCCGTATTCGCAACGGCGAATTTCGAGAAGTGCACCAACGTTCGGGAATGACTTGCAAGAGATCGGAGAACGAACCCGCTGCGCGCGCCCATCCCCCGCAGCGGGTTCGTTCTCCGGCCCCAAGGCTGCCAGTCAGCAGCGCGCATTTTGCATTGCAGCCAAGTGGGGTCATTTCGCGTCGCAGAAATGCGGCCAAGACAAATAGATGCGCGGGATGGCCAGTTCAATCTGAACATATCCCGCTCACGCCGGGCGGCGATAGGCCTGGACTTCGCCCGGTTCGCTCAGGCTTTGCAAGGAGCCGGGGGCGGCGCCGCCGATCCAGCCCAGCACCGAGCGGGCGAGTTCGGCGCCGGCCAGTCGGAAGTTCTCGTTGACGACCAGCAATTCGCTGCGAAACAGGTGCAGAAGCTCCGACGATTGTTTGGACACCACATCGACATCGCGGCCAAGCTTGAGGCCGGCGTCTTCGATGCCGGCAACGATGGCGAGCGTCGCGGCGGCGGCGCTGCTGATGAAACCGTCCGGGCGGCTTTCGCGGCGCATCAGCTGCGCGGTCCGCATTCTGATCTGCTCGATCGAATGATCGATCGAAACGGTGTTGAATGGAATCTCGCTGGCGCCGACCTCGCTCAGCGCATCGGCAAAGCCTGCGAGCGTGTGGCCGTGATAGGTCAGCTCGACCGGCGGCGCCAACAGAGCCAGGCGGCGGCGGCCGAGGCCGGCCAGATGGCGCACTGCCTCGGCTGCGAAAGCGTAATTGTCGAAATCATGGTAGGGATGGATCAGCCCCATATCGGTGCGGCCATGCGTGGCAAAGGGGATGCCGCGCTCCAGCATATAACGGGCCCTCGGATCGTTCGGCTGCGTGCGCGAAATGATGACGCCATCGGCTGAACCGGTTTCCACGAGGTAGCGGATGGGGTCGAGCGGATCCTGCGAGCGCGAGTAGGGTGTCACGATCAAATGGTAGGGCGTGTCGGCAATGACTTCGGAAACGCCGTAGATGATATCCGAGACAAAGCTCATGATCTCGTGCTCGGTGTTGAGCACCAGGCTGATGACATTGGTCTTGCCGGTGCGCAGGCGGACGCCGGCACGGTTGGGCCGATAACCGATCTGCTTGGCGACAAGCTGGACGCGCCGCCTGGTCTCGGCGCCGATCTCGGGGGCGTCCTTCAGCGCGCGCGACACGGTGGTGACGCCCAGCCCGGTCATGAAGGCGAGCGTCTTCAGTGTCGGCCGGCCCTGGCCCGACGCTTCGTCGGCCTTCTCTTTTTGATGCCTGTTCATTCATCCCGCCCCGTCAGGCGCATAACAGTTGCCGGACAGGCCGGCAATCGGCCGGCCGCGGGTTCGCCGCGGGCCCTCACCGAATGAAACCGCTATATACTGAAACGTTACAGATTGTCACGACCGTCGCCATATCACTGGTGACAGATGCAGAACGAGCGGTGCTGCAGTCGGTGCAAAACCGTGATTGGAACGGGCTTTTCCGATTTTTTGGCGTCGCAGCATTCCATTTTGCAGTGCAACCCCTCTTGTTGCGATGCGGTAGGCCGACGAGCCGCGTGATTTTATTCGCGCTTCGAAAAAACTTGATGCCACCTTCGCCTGAGGGGTTGCGCGCCTTAAGCAATTGCCGTATCGAAAATCTGTAACGTTTCAGATTCTGGGAGGAACGAAATGCGATACCAACTCATGACTGCTGCGCTGGCTACGACGGTCGCGCTGCAATTTGCCGGCCCGGCGGCCGCGACGGATCTGGAAGTCACCCATTGGTGGACCTCCGGCGGCGAGGCGGCAGCGGTCGCCGAACTCGCCAAGGCTTTCGACGCAACCGGCAATCACTGGGTTGACGGCGCCATCGCCGGCTCCGGCGGCACGGCGCGGCCGATCATGATCAGCCGCATCACCGGCGGCGACCCGATGGGCGCGACCCAGTTCAATCACGGCCGGCAGGCGGAAGAATTGGTGCAGGCCGGGCTGATGCGCGACCTCACCGATCTCGCCACCAAGGAAAAGTGGACGGAAATCGTGCAGCCGAAGAGCCTGCTCGATGGCTGTACCCTCGACGGCAAGATCTATTGCGTGCCCGTCAATATCCACTCCTGGCAGTGGCTGTGGCTGTCGAATGCGGCCTTCAAAAAAGCCGGCGTGCCGGTGCCGAAGAACTGGAATGAATATGTCGCTGCGGCGCCCGCGCTTGAAAAGGCAGGCATCCAGCCGCTCGCGGTCGGCGGGCAGCCCTGGCAGGCCTCCGGCGCTTTCGACGTGCTGCTTGCGGCGGTCGGCGGCACCGACGCCTTCCTCAAGGTCTACAAGGACAAGGACGCGGAATTCGCCGCCGGGCCCGAGGTCGCCAAGGTCTTCAAGGCCGCGGACGATGCCCGCAAGATGGCCAAGAACACCAATGTGCAGGACTGGAACCAGGCCACCAATCTGGTCATCACCGGCAAGGCGGGCGGCCAGATCATGGGTGACTGGGCGCAGGGCGAGTTCCAGGTTGCCGGCCAGACCGCCGGCAAGGACTATACTTGCCTTCCGGGCCTCGGTCTCAACGAGATGATCGCCACCGGCGGCGACGCTTTCTACTTCCCGCTGCTGAAGGATCCCGAAAAATCGAAGGCACAGGAAGTGCTGGCCCACACGCTGCTCGATCCCAAGACGCAGGTCGCCTTCAATCTCAAGAAAGGTTCGCTGCCGGTACGCGGCGACGTCGACCTCAAGGCGGCGAACGACTGCATGAAGAAGGGGCTCGAAATTCTCGCCAAGGGCAATGTCATGCCCTGGACCGACCAGCTGCTTTCGCAGGATACCCAGAAGCAGAAGGAGGATCTTTTCTCCGAGTTCTTCGCCAAGCAGGACATGACCGTGGAAGATGCGCAGAAGCGCTTCGTCGCCATTGTCGGTTCGGCCGATTGAGCGATCGACCGACCGCCTCACTCCCGCCCCTGCAAACGCAGGGCGGGAGCTCGGGTCAAGGCCTCTTGACCCTCCGGCCCTTACCCGATCCAGCGCGGCTGTGCAGATGAGCAAGAGCGAACGCCCTAGCCAACTCTTTCGCAACCTCAATGCGAAGATCGCCTCGATCCCAATGATCCTCACAGCGCTGGTGATCTTTGTCGGCGGCAGCGCGTGGACGGTGCTTTATTCCTTCACCAGTTCGAAGCTCCTGCCACGGCTGAATTTCGTCGGGCTCGACCAGTACTACCGGCTGTGGTCGGTGCCGCGCTGGCTGGTCTCGATCGAGAACCTGCTGATCTACGGCGTGCTGTCGCTGCTGTTCTCGCTGGTGATCGGCTTCCTGCTTGCCGCCCTGCTCGACCAGAAGATCCGGTTCGAGGACACGTTCCGGACCATTTTCCTCTATCCCTTCGCCCTCTCCTTCATCGTCACCGGCCTCGTCTGGCAGTGGCTGCTCAACCCCGAGTTCGGGATCCAGGGAGTGGTGCGCAGCCTCGGCTGGGAGAGCTTCAGCTTCAATCCGCTCTATGATTCCAGCATCGTCATCTACGGCATATTGATCGCCGCTCTCTGGCAGGGCACCGGGCTCATCATGTGCCTGATGCTGGCCGGCCTGCGCGGGATCGACGAGGATATCTGGAAGGCAGCGCGGGTCGACGGGATACCGACCTGGAAGACCTATCTGTTCATCATCATACCGATGATGCGGCCGGTCTTCATCACCACGCTGGTCATCATCGCTGCCGGTATCGTCAAGATCTATGACCTGGTTGTCGCCCAGACCAGCGGCGGGCCCGGCATCGCCTCCGAAGTCCCGGCCAAATATGTCTATGACTACATGTTCTTCGCCCAGAACCTCGGTCAGGGGTTCGCCGCCTCGACCATGATGCTGCTGTCGGTGATCATCGTCATCGTGCCGTGGGCCTATCTCGAGTTTGGAGGCAAGAAGCGTGTCTGACCATACCGTTTCCTTGCCGGCCGGCCCCGGCACGCTCGAAGCGTACGGGCCGAGCGGGCCGAAGCCGCGGCATATGTTCTCGCGCCGCAACATCTTCCTCTACGGCACGCTCATCGTGGTGGCGCTCTACTATCTTTTGCCGCTCTATGTGATGGTGGTGACGTCGCTCAAAGGCATGCCCGAGATACGCCTCGGCAACATCTTCTCGCCGCCGATGGAGATCACCTTCGAGCCATGGGTCAAGGCCTGGTCGAGCGCCTGCACCGGGCTCAACTGCGACGGGCTGTCGCGTGGCTTCTGGAATTCCGTGCGCATCACGATCCCGTCGGTGATCCTGTCGATCGCGCTCGCCTCGGTGAACGGCTATGCGCTTGCCAACTGGCGCTTCAAAGGTGCCGACACCTTCTTCATCATCCTGATCGTCGGCGCCTTCATCCCCTATCAGGTGATGATCTATCCGATCGTCATCATCCTGCGCGAAGTCGGCCTCTACGGCAGCCTCAGCGGCCTGGTGATCGTCCATTCCATCTTCGGCATGCCGATCCTCACACTGTTGTTCCGCAACTACTTTACCTCCATGCCGGAGGAGCTGTTCCGGGCAGCGCGTGTCGACGGCGCCGGCTTCTGGGGCATCTATTTCCGCATCATGCTGCCGATGTCGCTGCCGATCTTTGTCGTCGCCATCATCCTGCAGGTGACCGGCATCTGGAACGACTTCCTGTTCGGCGTCGTCTACACCCGCCCCGACACCTATCCGATGACGGTGCAGCTCAACAACATCGTCAACTCGGTGCAAGGCGTGAAGGAATACAACGTCAACATGGCAGCCACCATCCTGACCGGCCTGGTGCCGCTGATCGTCTATTTCCTGTCCGGAAAATTGTTCGTGCGCGGCATCGCCGCCGGCGCGGTGAAAGGATGATGGCGATGAACGCAAACGGCAGCATTGCGGCAAACGGCACCAGCGTCTCGATCCAGAACCTGTCGCTGAATTTCGGTGCGATATCGGTGCTGCAGACGCTCAACCTCGATGTTGCCGAAGGCGAATTCATCGTGCTGCTCGGCCCGTCCGGCTGCGGCAAGTCGACCTTGCTCAACTGCATTGCCGGGCTGCTCGACGTTTCCGAAGGCCGCATCTTCATCAAGGGCAAGAACGTCACCTGGGAAGAGCCCAAGGATCGCGGCATCGGCATGGTGTTCCAGTCCTACGCGCTCTATCCGCAGATGACGGTGGAGAAGAACCTGTCGTTCGGGCTGCGCGTTGCCGGCCTCGCCAAGGACGAGATCGCCAAGCGCATCGCCCGGGCCGCCGAGATCCTGCAGATCGAACCGCTTTTGCATCGCAAGCCGGCGGCGCTGTCCGGCGGCCAGCGCCAGCGCGTGGCGATCGGGCGCGCACTTGTGCGTGACGTCGATGTATTTCTGTTCGACGAACCGCTCTCCAATCTCGACGCCAAGCTGCGCGCGGAATTGCGCGTCGAAATCAAGCTGCTGCATCGCAAGCTCGAGAACACCATGATCTACGTCACTCACGACCAGATCGAGGCGATGACGCTGGCCGACCGTATCGCGGTGATGAAGGGCGGCGTCATCCAGCAGCTCGATGCGCCGCAGACCATCTATAACCGGCCGGTCAACCGGTTTGTCGCCGGCTTCCTCGGCTCGCCGGCAATGAACTTCCTCGACGGCAGACTGGAGCAAGCGGCAGGCGACTGGCACTTCGTCGCCGAGGATGTGCGGATACCGCTTGCCACCTATGCTTTCGAGAAGGACCCGGTGCCAGGGCCGGCCGTGTTCGGCATCCGCCCCGAGCACGTGGCGTTCAACAGCGGCACGGGATGGCCGTTCGCAGCCACGGCAAATGTCGAGGTCGTCGAGCCCATGGGTTCCGACACGCTGGTCTGGCTGAAGCTCGCCGGCCAGAATTTCACGGTGCGGGTGACAGCCGAGCGCACGCCAAACAACGCCGAGGCGGTCGGCATCGGTTTTGACCCGATGCGCGCCTCGCTTTTCGACGCCGTCACAGGTAACCGCCTCTAGAGCATGATTTAGCCTCCCAAGACTCTTCCACTCCCCCAAGACTCATCCCCCCAAAACTAACCATCCACAAGAAAACGGACAGAGACGATGAACTGGTCATTCCAACTTTACAGCGCCCGCAATTTCCAGCCCTGGGAGGGCGTGCTCAAGATGCTGGGGGAGCTTGGTTACAGCCAAGTCGAAGGGTTCGGCGGCGTCTATGACGATCCCAAGGCGTTCCGTGCCGAGCTCGACAAGAACGGGCTCGCCATGCCGACCGGGCATTTCTCGATCGACGCGCTCGAGAAGGATTTCGACGGCGTGCGCAGGACGGCCGACGCGCTCGGCATCACGCTGCTCATCTGCCCGTTCCTGAATGCCGAGTTCAGGCCGGCCGACACAGCCGGCTGGCGCGGCTTCGGCGAACGCCTGGCCAAGGTCGGCGAGACGGCCAGGAAAGCCGGCTATGGCTTTGCCTGGCACAACCATGATTTCGAGTTCAAGGCGCTCGCCGACGGCTCGGTGCCGCAAGACCACATCCTGTCCTCCGCGCCCGACATCGGCTGGGAGATGGACGTCGCCTGGGTGGTGCGCGGCGGCGTCGATCCGCTGCCCTGGATCGAGAAGCACGGCAAGCGCATCGTCGCCGTCCATGTCAAGGACCTGGCCAAGCCGGGCGAGGGCCTCGACGAGGACGGCTGGTCCGACGTCGGCCACGGCACCATCGACTGGCCCGGCCTGATCAAGGCGCTACGCGCCAAAAGCGCCGCAAAATACTACGTCATGGAACAGGACAATCCCAACGATATCGAGCGCTTCGCCCGCCGCTCGATCGCAGCCGCCAAGACCTATTAGGAGCACATCAGCATGGCAACAAAACTTGGCATCGGCGTCATCGGCTGCGGCAACATCTCGAAGGCGTATTTCTCGCTGGCGCCGCTGTTTCGCGGCATCGAGATGCGCGCCTGCGCCGACATCAACATGGAAGCGGCGAAAGCGCGGGCAAAAGAGTTCAAGCTGCGCGCCGAGACCGTCGAGGGGCTGCTCAAGGCCGACGATATCGACATCATCGTCAACCTGACCATTCCGGCGGTGCATTACGAGGTGTCGAAGCAGATCCTCGACGCCGGCAAGCACGTCTATTCGGAGAAGCCCTTCGTGCTGTCGGTCAAGGAAGGGCTCGACCTGAAAAAACGGGCGGAAAGCAAGGGGCTGCGCATCGGTTCGGCGCCCGACACCTTCCTCGGCGGCGCGCACCAGCTTGTCCGCGACCTGATCGACACCGGCAGGCTCGGCAGGATCACCAGCGGCACCTGTCATGTGATGAGCCACGGCATGGAGCACTGGCACCCCAATCCGGACTTCTTCTTCCAGCCGGGCGCCGGGCCGGTGCTCGACATCGGACCGTATTACATCACCAACCTGATCCAGCTGATCGGGCCGGTGAAGCAGGTCGCCGCCTTCGCTTCGATCCCGATGACGGAACGCATCATCAGCTCGAAGCCGCGCGCCGGCGAAAAGATCCCGGTCTCCACGCCGACGACGATCCACGGCGTGCTGGAATTCGAGAACGGCGCCATGGTGACGCTCAACACCAGCTGGGATGTCTGGAGCCATGGCCACGCGCCGATGGAACTCTATGGCGAGGCGGGCACGGTGTTCGTGCCGGATCCGAACTTCTTCGGCGGCGAAGTGCGCTACACCGAAGCCGCCAAACCGGTGAAGAAGCTGCCGAAATGGCCGCATCCGTTCGGCGTGCCCAACGAGATGCATTCGCAAGGCATGATGGCCAACTATCGCACCGCCGGTCTGGCCGACATGGCGATCGCGATTACCGAAGGTCGGCCGCACCGCTGCTCGATGGAACTGGCGCTGCATGCCGTCGACGTCATGACCGGCCTGTTGCGTTCGGGCGAGACCGGAAAGTTCGTCGCTATGCAGACCAGCTGCGAGCGGCCCGCGGCACTCGGCGTCAAGGCGGCGAAGGAGCTGCTGGCGAAGCAGAAAACCAAGTAGGCGGCGCGCCGCCCAAGCACCGCAAAAAGCCTCTCCCCGTTTGCGCGGGGAGAGGCTAAGGGTGGCAAGCTCGACTGCCCCACTGTTGCGGCGCAGCTGTCGGCTCGTTTCGATTTGAGGATTTCCCATGCCGTATGTCCCCGCCGAAAACCGCTATGACAAGATGGTCTACAATCGCTGCGGGCGGTCCGGCCTGAAGCTGCCGGCGATCTCGCTTGGGCTGTGGCACAATTTCGGCGACGACACGTCGCATAGAACCAAGCAGGCGATCACGCGCAGGGCGTTCGATCTCGGCATCACGCATTTCGACCTCGCCAACAATTACGGCCCGCCGCCCGGCTCGGCGGAGCGGGCGTTCGGCGAGATCCTGCGGACGGACTTTGCCGGTTATCGCGACGAGCTGATCATTTCGACCAAGGCCGGCTACGAAATGTGGGCAGGGCCTTATGGCGAGTGGGGCGGCCGCAAATATGTGCTGGCCAGCCTCGACCAGAGCCTGAAGCGGATGGGGCTCGACTATGTCGACATCTTCTATTCGCACCGCTTCGACCCCGACACCCCGCTGGAGGAAACGATGGGCGCGCTCGATCACGCGGTGCGCTCGGGCAAGGCGCTCTATGCCGGCATTTCCTCGTATAATTCGCAGCGCACCCGCGAGGCCGCCGACATATTGAAGCAGCTCGGCACGCCTTGCGTGATCCATCAGCCGAGCTATTCGATGCTCAACCGCTGGGTCGAGGATGATGGCCTGCTCGATACGCTGGAGGGGCTCGGTGTCGGCTCGATCGTGTTCTCGCCGCTGGCGCAAGGCATGCTGACCGACAAATATCTCGGCGGCATCCCCGACGGCAGCCGCGCCAGCCAGGGCAAGTCGCTGCGCCCGGCATTCATCAACGACAAGTCGATCACCAATATCGAGGCGCTGAACGTCATCGCCCGTCGCCGCGGCCAGACGCTGGCGCAGATGGCGCTGGCCTGGGTGCTGCGCCGGGGCAGGGTGACGTCGGCGCTGATCGGCGCCAGCCGGCCGGAACAGGTCGAGGATTGCGTCGGCGCGCTGAAGGCGCTCGACTTCAGCGATGCCGAGCTCGCCGAGATAGACAGCTTTGCCCGCGAGTCGGACATCAATCTCTGGGCGGCATCGGCCGAGCGCAAGGGGCCGCCGAGGAAGTAGGCGACGACGGTCTGCGGTCCGGTTTCATCGAAAAGACGCGGCAGCGCGAACTGGTAGCTGTCTTCGACACGGTGGCCAGCGGCTAACTTTCGGCTGCCTTGAGGTTCCGCGCGGCTTCCTCCAGCGTCGCCCTGTCGTTGCCAAGCCTGTCGATCAGCTCTTGCGCCTGATCACCGGTTATCCCGGTGCGCATCGCCAGTGCCTCGACCGTCAGAACGTCGGAGCTGGCGATCGTTCCCGCCGGAACGTCCGCGTCGTCGAGGCCAAGCTGTTGCTTCGCCTGCTGCCAATGACGTTCATGCGCGCCATCCGGGCGGCCCTCGCGCACCCAGATTTCATAGGCTCGCTGCCGAATCTTTTCATGCCGATCGTCGTCCATGGCGGATCCTCCCTTGTGGCGTTTTCACCAACGCGGGGAGCGCCGGAACGATCCGATGTTGATGCCGAATTCGCAGACATGCCGGACAAAAGCCGGTTTCTCACCGAACAAACACCGGACATACGCGTTTTGCGGAGGAACCTGCACAGTGGGCCGGCCGTTGAGCCGAGCCTGAGCAAAGGAGATTACAATGGCCGACGAACCGAACGAATCCGCAGCACCGAAGATGACTCAACGTGAAGCTCAGGAAGCCCTGGAGAAGCAGGTCGCGCAGCTGAGGCGCGAGATCAACAAGATCAATCGGACCTTGGCCGAACGCGCGGAAGAGGCGATCGAAGACGCCGGCGGCTGGTATGACAACGCTGCCGAGCGCGCCTCTCGGACAGCACAAGCCCTGCGCAACAGGGCGCAGACGGTGTCGGGCGTGGTCCAGGAGAATCCCGGCACAATATCGTCGGCATTCATCCTCGGAGCGGCCGTAGGAGCGCTACTCGGCCTCACCCTGGCCGCCACAGATCAGCGCCGCGATCGCTGGTTCTAGTCCCGACCCCAGGTTTTTGGGACAGAACCGGGTTTTGGGAAAGAACCAGAGGGATTGCTCCCGCTGTTCATTGGTTCAGCAAATGACACCGGTCAGGGCGTGGCGGGCTTCTGCGCCGTGCCGAGGGCTTTGGGCGCTGCGGGCGCCGCCGTCTTCATCTTCTCCTCGATCCAGCCGGTGTAATTGGCCAGCCGCGTGTAGATGCCGTAGGCGTTCTTGTGGCCGCAGGCGGTGCCGCCGTCGGCCGGACCTTCGCCCCAGCTGACGACGCCGACCTGCACCGGACCATCGGCGCCGGTCACGAACAGCGGTCCGCCGCTGTCGCCATTGCAGGCGTCGCGCTCGCCGCTGGCCGTGCCGGCGCAGATCATGTTGCCGGTAAGCGGATCGGCCATATCGGCTGCAATCGCGTTGGCGGCCGCCTCGATGCCCCTTTCCGAATAACGCATGCGGCGGGCGAGTTCGCCGAGCGCTGCCTTCAAATCATGCGCATAAATCGCCTTGATGCCGCTGTTGCAGGTTGCGTTCGGCTGGAGGTCCAGGTCGGCGACCATCAGCGCGGTGGGAAACGTTCCGTCCTGCATCTTGCCCCAGCCGGTGACCGTCGTCTTGCCGGCGTCCGGTGTCGGCTCACGGGCAATTTTGATGGTCGGGGCATCGGCCGGCGCGGCCAGCCGGATCAAGCCGAGATCGTTGTCCAGCGTCTGCTCGCTGTAGCCCTCGTTGACGATGATCTCCACCGCCTTGTAGCGCTTGCCCTCGCTCAGATCGGTGGCGCCGGTGAGCACGGTGACCACATCAGGCGAAATCGGCTCGCCGTCGTCATTGAGGCAGTGCGCCGCCGTCAGCACCCATTGCGGCGCGATCAGGCTGCCGCCGCAGAACTGCGCATTCGCCTGCGAGGCCGGGCTTTTGTCCAGTTTGCCGGTGGTCAGCAATGCCACCTGGAACGGGTAAGCGCCCTTCTCGGCCTCTTTGCCGCCGTAGACGCGATCGGCGCCGTCGGGGTTCTCCGCCCTGGCCTTGGCCCTGGCCTCGGCCACGCGTTTCATCGGCGAGATCGCCGCCTCCGGCCGAGCGGCCGCGTCCGTGGCATGAACGGAATTGACGGCCGGCAAGGCCGCCGCGATGCCGAGCAGCGCGGCGGCGGCAATCGGTCTGAACCTATGGATGATCTTCACCTCGAACCCCCTGAGACGATGTTCCCGACAGGTCAGTCGCCGACGCATGGTCCACTCAAATGGAACCGGCCGGTGAGATCATGCTCCACGGCGAAGCACGATCCGTCACAAAGCCGAGCACCATTTCTGCTAGTCGTGCTGTCGAGCCAACCCGCCCAAAATCCTATAGCCCCCCACGGGCTATGTGGAAGCAATTTGTCGTTGCCAATGTTGGATTATTTTAGGCAGTATACCGTTGCAGGCATTTTTGGCGGGGACCTAAACTGGCTGCACTGAATAATGGCCCGGTAAAGGCACCGGTAACCAATTTCATTTTTTTGCGCCACCACGATCTCGACAATATTTCTGTATCTTGATCCAGTCCTTGCTGACTTTTGGGAGAGTCTCACCATGACAAAACTGACACATAGCATTATTGCCTCCGCGTTGCTTTCCACCGCAATGTGGGCGGTTCCTGCCTTGGCTGCCGATCCAGGTTCCGCCAATGCCGGCAACGGCGAAAGCATGCGGGATGTAACATCGGGCGATTACAAGCCCGGCCGGGCGAAACCAATCGCCCCGCCGAAACTGACCGACGACGAGGCCAACCGCGCCGCGCCGCTCACCGACGAAGCAACGGCCGTCAAATCCTATGGCATCGTCGGCCGCTCCGCCGATGGCAAGGACATCAAGATTGACCCGAACGAGACGCTGAAGGACCTTGTCATCAAGGACATGAACGCGCCCGCCGACGGGCAGAAGTCCGACAATTCCGGACTGAGCGGAGGCGAAGAGGCTGGCCGTCAGGTGTTCGGCACGGACGACCGCGAGCAGATCAAGAATACCAAAACCTACCCATTCACCGCGATCGGCTATCTCGAAGGCAAATCGAAGAGCGGCAGCTATGGCAGCTGCTCGGCGACGCTGATCGGCCCGCGCACGGTGCTCACCGCGGCGCACTGCCTCTACAGCCACGAGGACAAGGCCTGGCTCGACGATATCCTGTTCGTGCCGGCTCTCAACGGCAAGACTGCCGACGACGCGCCGTTCGGCGCCTTCACCTATGAAAGCGCTTATGTCATCCAGGGCTTCATCGACAATTACCAGGGCTTTTACGGCTCGGTCGTGCCGTGGGATCTCGGCATCGTCACCCTGAAGCAGGATGTCGGCACCAACCTCGGCTGGCTCGGCTATGCCAATTATGACGACCTCGGCGATTTCACCGCCAATATCATCGGCTATCCCGGCGACAAGCCGATGGGCACGATGTGGAAGGCGACCTGCGAAGTGCATGCCGAAAACATCGCCACCGAGTATTTCCAGTACGACTGCGACACCTATCCCGGGTCGAGCGGCAGCTCGGTCTATGCCTATGACAATGGCTCCAAGCAGCGCGTCATCACCGGCGTGAACGTGGCCGAGAGCCCGGATGCCAATACCGCCGTGCGTCTGAACGCCATCAACGTCCAGTGGATCAACAGCCTGTACAAATAGGCTTGCAGAATTTCGGCCGCGATCGTCGCGGAAAACCTGCCGGCGGCGGAGCATTTCCGTCGCCGGCTTCGCATTTTTCGGGGATTATCTGGACTGGGCCGAGGATGGCGCCTGGCGGACATAGTTCTCGATCGGCTGGGCGAAAGTCGGTGAACCGGCCTTGCGCTCCTTGTCGATATAGCCGGCAAAATAGCTCCAGAACGAAGCGGCATAGTCGCGGAAATAGGAGTCGGCGACGTCGCGCGAGCACAGCCTGCCTTCGACGCAGAAGGAAAGGCGGTTGAGGAAATAGACGATGCGGTCGAAATTGTCGCTGAACTCGGCAAGCGGCATGTCGCCGCCGGTTGCGCTCATCGCTTCGATGCCGATGCGCTGTCTGAACACCTGTTCCTCGGTCGGCGTCGGATTGGCACTGAGCAGATTGCCGTATTTGGCGTTGAGCGCCGCCAGGCGTTGCTTGAGGGCCCGTTGCGCCTGCTGGTAATCCTTGCTTTCCCAGAGCTCGACCAGCGACATCGTCTGCTCGACGCGCTTCTGCTCCTGGTTCGCCAGGAACTGGTAGACCGAAAAGATCAAGGTGAAGATGATCGCCAGGCGCACCAGCAATCCGGACCAGGCATAGACGAGCATGCGCCAGTCGCGATCGGTGAATGGGTTCGCCTCCTTCTTGACCTCGTGATTGCTCACCCACGGCAGGCCTTCGACGGTTTCCGGCAGCGACACCGGCTTCTTTTGCGGTACCGGCGCCGTCACTGCCTGCTGCGTTGCGTTGCCCCCCGCTTTCGTCATCCGCAGCTGTCCAGTTCTATGGTGGCGGACGGGTCGAGCACGATGCCCGGCGTCTCCAGCTTCTTCTTCAGGCAATCCAGCTGCGTGCGCGAAACGATGAACTGCACGTCAGGCTCCACCTGCGCCTTGCCCGGCGACGGCAACGGCTCGACCACGCCGCGCGAGGCGCAGCTGCTGAGATCGACGACAACGGCGGTGTTGCCGGTTTTGGCGATCCGGTCGTACTGGTCGAGAAAGCAGCTCGCCAGTTCGGAATTGATGACGACCTCCTTGGCGCAGAGGCCGCAAGCCTCGTCCGCCGAAGCATTGGCGGCCAGCAACAGCCCGGCGACAAGGCCGGCGGTTGTTGCGCGCCACGAAAATACGATCCTGTTCACGAACGCCCTCACCCGTTCCGTTCGGCCGCCGACAGCGGTGGTCGAAGAATGTTCATTATCAGCCGATTAGGCAAGAGGCCCGGCCGGGCACCTGACCGCGCCTCAGGCGCGCGGCACGGTCTCCATCGGAAAAATCATCACGGCGCCCTTCGACCCCTTGCCGTCGGTCAGCCGCATGGCCGACCGTGTCGCCGGCGCCATGCCGATATCGGCCAGCATGTCGGCGAAGCTTGGCTGTCCCAGTCCGCGCGTTACCGAGACAACGCCCTCTTGCGCCAGGAAGCTCAGATCCTGCTTCTCGCTCTGCGGCGGTGCTTCGGTCAAGACGGCGATCATCCGCTCCATGCCGAAGCTGGTGTCGGTGAATTTGAACAGGCCTTCCTCGAGCACGGCGCCTTCGGTCAGGCGCTCGGCAAGAAAATGCTGGATGGAATAGTCGGAGCCGACGTAGAGCACGTTGATGTCGACCAGGTTGGTCGAACCGTTCCTGGCCAGTACGTGGACCTGATCGTCGGGCGAAACACGCGGCACAGTCGACGCTTCGATCGGCTGCAGCGTGTCGCTGTCAAAACGCTTGATCCGGAACTCGACGCTGACCTCTTCCGGCCGATAATCGGAGGCGGCGGCCAGCCTCGACAGGCCAATGGCGCGGAAGATTTTCGTCAGATTCCCTGCGGCGGCCTCGATCAACTTTTCGCGGCCGTCCGGATGAATGACGATCAACGGCGGCTTGCTGCCGCCCTTGAGCGTCATGTCGCCCGAAGCCGGCAGGAACCACAGCGCCGGCGCGTCGGTGGCATCTTCTGCGGCGCCGGCAATGGCGTTCTCGCGCAGCACTGCGAGACGCAGATCTGCGCTCTTGCCCGGCTCGACCAGCGCGATGTGAAACCCTGAGCTCTTCCTGGCCGCCAGTTCGTCGAGAACCGAGTTCGCCAGCGCGGCCTCTTTCTCGAGGCCTTTGGCCGCAGCCGGCCGCGCGACCACGAGCTTGTAGTCGACGGCGAGCTCGGCCAGCCGTGCATAGGCATTGGCGGGGATATCGGCCAGCTTGAGCGCCGGCTTGCCGCCGAACTCGACCGGCTTGACCCGGCTTTCCAGGTTTTTCGCCGACTGAACCTGGAGATAGCCAAGCGCCTCGGACAGCGGCGACAGCGCCGACGGCAATATTGCGAGCCTGCTGCCGGGGGTGAGGCGATGCAGCAACCCGGCGCCGATCGTGGCTTTGTCGTTCTCGATGACGATCGGCCATTGCATGACCGCGTCTGTCTTGTCGGTGCCGAAGACGCGTGCGTCGAGTTCTCCCTCGAACAGCGGCGTTGGCCGGGTGCGGCCGTCCGCCGAATATTGCTGCAGCACGGCCTGGCCGAGCTGGCGATAGGTGATGTTGGGGTTCTCGGCCAGTTTCGACAGGATGGTGAAGGTGAACAGGCCGAAACGCGGTGCATCGGCCATGCCCTTGGGCAGCGGCATCTCGGGCGTCGTCTCCACCGTCTGCGCCGCGTAGAAGGCGACCAATTTGCCCTTGGTGGTCGGCTCGGCGCCGGTCGGCGTCAGCTTGAAGGCCGGCTTGCGCTGCCCGTCCTCGTCAAAGCCGCGCGGCGCGGCCGACGCAATCTCGTCATAGGCTCTCACCGCAGCCGCCCTGGCAGCGTCGTCGCCGCCGACCAGATCGGCGAACTCGACCTTGCGTTCCAGCTCGTCGTCGACCTCGGCGGCGCGCGTCGCAGTGCCGGAATGGCAGCAGTCGAACACGGCCCAGATAAAGGCGCCCTTGTCGCGGATAGCGTCGAGCGCGGTGCCGATCTCGTTGTCGACCAGCGCATTGGGCACGCCCTTTTCGCGGTTCACCCATTTGTCGATGTCGGACGGCAAGAAAATCTCGTCGAGGCCGTCCGTCTCGTCGCCCTTGTTCGCTGCCGGCTGCTGCGCGCCGTGACCGGACAAATGCAGGTAGACGAAATCGTCGCGCTGGACCTTGGCGGCAAGATCGGCCAACGCCGCCTTGATCGCCGCATGTGTCGGCGGTCCGTTGGCGCCTTCGACATCCTTGGCGAGCAGCGTGACGTTTTCGGCCAGGAATTTTACCGGCGCGGGCGTGTTCCCCAGGAGGTAATCGCGCACCAGGCCGGCATCGTTTTTCGGTCCGATCAGCCAGTTTTTCTTCGGCAGGTTCGGGTAATCGGTGCAGGCAACAAGCAGCGCATGGTAGGTGCGCGCCGCTGCGAATGCCCGAAACGGCACCAGGCCGGCAGCGGCCAGCGCGGACGTGCCGGCAAGCAGCGTCCGCCGCGTCACTTTGATCATGATTGCTTCCCCAAGCCCGATCGAATTTCCAAGCACGGCCAGCCTGGCCGAGGATTTTGTCAGTATTTTGAATATGGCGCCGCCGGCCAGCCGACCACCGGCTGCGAATAGAAACAGTAGCAAAAATGGCAGTTCGTCGCTATCTCAGTGGAAGAGGTCCGACTGCTTGCGAAATGGCAGCGATCGGCACGGAGCGGCTTGGAACAGGATCATGGCGGCAAGGGATGTACTGACGAAGAACCAGCTTTGCGTTCTCGAGAAGCTCGAGGCCGCCAGCGGCCCGCTCAGCGCCTATACGTTGCTCGACCAACTGCGCGAGCGCGGTTTTCGCGCGCCGCTGCAGGTCTACCGGGCGCTCGACACGCTGGTGAAATCCGGCTTCGTGCACAGGCTCGAAAGCCTCAATTCCTTCGTCGCCTGTGCCGAGCCGCACGACCACAGCCATTCGATGACGGCGTTTGCCATCTGCGACACCTGCGGCCAGGTGACCGAGTTCTCCGACCATGATGTCGGCCACCGGCTCGACGAATGGGTGCGCTCGACCGGCTTCGCCGCCAAGAAGGCGGTGATCGAGTTTCGTGGGACATGTGCGAAGTGTTTGGCCGAGGCGGCTTGAGGCCGGAGCAACGCGGCGAAGGCGGAGCAAGGTTTTCCGAGCCCTCGCCGGGTGTTCCCGGATCGGCTCAGTAGGGAAAGGGTCTCCTTGAGGTATGCCGGATGTGCAGGATCTCAATTGCGTCGGCACGGGCACGATAGAAGACCTTATAAGGGTAGCGGCCTATGAAGAGGACGCGAACGCCAGGGATGTCGGTCGCGTGACCGCTTTCGGGAAATTCGGCAAGTCGCGAAATCCCAGCGTGGATCCGAGAAATGACTGAAAGGGCGCCCTGAGGCGCCCGCTCTTCGAGGTAGTTGAAAATCGCCTCGCGTTCGGCAAAGGCTTGCCGCGTAAATCGGACCTTCATAGCCTGCGGCGGGTGTCGGCCGCGCGAACGGTATCCTCATCTACGAAAGTGCCGTGATCGGCCTCTGCTAGGCCCGCTGTGACCGCGCTGCGCTCTGATTCCGACATCGCATACACGCCAGTCCGCCGCGCCTCGATGACGCGGGCGTAATCAGCAAGCTCCTCCTGGTCTTCGCGAGGCCAAGCTTCCGCATGCCTTACCAGATTCTCAAGTGCCTTGGTGATCATACGGGCACTATAGCATACCGCTGCTGCTCGTGAACCTTGAACCGAACATGGCTCTGTGGCCCGCCTTAATGCGCCTCTTCCCAGTTGTTGGCTGCGCGGGCGTCGACGTGCAGCGGCACCGACATCGATACCGCCGGCATGGCGGCGTTCTCCATGACGTGGCAGACGACCGGGATCGTCGCCTCGACCTCGGCTTCGACCGTCTCGAAAACCAGCTCGTCATGCACCTGCAGCAGCATGCGGGCAGAAAGCCTGGCTTTTTCCAGCGCCTCGTCCATACGGATCATGGCGCGACGGATGATGTCGGCGGCGGTGCCCTGCAGGCGGGCGTTGATCGAGGCGCGCTCGTTGAAGGCACGGACCGAAGGGTTCGACGACCGTATCTCCGGATAGTGGATGCGGCGGCCGAAGATGGTCTCGACGAAGCCGTGCTCGCGGGCATAGGCCTTGGTCGCATCGATATAGTCGCGGATGCCGGGGAAGCGCTCGAAATATTTCTTGATGTAGTCGCCGGCTTCCTCACGCGCGATCGACAGCTGGTTGGCGAGGCCAAAGGCCGAAATGCCGTAGATGATGCCGAAATTGATCGCCTTGGCACGGCGGCGCACTTCCGAAGGCATGCCCTCGACCGGCACGTTGAACATTTCAGACGCGGTGATGGCGTGGATGTCGGCGCCATCGGCGAAGGCCTGCTTGAGCTGCGGGATTTCGGCGACGTGGGCGAGCACGCGCAATTCGATCTGGCTGTAGTCGGCGGAAACCAGCTTGTTGCCCTTGTCGGCGATGAAGGCCGTCCTGATCTTTCGACCCTCGACGGTGCGCACCGGAATGTTCTGCAGATTGGGATCCGAGGACGACAGCCGCCCGGTCGTCGTCGCGGCAAGCGCGTAGGAGGTGTGGACGCGCTTGGTGTCGGGATGGATGAAGCCGGGCAGCGCATCGGTATAGGTCGATTTCAGCTTGGTCAGCTGGCGCCAGTCGACGATCTTGCGCGGCAATTCGTGGCCTTCGGCGGCGAGGTCTTCGAGAAGCTGCGCCGAGGTCGACCACTGGCCGGTCTTGGTTTTTGAACCGCCGGGCAGACCCATCCTGCCGAACAGGATGTCGCCGAGCTGTTTTGGCGAGCCGATGTTGATGCGTTCGCCGACCAGCTGGTAGATCTCGTCCTCGAGCCGTGCGGCACCCTGTGCCAGTTCGCCGGAGAGCCGCGACAGGATCTGCCGGTCGACGGAGATACCGCGCTGCTCCATCCGTGCCAGGACCGGCACCAACGGCCGTTCAAGCCGTTCATAGACCGAGACCAGGCCCTTGGCGGCAAGCCGTGGCTTCAGCACCTGCCAGAGCCTGAGCGCGACGTCGGCGTGCTCGGCCCCGTAAGCCGTCGCCTTGCCGAGGTCGGCCTGATCGAGGCCGACGAAGCTTCTTCCCGAACCGGCCAGTTCCTTCAGCGGAATGGTCGCGTGGCCGAGCCATTTATCGGCCAGCGCCTCCAGGCCGTGGCCACCGTGGGTTCCGGCCTCGAGCACGTAGGAGATCAGCATGGTGTCGTCATAGGGGCCGATCTCGATGCCGTGACGGCTCATGACGACAAGGCGGTATTTCATGTCGTGCACGATCTTGAGGACGGATTTGTCCTCGAGCAGCGGCTTGAGCAACGTCAGCGCGTCGCGGATCGGGACCTGGTTTTCGACCGCGCCGCCGCCGAGCAGGTCGCCATTGCCGTTTTTGTGGGCAAGCGGCACATAGGCGGCGTGGCCGGGCGCGACGGCCATGGCAAGGCCGATCAGTTCGGCCCGCATCGGATCGGGCGAGGACGTCTTAACGTCGAAGGCGACGATGCCTCTCTCCATCGCCTCGGCGATCCAGGCCTTCAGCGTCGCGGCGTCGCGGATGCAGGTGTAGGCGCCGGTGTCGATCTTGCGGGCGGTGGCAGCCTCCAGGCGAAGCGCCGAAAGCAGGGATGGGGTGTCGCCTTGCTTGGCTGCGGCCGGAGCTTCGAGTGCCGCTTCGTCCGACGGCGGTGCGCTCTCGGCGGCCGCGGGCACGCCAAAACCCATATCGGGGCCATGCGCGGTATCGGCACGCTCTATGGTGACGGGGGTGGCTGGAACGTCGCCGGCGTCGGTTCCGGTCGCTTCGGCCACGCGGCGGGTCAGCGTCGAGAATTCCATGGTCTTGAGGAAGCCGATCAGCCTGGGGCCGTCCGGCGCATGCAATACGAATTCGTCAAGCCCTTCGGTCACCGGCACGTCGTTCTTCAGCCTCACCAGGTCACGCGAAATGCGTGCCTTGTCGGCATTGGCGATGATCGATTCGCGCCGCTTGTCCTGCTTGATCTCGCCGGCGCGGGCGAGCAGCGTGTCGAGGTCGCCGAACTGTTCGAGCAATTGCGCTGCCGTCTTCGGCCCGATGCCGGGCACGCCCGGCACATTGTCGACCGAATCGCCAGTCAGCGCCTGCAGGTCGATCATTTTCTGTGGCGGCACGCCCCATTTCTCGATCACCTCGGGAACACCGATCTGGCGGTCCTTCATCGGGTCGTACATGGCAACCGTTGGGCCGACCAGTTGCATCAGATCCTTGTCGGAAGAGATGATGGTGGTGTCGGCGCCGGCTTCGCAGGCAAGCCGGCAATAGGTGGCGATCAAATCGTCGGCCTCGTAGCCTTCCGTCTCAAGGCACGGCAGGTTGAAGGCCCTGGTCGCCTGGCGGATCAGGCCGAATTGCGGGATCAAATCTTCCGGCGGCGCCGAGCGGTTGGCCTTGTATTCGGGGTAGAGGTCGTTGCGGAAGGTCTTCGACGAATAGTCGAAAATCACGGCGAAATGCGTCGGCACGATGCCGACATCGGTGTTGCGGGCGTCCTGCGTCAGCTTCCAGACCATGTTGCAGAAGCCGAGCACGGCACTGGTCGGCAGCCCGTCGGACTTGCGGGACAGCGGCGGCAGCGCGTGATAGGCACGGAAGATGTAGCCGGAGCCGTCGACAAGGAAGAGATGATCGCCTTTTTTCATGGCACGAGGGAATAGCGCGGCGCAGCGCCGCGGTCCATGCCAAAGGCGGCTTCTGCCAAGGGTTCCGGCAACACCCTGACAAATGGCGTGCGAGCCTGGCCTGCCATGCGGCCTGGCCGGAGCTTTGTTCGCTCACGCCTATGTTACAAAAGTGTAATTTTTGTGCCCTTGAATCGCCACGTTCGCAGACACAGATAAACGCCATCGGCAGTTTTCGCCGAAGTCCGGAGCAAGGCCCGTCCCCCGCCTATCCCGGACACTTGCGGCAGCCTATCCCCCCTCTCCGGGCTGCCGCATCGTTTCGAGTAGAGGCCGCCGTGGTTCCCTCCACCACGGCGGCATTTTTTTGCCTTTGGACAGGAAGCTGTGGCCCAACGGTCGCGGGCTTTCCGTTTCGCAACATGGGCTCTAGATTCGCCGCCAGAATCGAAAGGCCCGCCAGATGTCCGCAGTTTCCCCTGTTCTCGACCGCCTCGACAAGAACTTCGACCAGAGCCTGGAACGCCTGTTCGGCCTGCTCGGCATCAAGTCGATCTCCACCGATCCGGACTACGCCGCCGACTGCCGCAAGGCCGCCGAATGGCTGGTCGCCGAGCTCAAGCTGATCGGCTTCGACGCCAGCGTGCGCGACACACCAGGCCATCCGATGGTGGTCGCGCATCACGATGGGCCGGCGGGCGCGCCGCATTTGCTGTTTTACGGCCATTACGACGTCCAGCCGGTCGATCCGATCGAGCTGTGGGAAAGCGACCCGTTCGCGCCGGCGGTCAAGGAGATCGAGCCCGGCCACAAGGTGATCACCGGCCGCGGCGCGGCCGACGACAAGGGCCAGCTGATGACCTTCGTCGAGGCCTGCCGCGCGTGGAAGCAGGTGCATGGCGGATTGCCGTGCCGAATCACAATCCTGTTCGAGGGCGAGGAGGAGTCCGGATCGCCGTCCCTGAAGCCGTTTCTCGAGGCGAATGCGGATGAGCTCAAGGCCGATTTCGCGCTGGTCTGCGACACCGGCATGTGGGACCGCGATACGCCGTCGATCTGCGTCTCGCTGCGCGGGCTGGTCGGCGAGGAGATCACGGTGACTGCCGCCGACCGCGACCTGCATTCCGGGCTCTATGGCGGTGCGGCCGCCAATCCGATCCGCATCCTGGCAAAGATCCTGGCCGACATCCACGATGCGGATGGTCACGTCACCATTCCGGGTTTTTATGACGGCGTCGAGGAAACGCCGTCGCAGATATTGCAGTCGTGGCTGTCGCTCGGTGAGACGGCCGAGACCTTCCTCGGCCCGATCGGCCTGTCGATCCCGTCCGGCGAAAAGGGCCGCTCGGTGCTCGAACTGACCTGGGCGCGGCCGACGGCCGAGTTCAACGGCATCATCGGCGGCTATACCGGCAAGGGCTTCAAGACGGTGATCGCCGCGCAAGCCTCGGCAAAAATCTCCTTCCGCCTGGTCCACAAACAGGATCCGGAAAAAATCCGCGCCGCCTTCCAGGCATTCGTCAGGCAGCGGGTTCCGGCCGACTGCTCGGTCGAATTCCACCCGCATGGCGGCTCGCCGGCGATCCAGCTTTCCTACGACTCGCCCTTCCTCGCCAAGGCCAAGCAGGCGCTGTCCGACGAATGGCCGAAGCCGGCGGTGGTGACCGGCAGCGGCGGCTCGATCCCGGTGGTCGGCGATTTCCAGACCTATCTCGGCATGGAATCGCTGCTGGTCGGTTTCGGCCTCGACGACGACCGCATCCACTCGCCGAACGAGAAGTACGAGATGAGCTCCTTCCACAAGGGCCAGCGCTCCTGGGCGCGCATTCTCGAGGCGCTGACACGCTGAAATTGCGCCAGACTCAAGTTTTTGTTGATTTTTCGCCGGATCGCGGCAAGGACGGGCACGGTCCGTCGCGCATCGCTGCACGGGGCCGCGACCGGAGAAGACGATGAGCGACATACGTTTCCACAAAAACGATCTGCCCGGCCTGCTGCATTACGATGTCGGGGCGGTCGCCATCGACACCGAGACGCTGGGGCTGAACCCGCATCGCGACCGGCTCTGCGTCGTGCAGATCTCGCCGGGCGACGGCTCGGCCGACGTCATCCAGATCGCGCCCGGCCAGAAGAAGGCGCCGAACCTCGTCAGCCTGCTCAAGAACCGCAGCATCACCAAGCTGTTCCATTACGGCCGCTTCGATCTCGCCGTGCTCTACAACGCCTTCGGCGTCATGCCGGAGCCGGTGTTCTGCACCAAGATCGCGTCGCGGCTGACGCGCACCTACACCGACCGGCACGGGCTGAAGGACATCTGCTTCGAGCTTCTCGGGATCGGCCTGTCGAAGGCGCAGCAATCATCGGACTGGGCCGCCGAGACGCTGTCGCCCGAGCAACTCGAATATGCCGCCTCCGACGTGCTCTATTTGCACCGGCTGCGCGACGTACTGAGCGCGCGTCTGGCGCGCGACAACCGGACCAGGGAGGCCGATGCGTGCTTCCGCTTCCTGCCGACGCGTGCGAAACTCGACCTGATGGGCTGGGATGAGGAGGATATCTTCGCCCACAGCTAATGGCCTTCATGATAATTCTACTCCGGCGGCCATCTGGCGCAGTTTTCTCCGCTTCCGGTGCTCACGGACCCAAATGTCCGCTGCGCTCCGGTTCTCGAAAACCACGCCATATGTCTCGCCGGAGCGAATTCTCCTAAAGGCCATCGGCCAGGAACCAGACGCTTGTCCCGGCGTTCCGTTCGCTTCACCGGGAGAAATGAAAATGGCTGCCCGAAAATCAATCGAAACGGCACCGAAGGACGGCTCCAAGGTCACCGTCTACTGGCAGGACAGCGACGGCGTGATAAACGAGAGCATCGCGCAATACCGTTCGCTCGACCGGCTGAAGGCGGCCGGCGGCGACTGGGACGAAAGCGACGCCGGCTGGTGGGCCTATACGGACGGCCATACGCAAAGGAAGATCGAGCCGATCAGCTGGCGGCCGGCTTCCGACGATGCGGATGCCGACGACTGAGGGTTGTCGCAACCGCCGAACTGAAGTGATTATTCTGGGGCAACGCGCATTTTGTTCTTGCTTTGTGCCGGCAGCTATGCTACTAATTTGGCTATGGTGCTCATTGGCTCCGACGACCCGCCCGCCGAGGCGGGTTTTTCATTTCCGGCTTTGGCGCTGTCGCGGGCCGCCGCCGTTCGGCAAGCGACTGAATACAGTTTATTTCGATTTTTCCCGACTTAACCCGCCTTTAAACCGCCGCATCTAGTCTTCAACCCCAACGCCATAGGCATGGGGAAGACAGCACAGCGCATGGCGAACCGGAAAGACAGCCGCATCGAGCCCAGCTTCGAGGCATCGCCGGGGGCGAGATCCTCGGCCGGTTTTTCGGTAAGCGAGGAGGACCGCGTCGTGCCGAGCAACCGAAAAGCCGCTGCAAAGCGCAAATCGTCCAGGGCCAAGCCGCCGCGCGGCGGGCGCGGCAAAAGCCGGCGCGGCGTGTTCGGCGTGCTTGCCCGGCTGTTCTACTGGTGCTTCGTGCTGGCCATCTGGGGCGGCATCGCCACTGCCGGCATCGTCGTCTATTACGGCGCGAAAATGCCGGCGGCCACCACCTGGGCCATTCCCGACCGCGCCCCCAACATCAAGATCGTCTCGGTCGACGGCCAGCTGCTTGGCAATCGCGGCATGAGCGGCGGCGAGGCCGTCGGCCTGCACGAAATGTCGCCCTATATTCCCGAGGCCGTCATCGCCATCGAAGACCGCCGCTTCTATTCGCATTTCGGCATCGACCCGATCGGCCTTTCCCGGGCCATGGTGACCAACGTGCTGGGCGGGCATTTTTCGCAGGGCGGCTCGACGCTGACCCAGCAGCTGGCCAAGAACCTGTTCCTGACGCCGGACCGCACGCTGGAACGCAAGGTGCAGGAAGTGCTCTTGGCGCTGTGGCTGGAGCACAAGCATACGAAGGACCAGATCCTCGAAATGTACCTCAACCGGGTTTATTTCGGCTCTGGCGCCTATGGTGTCGAAGCGGCCTCGCGCCGCTATTTCGGCAAGAGCGCGCGTGACGTCACGCTGTCGGAGGCCGCCCTTCTCGCCGGTCTGCTCAAGGCGCCGTCGCGGCTGTCGCCGGCGCGCGACCCGAAGGCGGCCGAGCAGCGCTCGCAGCTGGTGCTCGCCGCGATGCGCGACGAGGGCAAGATCAGCGCCAAGGAGCAGACCACGGCAATGAGCGCGCCGGCGACACGCGCGCCGTCCTACTGGACCGGCTCGGAAAACTACGTCGCCGATACGATCATGGAAGAACTGCCCGACCTGATCGGCGACGTGCGCCGCGATATCGTCGTCGACACGACCGTCGACCTGACGCTGCAGAAACTCGCCGAGCAATCGATCCGCCGGCTGATCGACCAGAGCGGCAAGAAGCTCAATGTCAGCCAGGGCGCGCTGGTGTCGATCGACAATTCCGGCGCGGTGCGTGCGATGGTCGGCGGTTACGACTATTCGACCAGCCAGTTCGACCGCGCCTCGGAGGCGCGCCGCCAGCCGGGCTCGGCGTTCAAGCCGTTCGTCTACATGGCGGCGCTGGAATCCGGCCGCACGCCCGACAGCGTGCGCAACGACGCGCCGATCAAGATCGGCAACTGGACGCCCGACAATTACGGCGGCAAATATTTCGGCAAGGTGACGCTGGCGACGGCGCTGGCAAAATCGCTGAACTCGGTGGCCGCGCAGCTGACCATGGAAGTCGGGCCGAATGCGGTGGTCGAGGCGG
Organism: Mesorhizobium sp. M0018; assembly: GCF_040323955.1. Lineage (NCBI taxonomy): Bacteria > Pseudomonadati > Pseudomonadota > Alphaproteobacteria > Hyphomicrobiales > Phyllobacteriaceae > Mesorhizobium > Mesorhizobium sp. M0018. Next base: position 380,909 of record NZ_JAMYVL010000001.1, on the reverse strand, counting down.
CGCACCGCATGGGCGTCCAGTCCGAGCTGACGGCCAACACCTCGATCGCGCTCGGCACCTCGGAAGTGACGCCGCTGGAACTGACCTCGGCCTATGTTCCCTTCGCCAATGGCGGTTACAAGCCGGACATCCATTTCATCCGCCGCGTCACGACGAGCGACGGCAAGGTGCTCTACGAAAACAATGGCGGCGGTGCGCCGCGGGTCGTCAATCCCGATGTTGTCGGCATGATGAACTCGATGATGACCGGCACGGTCGAGATCGGCACGGCCAGGAAGGCGGCGTTCGCCTGGCCGGCGGCCGGCAAGACAGGCACCAGCCAGAACTCGCGCGACGCGTGGTTCATCGGCTATACCGCCAACCTCACCACCGGCGTCTGGTTCGGCAATGATGACGGCAGCGCGATGAAGAAGGTCACCGGCGGCGCATTGCCGGCGCAGGCCTGGCACGAGTTCATGGTCGCCGCGCATGAGGGCGTGCCGGTGCGGCCGCTGCCTGGAACCTGGAAGTCGACGCCGCCCGACACCATCGTCCCGGACGACATACCGTCCGATACGGCGCCGCCGGCGCCGGTCGCTTCCGTCGGCCAATCGGCGCCGCCTGTGGCAGCTACCGAGTCGGCTTCGCGTCCCGCGCGTCCTGCCGAGACGGTCGATGCCGGCGGCCTTGCCATGCCGGGCGTCGATAGCGCCACCGGATCGATCAAGCACCCGGTGCCGCCCGGCAATGTCGGCGGCCCGGTCAAGAAGCGGCAGACGTCGATCCTGGACATCCTGACAGGCGGCTGAACAACAGGCCCCCTCGCCACCGCTGCCGCGTTCCGCTACATCTCCCGTTTGGAGACCGCGACATGGCTGAACCCGACACCAGAAAGACCATCGTGCTGACCGGCGCCAGCCGTGGCATCGGCCATGCCACGGTCAAGCGCTTTTCACGCGAAGGCTGGCGCGTCATCACCTGCTCGCGCCAGGCCTTTGCCGAGGACTGCCCGTGGCCGGCCGGCCCGGAAGACCACATCAAGGTCGATCTCGCCGACCAGGAGGATGTCGGCATCGCCATCTCCGAGATCCGCCACCGGCTCGAGGCGCATGGCGGGCAGCTGCATGCGCTGGTCAACAATGCCGGCATCTCGCCGAAGCTCAAGGACGGCAACAGCCGCATGAACTCGATCGACACGCCGATGCATGTCTGGCGCGACGTCTTCCAGGTGAATTTCTTCGCGCCGATCATGCTGGCGCGCGGACTGTTCAAGGAGCTGGCATCGGCCAAGGGCTCGATCGTCAACGTCACCTCGATCGCCGGCACCCGGGTGCACCCCTTCGCCGGTACCGCTTATGCGACGTCGAAGGCAGCACTCGGCTCGCTGACACGCGAGATGGCGCATGATTTCGGCCCGCACGGCATTCGCGTCAACGCCATTGCGCCGGGCGAGATCGACACCGCGATCCTGTCGCCGGGCACCGAAAAAATCGTCGAGACCATCCCGCTGAGGCGGCTGGGCACCACGGCGGAAGTCGCCGACATCATCTTCTTCCTGTGCTCGCAGCAGGCGTCCTACGTGACCGGCTCGGAAATACACATCAATGGCGGCCAGCACGTTTGAGCGGTTGGTTTTGATCAATCGTTGACGCTGCCCCTCATCCCCCTGCGGGACTTTCTCCCGTGAAGAACGGGGAGAAGGGGCTTGACCGCAACGCTGGCGGGGCAGCGCAGGCTTAGGTTGCCGGGGGCGCTTTCGGTGCTGCCAAAACCACCTCGACAATGCCGCGGGCGATCTCGCGTTCGCCCATGATGACGGTGTCGGCACCAAGGTTTTTGAGGTGCTCGACCTCGGCATCGGAATGGGCGCGGGCGATGATTTCGATTGTCGGATTGGCGGCGCGGGCGCGCAGAACGACCTGGCCGGCCTCGAAGGCGTTGGGAATGGCCAGGATCAGCCGCTTCGCCCCCTCGGGATTGGATGCGGCGAACACGTCGCCACTCGCCGCGTTGCCGGGTACGGTTTCGACCCCTTCGGCCTTGAGCTTCGCCAGCGTCTTGTCGGCATCCTCGATGACGAGGAAGGGCAGGGCGGCCTGCCTCAGCGCCGTGCCGACGAGGCTGCCGACGCGGCCGTAGCCGATCAGGATGGTGTGGCCGGTCAGCCTCGTCCTGGGCGGTGGGCCATCCTCGTTAGCAGCCGCCGCGACCGAAGCCACCTGGCCGGGCTCGGTCGCCGGGCCGATCGGCCTTGCTTCGCCGGACGGCGCCGTCCTGCCGGCGCGTGCTTCCAGCCAGGGTTTCATCCGGTCGACGGCAAGAAACATCAGCGGATTGAGGACGATCGACAGGATGGCGCCGGCGAGGATGAGGTCGCGGCCTTGTTCGGGCAGCAGTTTCAGCCCGACGCCGAGTTCAGCCAGGATGAACGAGAATTCGCCGATCTGGGCTAGGCTTGCCGAAATCATCAATGCGGTTGCCACCGGATAGCGGAAGACGACGACGATGACGAAGGCTGCCAGCGACTTGCCGACAACGATGATGGCCAGCGTCGCCAGGATCGGCCAGCCATTGCTGATCACGCTGAACGGGTCGAACAGCATGCCGACCGAAACGAAGAACAGCACGGAAAAGGCGTCGCGCAGCGGCAGCGATTCCTCGGCGGCCCGGTGGCTGAGCTCGGATTCGCTCATGATCATGCCGGCGAAGAAAGCGCCGAGAGCCAGCGACACGCCGAACAGCTTGGCCGCGCCGAAGGCGACGCCAAGCGCAATCGCAAGCACCGCCAGCCGGAACAGTTCGCGCGATCCGGTATGGGCGACGTAGTGCAGGATCCAGGGGATAAGCCGGCGGCCGACCACCAGCATGACCACACAAAGGCCGCGACCTTGGCCAGTGTGACGGCGACGACGCCCCAGACGCCGTAGCTCGCCGGCAGCGACAGCAGACTGCTGGAGTGCACCTCCACCTGCTCTTGGCCGCCGAGCACGCCGGCCAACGCCGGCAAAAGCACCAGCGCCAGCACCATCGCCAGATCCTCGACGATCAGCCACCCGACGGCGATGCGGCCGCGCTCGGTCTCGATCAGCCGCCGCTCCTGCAGGGCGCGCAACAGCACCACGGTCGAGGCCACGGAAAGCGCCAGGCCAAAGACCAGTCCCGCACCGATCGACCAGCCGAGCATCCAGGCAAGGCCGGCGCCGAGAGCTGTCGCGAAGCCGATCTGCACAATGGCGCCGGGCACGGCGATGGCGCGGACCGACAACAGGTCCTTCAGCGAGAAATGCAGGCCGACGCCGAACATCAGCAGGATGACGCCGATCTCGGCAAGTTCATTGGCGAGGCCGGCATCGGCGACGAAACCCGGCGTGTTCGGTCCAACCAGAACGCCGGCGACGAGGTAGCCTACCAGCGGCGGCACGCGAAAACGGTTGGCAAGTGCGCCGAAGACGAAAGCCAGCCCCAGACCGGCGACGATGGTGGCGATAAGGGGCGTGTCATGCGGCATTGTCTATGGAGCACCTTCAGGAATCGCGATGTCGGATATGCGCCGTCCAAAAGCCGCCGCCTTGGCAGTATGGAGGCTGGGACAGTCGCGAGACAACCCGCAATCCCCATGAAATCGATGGCAAGGCGGCAAAAAGGCGTTGAGCCGGCAAGCGTTGCCACCCGGCGCGGCCTGCTCCAGGCAGGCGATTGCTATGGAAACGAAAGTTGCGCGCCGCCGATGCCCGATCAGGTCGCCTGCAGCAGGCTCTCGATATCGGGTATGCTGTGGTTGGTCAGCGTCTTTGGAATTTCGGCCGTTATCTTGTCGGTGACCTCCTTGTGCAGCTTCCTGCGCATGTCGCCCAGCACCGGCGGCGGCGCGATCAGCACGATCTCCTTGAAGCTGCCGCGATGCGCGAGCTTGTAGAGCCTGTCGGCAATCTCTTCGGCAAAACGCTCCTTGCCGAGACGGTGCCAGTCGGTGTCCTCGACCGCACTGCGGTGGACGGAAGGGCCGTCGCTGTAGCGGCCGGGGCGGTCCGTGCCTTGTTCTCGGGTTGCCGGATTTTCCTGCTGCATCTCGTGCACGACCTGAAGGTCGGGATATTGGACGTCTCCACGGTTCTCGAGGAACAGCGCCTTTTCGCCATCTGCCACCACGATCCATAGTCCGCGTTTCAGTCTGACGTTGCTCATGGGGCGCTCCTTTTTTGATTTTTCGAGCCCATCGCCGGGCCTTTGCCGCAGGGGTGTGACCGGGCCTGGGTCCATAGAGCAAACGCGTGCCGAGGCGGGAATGTTCCGGCACTCGGACCCGGTGCTCCGACAGGGGTCGGCGAGAGTGCGGGGCTGCCGTCGATCGCTTGGTCAGCATCCGGCGGCTTAATCTACTAAATTGATAGAATTTAGAAAAATCTGTTTTGTGGTTAGCTCCTCCGGCCGCTAAAAAGGCAGCGGATCAAGGGCTGCAACAGCAGCTTCAATCTGCCCCGCATTTGAATGTGGAATATTTTTCTCTTGGCCTTCATGCTTGCAGAAAAGAGATTGCCTGCTACGAAGCGATGCGCGAGTGGGTGCCTTCTGGTTTTTCGCGCCTCCGCGTAGAACTGACAAACGGTTCCAGGATTCCGCTCGTCATGCCGCAAGCCACACCCAAGCTCAATGCCTTTCCCGTCTTCATGCGGGTCGAGGGCGAAGCCATAGCCATCGTCGGCGGCGCAGAGGAAGCGCTGGCCAAGGCGCGGCTGCTCGCGCAGTCGAGCGCTGTGCTGCGCATCGTCAGCGATGAAACAAGCCCGGAGCTGCTGGCCTTTATCGCCGAGACGGGGGCCGCCCACATCGCCGACGTCTATGATGCAGCACATCTCAATGGTGCGGTGATGGTGTTTGCCGCCAGCGGCGACGAGGCGCTCGATCGCCGCGTTGCCGGGGATGCGCGCCGGCTGGGCATTCCGGTCAATGCCGTCGACCGGCCGGAGCTATGCGATTTCTTCACGCCGGCACTGGTCAACCGCGCGCCGGTCGCCATTGCCATCGGCACGGAAGGTGCCGGCCCGGTGCTGGCGCAGATGCTGCGCAGCCGCATCGACCGCATGCTGGCGCCCTCGCTCGGGCCGCTCGCGGCGCTCGCCGCATCTTTTCGCGACACCGCCGAAAGACTGCTGCCGAAGGGCAATGCCCGCCGCCGCTTCTGGAGCGATTTCTTTGGCGGCGCGCCGGCCCGCGCTGTCGAGGCAGGCGAGCTTTCGCAGGCGCATGATGCGGCCGTCGGCCTGCTGCTTTCGACAGAACCGGCATCGGGCCATATCGCGCTTGTAGGCGCCGGTCCAGGCGCCGAGGACCTTTTGACGCTGCGCGCCCATCGCCTGCTGATGGAAGCCGACGTGATCGTCCATGACGCGCTGGTGCCGGAGGCGATCGTCGCAATGGGCCGTCGCGATGCCGAGCGCCTGCCGGTCGGCAAGCGCAAGGGCTGCCATTCCAAGAGCCAGGCCGAGATCAATGCGCTGCTGGTCGAGCTTGGCCACGCCGGCAAGCGTGTCGTGCGGCTGAAGTCCGGCGACCCGCTGGTGTTCGGCCGGGCCGGCGAGGAGATGGCGGCACTTCGCGATGCCGGCGTCGCCTACGAAGTGGTTCCGGGCGTCACCGCGGCCTTCGCCGCCGCCGCCGATTTCGAACTGCCGCTGACGCTGCGCGGCGTGTCGTCGTCGATGGTGTTCACCACCGGCCATGACCTCAAGGGAAATTCGCTGCCCGACTGGGCAAAGCTCGCCATTTCCGGCGCGACGGTCGCCGTCTATATGGGCCGCTCGGTCGCCGCCGAGGTCGCCGGCCGGCTGATCGAAGCCGGCCTGTCGCCGGATACGGCCGTCGCCGTGGTCGAGAATGCCAGCCTTGCCAACCGCCGCCGTTTCCACGGCACGCTCGCCGACCTGCCGTCGCTGGAGGCGCGCGCCGACCTCAGCGGCCCGGTGATGACCATCATCGGCGACGCGGTCGCCGGGGCCAATTTCGAACGGTCCGAGCCGCTGGCGGCACACAGGCAGGAAAGCGTGGCGAGTGCTGCCGCGCAAGGAGTGAGCCAATGAAAGTCCTGACCGCGAACCGCCTCGCCGACGGCATAGCCGTCTGGTACGCCAATGGCGGCTGGGCCGAGATCATCGACCATGCCGACATCGCCCATGACAAGGCGGCCGAGGACCGGCTGGAGGCAATCGGCGCCAAGGCCTCCGCCAACAACGAAGTGGTCGACGTCAACCTGATAGACGTGACCGTGGCCAACGGCACGGTCGAAGCGGTCCGGCTGCGTGAAAAGATCCGTGCCGCCGGCCCGACCACCCGCAACGACCTGGGCAAGCAGGCCCGTCCGCAAGCCGCACGCGCGGCATAGATGACACAAGCATGATCCCGATCATGCTCGAACGAAGAAAATAACGGGCGGACGCGCCCGGAAAGACCTGAATATGTACCGTTACGATGAGTTCGACCACGATTTCGTCAAGGCCCGCGTCGCCGAGTTCAGCGACCAGGTCGCGCGGCGCCTTGCCGGCGAGATCACCGAGGACCAGTTCCGGCCGCTGCGACTGATGAACGGCGTCTATCTGCAGCTGCATGCCTATATGCTGCGCATCGCCGTGCCCTACGGCACGCTGAACAGCAAGCAGCTGCGCATGCTCGGCCACATCGCCCGCAAATACGACAAAGGTTACGGCCATTTCACGACGCGCCAGAACATCCAGTTCAACTGGCCGGCGCTGTCGGACATCCCGGCGATCCTGGCTGATCTGGCAAGCGTCGAAATGCACGCCATCCAGACCAGCGGCAATTGCATCCGCAACGTCACCGCCGACCACTTCGCCGGCGCCGCCGCTGACGAGGTTGCCGATCCGCGCCCCTATGCCGAAATCCTGCGGCAATGGTCCTCGGTGCATCCGGAGTTCTCGTTCCTGCCGCGAAAATTCAAGATCGCGGTGACCGGCGCCGAGCGCGACCGCGCCGCCATCCAGACGCACGACATCGGCTTGCATCTGAAGAAGAACGCTGCCGGCGAGCTCGGTTTCGCCGTCTATGTCGGCGGCGGCCAGGGCCGCACGCCGATGGTCGCCAAGAAGATCCGCGATTTCCTGCCCGAAGCGGATCTGTTGTCCTACTGCACGGCGATCCTGCGCGTTTACAACCTCTACGGCCGGCGCGACAACAAGTTCAAGGCGCGCATCAAGATCCTGGTCCATGAGACCGGCGTCGAGGAGATCACCCGCCAGGTCGAGGCCGAATGGCAGGAGTTGAAGGACGCCGAGCTGAGGCTGCCGGAAGAAGACATCCGCGCCATCGATGCCTATTTCGCGCCGCCTCCGCTTGTCGACCGGCCGGAAGGCGACGAGGCGGTCAAGCTTGCCCGTCTCGACTCCAAGAGCTTTTCCGAATGGCTGGATCAGAATGTGGTCACCCATCGCCATCCCGACTACGCGGCGGTGACCATCTCGCTCAAGGGCATCGGCGAGACGCCGGGCGATGCCTCCGACAGCCAGATGGAAGTGGTCGCCGACATTGCCGAAAAATATTCATTCGACGAGCTGCGCGTCAGTCACGAGCAGAACCTGATCCTGCCGCATGTGGCGCGGGCCGACCTCAAGGCGGTCTATGACGCGCTTGTCGATATCGGGCTGGCGACGGCCAATTCCAACCTGATCAGCGACATCATCTCCTGCCCCGGCCTCGACTATTGCGCGCTGGCAACGGCGCGTTCCATTCCCGTGGCGCAGGAAATCTCGCGGCGCTTTGCTTCGCTGGAGCGCCAGCGCGACATCGGCGAATTGAAGCTGAAGATTTCCGGCTGCATCAATGCCTGTGGCCATCACCATGTCGGCCATATAGGCATCCTGGGCGTCGAGAAGAAAGGCGCCGAGCTTTACCAGGTGACGCTCGGCGGCTCGGCCGACGAGAACACCTCGGTCGGCGAGATCATCGGCCGCGGCTTCAGTTCGGAAGAGATCACCGATGCCATCGAGCAGATCGTCGAGACCTATCTCGGGCTTCGGCTGGACAGAAACGAAAGATTCATCGACGCCTACCGCCGAGTCGGTCCCGCGCCGTTCAAGGAGGCGCTCTATGCTGGCGAAGCCAAGGCCGCTTGACCGTATCGTCGACGTCGAGGCCGGCATCGCCGCCCAAGCGGCGGGTCTCGACGCGCTCTACGGCCATCTGAAGCCGCTGGAGATCATCGAGCGGTCGACCCGGGAGTTCTTTCACGGCGAAATCGCCGCCGTCTCGTCCTTCGGCGCGGATTCAGCGGTGCTGCTGCACATGATCGCCGAGATCGACCGCACGCTGCCGGTGATCTTTCTCGACACCGGCAAGCATTTCGAGGAGACGCTCGGCTACCGTGACGCGCTGGCCGCCGATTTCGGGCTGAGCGATATCCGGGTGATCAGGCCCGACGATGCGGCGCTGGCAAGGATCGACCCGACCGGCAATCTGAACGAGACCGACACCGACGCCTGCTGCGACGTGCGCAAGGTCGAGCCGCTGGCGCGCGGCGTCGAGCCGTTCCGCGCCTGGTTCACCGGCCGCAAGCGCTTCCAGGCGGCGACCCGGGCAGCGCTGCCGGTGTTCGAGGCGGTCGGCTCGCGCATTCGCATCAATCCGCTGGCGCACTGGACGACATCGGACCAGGCCGGCTACATGCGCGCGCATGCGCTGCGTGAAAACCCGCTGGTCGCCTATGGCTATCTGTCGATCGGCTGTTTCCCATGCACGCAGCCGGTGCAACCGGGCGACGATGCGCGCAGCGGCCGCTGGGCCGGGCACGCCAAGACCGAATGCGGCATCCACTTGTCGGGGCTGGAAAGGTCGCTGACCGACGCATCACTTTAGGGTATATTGATATTCAGCCGGCCTGCAAACGGCGGCTTCCTGCGCTTCCGGCGCTCACGTACCCAAAGTACGCTCAGCTCCGGTTGTCGGAGGCCACGCAGTTTGGTCGCTTCGCGCCCGCCTTCGGCTCGGCCTGACCTGAATCTCACGGTGCACTTTAGAATCTTTGGACTTGGGAATTTTCTTGATGAGCGATTTGATAGCCGAAAACGCCATGCGGCTGTGGACACCGGATGGGTTCCGCGAGGACGAGTGGGTTCATGCCGAAAGCGCCGAGGCGCTGGTCGGCAATGGCCGTTTCATCCTGCCGTTGCAGGCGTTTCTCGGCCTCGATCCGGAGGTGCGGCGGTCGGCGAAGGAGCGCATCGGTGTGCTGCTGCAGCCCGGCGATCAGCTCGAGAAGATCGCAGGCCTGCTCGATCAGCTGTCGCTGGTGGCGCTGGCGTTTCCGGCGTTCAATGACGGCCGCTCGTTCTCCAAGGGCGAATTGCTGCGCAGCCGTTATCATTTTGCAGGCGCTATGCGCGCCACCGGGCAGGTGCTGATCGATCAGTTGCCGCATATGCTGCGCGTCGGCTTCGATGAATTCGAGGTATCGCACCCGGTGCTGCTGAAGCGGCTCGAGCAAGGCCGCACCGGCGGACTTCCGCTGTTCTATCAGCCGGCGGTGAAGCCGGAGGCCAAAGGCCCGAAATATTCCTGGCGGCGGGTGCGCGCCGGCTGATCCGCTCCAGAGGGCCAGAAGCCCTATCTGGTCGGACCACATTCCCGATTCAGCCTTTTATTTTGCGCCTCTCCGCCTTAGGATGGGCCTATTATTTCGCGATCCGAATAAATGTGGCCACAAGGGAGGAACCGGGTATGGCTGGCAAGAAGATATTGATGCTCGTTGGCGAGTTCAGCGAGGAGTACGAGATTTTCGTCTTTGAACAGGCCATGCATGCGGTGGGCCACACCGTCCATGTCGTTTGCCCCGACAAGAAGGCCGGCGATATCCTGAAGACCTCGCTGCACGACTTCGAGGGCCACCAGACCTATACGGAAAAGCTCGGCCACGACTACATCCTCAACAAGACGTTTTCCGAGGTCAATCCGGCCGACTACGATGCCGTCTACGCGGCGGGCGGGCGCGGGCCGGAATATATCCGCATCGACAAGCGCGTGCAGGCGCTGGTGCGGCATTTCCATGAGACGGGAAAACCGATCTTCACCATCTGCCACGGCGTGCAGATCCTGATCGCGGTCGACGGCGTGGTGCGCGGCAGGGAAGTCGCGGCGCTGCAATATTGCGAGCCGGAAGTCACGCTGGCCGGCGGCATCTATATCGATGTTGCGCCGACCGGCGCCCATGTCGACGGCAATCTTGTGTCGGCCAAGGGCTGGCCGGGCCTTGCCGCCTTCATGCGCGAATGCCTGAAAGTGCTGGGCACCGAGATCCGCCAGGGCGAGATCCTGATGCGCGACCAGCGCCGGGCGGCTTAAGCTCGGAATGTGGAGCCCGCCGCACCCCTAACGCATGTCGCGCAAAAGTGTCAGCGGTTTTGCGATAACGGCATGCATAAACGACAACCTAAAGCGCGTCGCATGAGGCCGGTCGAGCGCAACGCGCTTTAGGTGCGGCGGTATGCTTTACACGGCCATCCGCGCTTCGCGGAACGATACCAGCTTGCTGCGACTCTCGTCCCACAGCGCCAGCTTGACGCAGCGCAGGCTGTCGAGGAGTGTGACGCGGCCGATCTCACGCAGCTCCGGATAGTCCCTCAACACTTCCGGAAGCCGGTAGCATGGCACCTTGGCCGAGAGGTGATGCACGTGGTGGACGCCGATATTGCCGGTGATCCAGTTCAGCACCGGCGGCAGGTCGTAATAGGACGAACCGTGCAGGGCAGCGTGCTGGAATTCCCACTCGGAGTCCTTTGTCCACTCCGTCTCCTCGAACTGATGCTGGACATAAAACAGCCAGATGCCGGCCGATCCGGCGAGGATGACGATCGGCAAATGCACGACCAGGAACGCGCCGGGGCCAACGAACCAGATGAGCAGCGCGGCGATGACCGCGATGGCGAGATTGGTCGACATCGACGACACCCAGGGGGTGAAACCGCCCCGCATCATGCCCAAGGGCAGTCTCTGCTCGAAAATGAAGATCCATATCGGGCCAAGGCCAAACATCACCAGCGGATGGCGATAGAGGCGATAGGCGAGCCGGCCCCGCCATGACAGTTGCCGATATTCAGCGACCGTCAGTGTCTTGATGTCGCCGGTGCCGCGCTCGTCGAGATTGCCGGCGCTGGCGTGATGGGTTGCGTGGGCGCGGCGCCAGCAATCGTAGGGCGTCAGCGTCAACACGCCAAGCACGCGGCCGATCCAGTCGTCGGCATAGCGGTTGGCAAAGAAGGAGCCGTGGCCGCAATCGTGCTGGATCATGAAGATACGCACCAGAAAGCCGGCTGCCGGAAGGATGAGGACCAGACCCCACCAATGGCCATAGGCATAAGCGGCCGAGGACAGTGCCCACAGCGTGGCGAAGGGGATGAGGGTGATGGCGAGTTCGACGGCGCTGCGACGCCTGTCGGGCTTTTTATAGCGCGACAGGATCTTCAACCAGGCGCGCTTGCTGTTTGCCACAGCTTCGGGGGAAATCATGTTCATCATGAAACATAGGCGGAGCGGCGCGCTGCCGCAAGGCGGAGATCACGCAAAGTTACTGCGGGTAAATGTCGCGCGATGGCGAGGAATTGCGGCCGCAATCGCAGGTCGCGTTGCTGGCGACGGTGTCTACCGACGGCGCCCGCCTGCGACCACCTTGGCTTCGACGCCGTCCAGGCGGTCGAGCAATTCCTTCAGACGGTCGGGAATATCGGACTCCGTGCGGAAGGCCGGTAAGGTGCGCAGAAAGCGCTTGGTCGCCTCGGTGCCGAGCTGGCGCCGGATATCGGCGGCGAGCCCGTCGCGTTTTTCGCCATTCCTGCGGGGCATCATCCAAAATCCTGTGTCGGCTTCGAAACTCTTCCAAGGGAGGAATGGTTCCCGCATTGTAGTGTCCCGGCAAGCAAAGCCGTCGGGTACGGTAAAGTTTGAATTAAAATCGAAAGGTCTGCGCCGTCCGCCATCAAGCAGCGACAGCGGCTGCAGTATCGCTTGCCCCTTGATTTTTGGCCGCTAAACCTCGATATCGGGCGCAAATCCACACCATTCGAAAATGACGGGAAACGGCGATGAGCGACCAGGCAAAAGACGAACGCGCGCCCGATGAAGCCGAGAAGACCGAGGCTGCCGCGGAGCCAAGGGAAGGTGGCGTCGACGGCGACTATGAGGCGCTTGTGCGGCTTCTGAAGGAAAACGAAGAGCTGAAGGATCGCGCGCTGCGCGTCGCGGCCGACATGGAGAATTTGCGTCGCCGTACCGCGCGGGACGTCCACGATGCGCGCGCCTATGCGGTTGCCAATTTTGCCCGCGACATGCTTTCGGTGTCAGACAATCTGCGCCGTGCGCTGGATGCCATCCCGGAGGAGGCCAAGGCGTCGGGCGATGCCGGCTTCAAGGCGCTGATCGACGGCGTCGAGATCACCGAGCGCGCCATGCTGTCGGCGCTGGAACGCCACGGCGTGAAGAAGCTTGAGCCCGAGGGCGAGAAATTCGATCCGAATTTCCACCAGGCGATGTTCGAGGTGCCCAATCCCGACGTACCGGCCAACACAGTCGTGCAGGTCGTGCAGCCCGGCTATTCGATCGGCGAGCGTGTTCTGCGGCCGGCCATGGTCGGCGTCGCCAAGGGCGGCCCCAAGCATGTCGCAAGCGAAGCGCCGGTGGAGCCGGGGCCGGTCAACGAGCAGGCTGAGAAAGATGCGTAAGTTAGGGGAGTAGGGGAATAGGGCAGTACGGGAGTAGGGCAGTACGGGAGTAGGGAATAGCGCTACGTCGGGTAAAGTAGAGCAATTGCCTACTCGGGCCCTTGCCTTCTCTCCGCCTACTCCCCTACTGCCCTATTCAGGCCGCAAACCGCTGCGCTTCTCCGCCATAATAATTGACGTAGCGGGCACCGATCTCCTTGACCGGCATCACCACGAACACGTCGACCGTCGAGAATTCACGGTCGATGACACAACCGTCGCCGATGCGCGCGCCGACGCGCAGATAGCCCTTGACCAGCGGCGGCATCGCCGCGATCGCCGCCTTGGTGTTGACGGCCTCGATCGGCATCAGATCCATGGAACAATAGCGCCCGGCGACGGCGCGCACGTCCCAGGATGAATTCGTCCGGCAGTGGTGGGCAAGATAGGTCAGCGCCTCGGCATGTGCCGCAGGCACGGTGCCGTGGAACGACGCGCAGCCGGTCATCACGCCGATGCCGTAATGGTTGATGTAGGCCCAGATGCCTTGCCACAGCGCCTCGATGGTGCGCTTCGAGCGGTATTCCGGCAGAACGCAGGAGCGGCCGAGCTCGAGGAAGCGCTGGCCGGGATGCCGCGCGATGAGCTTGGTCAGCTCGAATTCACCTTCGGAATAGAAGCCGCCGGCGGCCGCGGCAATCTCCTGCCGCAGCAGGCGGTAGGTGCCGACGATGCGGCGATGCTCGGGGCCGGAAAGCGAAGTATCGAAGACCAGCAGATGATCGCAGAGGGGATCGAAGCGATCGGCATCGCGGCGGTCCTGCATCTGGAACAGGTCCTTCCTGGCACCAAGCTCGTCGTAGAACACCCGGTAGCGCACTTCCTGCGCGGCAGCGATCTCGGCCTCGTTGCGGGCGAGCCGCACTTCGAGATTGCCGATGCGGCCGAGCGATGCGCCTTTTATGACGGCATCGGCGTTCCGGCCGACGAGCAAAGGCCCGCTGGCGTTCGGCCGAGCATCACATTCCGGCATGACTGTATGCACGAGTGATTCTCCTTCGAGCCATCCCTCTTGGCACGGGGATACGGTGTAGGTGCAACAGGATTGTGACAGTACCGTGATACGGCTCTGCGGGCAATACTTCGTCGGCTGGGCAATCTATCAACCGTCTATGTTGTGCCTCAGGCGGCCGCTTGCCCTTCGACCGCATGAACCAGGGCATCGGGGTCGAGCGGCTTGGTGACGAAGCCGCTGGCACCGTGAGCGAGCACGGCGTGGCGGGTCTTTTCCTGGCTGTCGGCCGACAGCACCATGATCGGCACTGGCGGCACCGCGGTCTCCTCCTCATGGCGGCGGATGGCGGCGATGGCGTCCAGGCCGTCCATGACAGGCATATGCAAGTCCATCAGCACCACGTCGTAACGGTGCTTGTGGCCGGTGCTGATGACCGCCTCGACGGCGGCCTTGCCGTTGCCGACCACTTTCACGCGATGCCCGGCCTTCAGCAGCGTGGCGCGGGCCAGCATGGCGTTGATGTCGTTGTCCTCGGCGATCAGCACCGACAGGCCCTGCTGGCGGGCGCCAATGGCGTGCCCCGCCTGCGCGCCGCGCCTTTGCAGTTGCGGCTCGGCGATGACCGGCGCGTGGCTGGTCAAAAGCACGCGCAGCAATGTCTCGCCGCGCACCGGCCTCGCAAGGAAGGTGGCGTAACCATTGGCACGGAACTCGCCAAGCATGCCACGGTCGGTCGGTGCAATCAGCGTCACTGCCTCGCAATCGGCAAATCCGCTCTGGCGCAGGCGCCTGAGCAGCCTGCCGTCGCTTTGCTCCATGGCAGCATCGATCAGCAGCACGTCGCAGCTCTCGGCGAAAGGGGTGGCCTGGGCTGCGGCGGTGGCCAGATCGACCGTGCCGCCATTGGCGCGAATGGTGCGGGCGAGGGCTTCGGCCTCGACCAGGTTCTTCGACACGATCACGGCATGCCGGCCCGACAGCGCGTCCTGGCGGATCTGCGGCGCCTCGACGGCGGAAATAGCGGGAATCTCGAAGACGAATTCGGACCCCTGGCCAAGCCGGCTCGACACAGAGATAGTGCCGCCCATGGCGGTCACCAGGCGCTTGGAAATGGCGAGACCGAGGCCGGCACCGCCATGCGCACGGGTCGAGGTGCCGTCAGCCTGTTCGAAGTCCGCGAATATGCGCTCCATGTCCTCCTCGCGCAGACCGGGGCCGGTGTCGGTGATGGTGAAGCGGATGCGGTCGGTGGTTTCGGTGCGGACGCGGGCGATGCTTGCCAGGACGCCGCCGCTGTCGGTGAACTTGACGGCGTTGCCGATGAGATTGAGCAGCACCTGCCTGACCCTGCCGGGGTCGGCGGTGATCAGCTGCGGCACGTCGGGTTCGACATGACAGCCGAGGCCGATATCCTTGGCAAAAGCCCGCGCCGCCAAAAGCTCGATGACATTGTCGGCGATCTCGCGCACCGACATCGGCTGCGGTTCGGGATCGAAGCGGCCGGCCTCGATCTTGGAGTAGTCGAGCAGGTCCTCGATCAGCGCCAGCAGCGCGCTGGCCGAGGTCGAGATGGCGCCGACATAGGTCCGCTGCTCGGGCGAAAGGCTGGTGTCGGCGAGAAGCCGGGCCATGCCCATGATGCCGTTCATCGGCGTGCGGATCTCGTGGCTGACGGTGGCGAGGAAGCGCGATTTGGCCTGGCTCGCATATTCGGCCCGCTCGCGGGCGGTGATCAGCGAGGATTCGGCGCGCTTGCGAGCGGTGATGTCGCGGGCGATGGCGCGATGCGAAACGGCGCCGCTGTCCTTGTCGCGCACCGACAGCTCGATCCAAGAGAACCAGCGTGGGCCGTCCGGCGTGCGAATGGCGACGTCGGTGGAACTCAGGCATTCATGGTCGGAAAACGCGGCGTCGGGGACGATGCCGACATCGATGCCTAGTTCGGCCAGGGTCTTGCCGGCAAGGTCGCGCTGGTCGGTTTCGACAAGGTCGGCGAAAACCTTGTTGGCGTAGACAATGTGGCCGTCGCGGTCACGATGGACGACGAGATCGCCGAGTGCATCGATCAGCCCGCGAAAGCGCTCCTCGCTCTCCTGCATCTCCCACATGCGGTCGGCCAGCGTCTCTATTTCGGCGCGGCTGCGGGCGGTCGTGGCATCGAGCAGGGCCACCGCGCGGCGCTCGGTGCGCCTGTTGCGCAGATGCATGGCGAGCCCGGCGATGGCTGTCGCCAAAAGGCCGATAGTGATGAAGATCGGCGCCCCGGTCAGATGCGAAAAGCCTGCCAGCACGACAATGGCGACGAGCGTCAGGAAGGGCAGGCCTTCGCGGTTGGAGGCCGGCAGTTCCGGCGCCAGCGGTGGCGCGGCGACAAGCTGCCGTCCTGGCGCCGCGGGGGCCGTCCCGTCGGCCCGTTCGGCTGGTTCCGCCTCTCTGATGCCGGGTTCCGCAATCATACGGAAATCCTGCCAGACAGAGCTTATCGAAGGTTGTGGTTGATCGCTCGAATTTTACCGGTCGCGCTCTTTTTTTTCCCTTGGGGGCTCACATATCCACCACCACGCGGCCGCGGATCTTACCCTCGACGATGTCATGCGCGGCGCCGATGATGCCGTCGAAGCCGATGCTCGTCGAAAGGCTGGCAAGCTTTGCGTGGTCGAGATCGGCGCCGATACGGCGCCAGGCCTCGAGGCGGACCGCCTTCGGCGCCATCACCGAATCGATGCCGAGCAGCGAGACGCCGCGCAGGATGAAGGGCGCGACGCTTGCCGGCAGGTCCATGCCGCCGGCGAGGCCGCAAGCGGCAACGGCGCCGCCATAGGAGGTCATCGATAGAACGTTGGCCAGCGTGTGGCTGCCGACCGCATCGACGCCGCCGGCCCAGCGTTCCTTGGCGAGCGGTTTTGCGGGCTGGGCAAGCTCGTCGCGTGAAATCACTTCCGCGGCGCCGAGGTCGATCAGATAGGGGCTTTCGGCAGCACGGCCGGTCGAGGCGATGACGTGATAGCCGAGGCTGGACAGGATCGAGACCGCGACCGAGCCGACGCCACCGGCAGCGCCGGTCACCGCCACCGGGCCGCGATCGGGCACGATGCCGTGGCGCTCCAGCGCGATGACGCAAAGCATGGCGGTGTAGCCGGCGGTGCCGACCGCCATCGCATCATGCGGGCTCATGCCGTCCGGCAACGGCACCAGCCAGTCGCCCTTGACGCGGGCGCGCCCTGCAAAGGCGCCGAAATGCGTCTCGCCGACGCCCCAGCCGTTCAATATGACCTTGTCACCCTTGCGCCAGTCAGGATTGGAAGACGAGATGACGGTGCCGGCGAAATCGATGCCCGGCACCAGCGGCCAGTGGCGGATCACCGGCGCCTTGCCGGTAATTGCAAGACCGTCCTTGTAGTTCACCGTCGTCGCCTCGACCGCGACGGTGACGTCGCCCTCCATCAGGTCTGCCTCGGTAAGCTCGGTCACCGCGACCGACTGGTTTTTCTCGGCGTCACGCGAAACGAGGATGGCTTTGAAGGTTTCGGGCATTTTTTCTCCTCGGGCTTGCAGATCAGAATGTGTGGCGCCAGGCGAGTGAGGTCAATCGCTCGACGCTCCGCGCCGCCAGCCAATGAGTTCGTCGAAGACGACCAGCACCGCACCAACCGAAATGAAGGCGTCGGCGAGGTTGAAGATCGCGAAGGACCAGACCGGCGTATGGAACAGGACATAGTCGATGACATGACCGTAGATTGCGCGATCAATCAGGTTGCCGAGCGCGCCGCCGACGATCAGTGCGAAGCCGATGCGGGCAAGCAGGTGGCCGGGCGGCGTGCGGGCCGCAAGATAGAGCACGAAAGCGACCACCAGAACCGCGACGACCACCAGGCCGGTGTCGCCGAAGGACGAAAACAGCGAGAACGCGATGCCGGTGTTGTAGGTGCGGTACAGCGCCAGGAACGGAAGCAGGTCGAGCCGTTCCTGAAAGGCAAGACCGGTTTCGACTAGGTATTTCACCCACTGGTCGAGCGCTATCGCGGCGACGACCAGAAGAGCATACGGCCTCCAGGACTTCATGGTTTGCAGTTTCACGGTTTGAGATGTCACGATCTGGCGTCCTCCGGGCCGAGCTTCAGCGCGCCGCGCCGGATCTCGAACAGCATGACGCCGGTGGCCACTGCAAGGTTGAGCGAATCGGCGCGGCCGGCCTGCGGTATCCGCAGCAGTTTGTCGCAGCTTGCGGCAAGCTCGTCAGGCAGGCCTTGCTGCTCGTTACCCATCATCAAAAGCACCGGGCCCTTTGAAAAATCGACCGAGCGGTAGTCGACCGCACCCTTCAGGTGGGTGCCGGCGACGAGGCCGGGGAAGCTCGTTCGCCAGGCGAGAAAAGCTTCGGGCGACGCCTTGGCGACCGGCACGGCGAAAATCGAGCCCATGGTGGCGCGCACCGTTTCGACCGAAAAGGGATCGGTGGTCTCGCCGACCAAGATGACGCCCCTGGCCCCGACAGCGTCGACCGTGCGGATGACGGTGCCGAGATTGCCGGGGTCGCGGACGCGGTCGAGCGCCACCCAGACGTCGCCGTCACGGGCGCGGATGTCCTTCAACGGCAGGTATTTCTGCGAGAACACGCCGACGACCATTTGCGGATTGTCGCGGCGGGTGATGGCGACCAGCACTTTTTCCGAAACTTCAAGGACGGTGCCGCCGGCGGCGACCGTGCGCGCCGCGACCTTTTCAACCGCCATATTGCCACGTCCGGCCTTGGCGAAGACCAGTGTCCTGATCGACCAGCCGAGATCGAGCGCGTCGATGACCAGCTTCAGGCCTTCGGCCATGAAGGAATTCTGCTGGTCACGGAATTTCTTCAGCGCGAGCGCCTTGATGTCCTTGACCAGCGGGTTGGCGAGGCTGGTGACTTCCTTCACCTGCCCGGGCGCGCCCGCGTGCCGTTCGTACGCACTCATTCAGGCCACCCAGCGCGAGAACAGCGAGGTCGAAAGCGCCCGACCGGCAGATTTCTCGCGGATGATCAATTCACCCGACTCGACCGTGCCGCCCATGCCGGCGAAGGTGTCGCGCATCAGGGCATGGATGGCGAAAAAAGAGGCGCGGATCGAATAGGCGGTCAGTACCACGGCGAGCGGCTTCGGCGTCAGGATCGTGCGGCAGATATCGGTCAGCGCCGGCAGGTCCTCGAACAGCTGCCAGACCTCGCCTTTCGGTCCGCGGCCATAGGCGGGCGGGTCGAACAGGATGATGTCGTAGCGGCTGCCGCGGCGCTCCTCGCGTTCGGCGAATTTCACGGCATCGTCGACGATCCAGCGGATCGGCTTTTGCGACAAGCCCGCCATTTCCTGGTTTTCGCGCGCCCAGCCGATCGCCTTCTTGGAAGCATCCACGTGGGTGACCTCGGCGCCGGCACGCGCCGCCACCAAGGAGGCAAGGCCGGTGTAACCGAACAGGTTCAACACCTTCACCGGCCGTTTTGCCGCCGCGATCAGTCCGGCCATGTGGTCCCAGTGCGAGGCCTGCTCGGGAAAGACGCCGACATGGCGAAACGAAGTGAAGCGGCCGAGATAATCTATGCCGTCATGCTTCATCGGCCAGGTCTCGCCGAGCGGCGTCTTGGGGAAGCGCCAGCGGCCGATGCCTTCCTCGTCGGTATCGCCGGTGAAAATGGCGTCGGCGCGCTCCCAGTCCCTGGCCGGCAAAGCCTTTTGCCAGATCGCCTGGCCCTCCGGCCGAACGATGCGGTAGGGGCCGTATTGCTCGAGTTTTTCTCCGGCGCCGCTGTCGAGCAACGCGTAGTCCTGATTGGGGCCGACCTCGAGGATCAGCGGCAGATGTTCGGCAGGCAGCGCGCCATCGCGACGGGATAGAGGGCGCGGCGCGGCTTTCGGCTCGGACCGGTCCTGCAGTTTAGGCTCCGAACCGGCGGTCAGGCCGGCGTCGCGCCGCCGCGGCTGCTCCGCCCCGCCCTTCGGGGGCGGGCGGCTGTCGCGGCGTTTGTCGCGAAAAGGTTTCAAGAAGGCGCATCTCCGGACGGCGGCTCGCCGCTTCTGCCACAGCACATTGACCGGCGCAACAAAAGGGCTGCCGACGTGTGCAACCGGATCAGCCGCGCCTGATCGACAGCAGGCCGACTGCGAGCGCTATGAAACCAACGGCCTTGAAGCCGGTGACGACCATATGGCCGGTTTCCCAACTGCTCCGGATACTTTCGAAATTGTCCGGGATCGGTCCAGGCACCCAGGTGGCCAGGACATCGTTTGCCGGTTTGACCAGGGTAAACCACGCCACGAGGGCCATCAGATAAAGCACGGTGGCGGCCAAAATCCACCAGAATGCCGGGCGGTCACTGCGCAGCATCCAGGCGAGAAGCCCCGGACAGGCGATCGCGGCCACGTCCAGCGGTGCGCCGACAATCGCGAAGAATTGGAACTGAGCGTTGAAGACAGTGGTTTCACGCCAGAGCGAAGGCGGCCAACTGGTCAGCCGCGGCACCGATTCCAGCACATGGGCGAAGGATGGTCCGAGGCTGAGCGCAGCGACGATGGCGGTCAAAACCGACCAGAACAACAGGAACCCGCGCATATCCATAGTGGCCAGACAACGGCGTCAGGACGCAGACGTTCCCGTCCGCCACCCATGTCGCTTGCCGCCGAAAGCGCTGGGGCTCTATCGTGATTGAAACCAGGTCATGATTCATGTCCCGTGCTGAACGCCTGCTCGACCTGATCCAGATCCTGCGCCGGCATCGCCGGCCAGTCAGCGGCCGCAGCCTTGCGGGCGAAATGGGTGTGTCGATCCGCACGCTCTATCGCGACATCGCCACGCTGCAGGGGCAGGGCGCGCCGATCGAGGGTGAGGCGGGGTTGGGTTACGTGCTCAGGCCCGGTTTCATGCTGCCGCCCTTGATGTTCACCGATGAGGAGATCGAGGCGATCGTGCTCGGTTCGCGCTGGGTGGCCAAGCAGCCGGACTGGCGGCTTGCGAACGCCGCCACCGACGCGCTGGCCAAGATCGCCGCGGTGCTGCCGGACGATTTGCGCGAAGAGCTCGATGCCTCGACGCTGCTGGTCGGGTCGCGCACCGAGGTCACCGAAGGCATCGATCTCGGTGTGGTGCGGCAGGCCATCCGCGAGGAGCGCAAGCTGAGCTTTGTCTATCGCGACGCCGGCGGCGCTGCCTCCGAGCGCACCGTCTGGCCGTTCGCACTCGGCTTCTTCGACAAGGTGCGCGTCGTCGCGGCCTGGTGCGAGATGCGCCAGGATTTCAGGCACTTTCGCGCCGACCGGATATCCGGCCTCAATGCCACCGAGATGCGCTATCCGCGCCGCCGTCAGGTGCTGCTCAAAGAATGGCGGGCGACGCTCGACACGCCAAGCTAAGGCTGCTGCTCAGTTGAGACTGCTGCCAGAATCTGGCAGTGGCGTACGGTATGCTCCTCCAGTCGAAACCATCGGGAGAGCAGTTCATGACACCGCCCAATTTCGTCATCCTCTATGTCGACAAGCCTGAGCAAAGCGGCGCCTTCTATAGCGCGCTGCTTGGGCGGCAGCCGGTCGAGACCTCGCCGACCTTCGTGCTGTTCGTGCTCGACAACGGCTTCAAGCTCGGCCTCTGGTCGCGTCACACCGTGGAACCGGCCGCCGCGGCAGCAGGCGGTGGCGCCGAGATCGTCTTTGCGCTGGACACGCCGGAGGCGGTCGATGCCACCTACACCGATTGGGCCGGACGGGGTCTGAAAATCCTGCAGAGCCCGACCGACATGGATTTCGGCCGGACCTTCGTCGCGCTCGATCCCGACAATCATCGGCTAAGGGTCTACTGGCAAAGGGAGTAAGGCAGTAGGGCAGTAGGGCAGTAGGGGAGTACGTGACAGGAAATATAGCTGGCGCGGCGCCGCACGATCGGTGCGGTTTCCTACTGCCCTACTGCCCTACGCTTGCGCGATACACGCCAATGCCGGCGGCGAGGTCCTCGAGGGCTGCGCCGACCGACTTGAACAGCGTGATCTCGTCGTCGTTCTGCCGGCCTTTTTTCTGGCCGCGCGTGAGTTCATAAAGGTCGGCGACGATGGCTTCCGGCTTCAACACGCCGGAGGCCAGCGGCTGGACGATGTCACCCGCCTCTTTGGCGGCGCCAGCGCGGGTGTCGACATAGACGCGGGCCCGCGCAACCGTGTCGTCGTCGCTTTCGCGCATCGCCGGAGTGAAGCCGCCGACGAGGTCGACATGCGTTCCGGGTCGCAACAAGGCGCCCTTGACCAGCGGCTCGGTGGTGATCGTCGCCGAGGAAATGATGTCGGCCTGGCCTAGTTCGGCGTCGAGATCGCCTGCGGCTTCGGCCGCAAAACCTTCCGCACGCAATCTTGCAGCGACCTTTTCGGCATTGGCCGGCGTGCGGTTCCAGATGCGGATGCTGGTGATCGGCCGCACAGCCGAATGCGCCTTCGCCAGGAACGGCGACAGCGCGCCGGCGCCTACCACGAGCAGCCGCGAGGCGTCCTCGCGGGCCAGGTAGGAGGCGGCCAGCGCCGAGGCGCAGGCCGTGCGCCACTGCGTCAGCCGCTGGCCGTCGATCATGGCCTGCGGCTCGCCAGTGGCGCCGTCGAGCAAGAGGTAAAGGCCCATCACCGCGGGTTTTCCGACAGCGTTGTTGTCGGGCGACACGGTGACGATCTTGATGCCGATGTGACCGCCGGCGGAGGTGCCAGCCGTGTTGAAGTCGGTCCAGGCCGGCATCAAAAGCAGCGTTGAAGCGGCGCCGTCGGGCCGCTCTATCGTATGATGGTGCCTGACCGGCTGTACGGCGCCATCGCGAAACGCGGCGCGCAGCGTCTCGATCAGTCCGGGAAAGGTCAGCGCGCTGTCGACCTCGGCGGCCGAAATGGTCAGCATGAAAGGCTCCGCGAAAGATATGTCAGCGACGCTTCAGTTTGTCGGCTTCGGCAAAGCCGGGCCTCGAGGCGCGGCAGGCGCGCGGCTTACCGCCTGGCGCAGATTCTCGGCCTCGGCACCGCGCTGGCGCGCCAGCTTGCGATAGCGCCCCTGCTTGATCCAGGTCGCCAGGCTGCCGACGATCATGCCGATGGCAAGGGCAAGGAACAGGAATATGAACAGCGGCAAGGTCAGCGTCAGCGCCGGGTTGCCCGGATTGAACGGGTCGAGCGTGAAGGCGACCGGTTCGCGGTTGGCAACGGCCAGCGCGATCAGGATGACGGCCAGCGGCACGAAGACCACGATGAGGATTAAGCGATTGAACATGTTTTTCCGTAGGGACTGCTGCCGGAGCGGGACGGCGGGCGCGGCGCCTATTTGCCTCCGTTCAGCCTTTCACGCAATTCCTTGCCGGTCTTGAAGAACGGTACCCATTTCTCCTCGACCTCTACGGATTCGCCGGTGCGCGGGTTGCGGCCGGTGCGGGCAGGGCGATTTTTCACCGAAAACGCGCCGAAGCCGCGCAACTCGACCCGGTTGCCCTCGGCAAGCGCGTCGGTGATTTCATCGAAGATGGCGCTGACAATGTTTTCGACGTCGCGCAGGAAAAGATGCGGATTACGCGTGGCGATGATCTGCACAAGTTCGGATTTGATCATGAAAAGGCTCCCCGTAAAAGCAGTGCCGCCGAAATTATCAGAATGATTTTATTTGGTTTTTCACTCGTCCCAGGCGGTTCCTCAAGGGTGCCAGACGGAAACGAGACCGTCAAGAAACAAGCGGTCCGCTCCAATTTCGTGAAGGACGTCGCCGTCATGGCCGGCCAGGCCAAGCGCAGCACCGACGGTCTGCGCCATCGCTTTGGAGAACAGGAAACCGCCGCGTTTTTCCGTGTCCTTCCATTCCACCACCTTGAGCTTGGCATCGACGCCCTTGCCTGCAAGCCAGTCGATCGCTTCGGCCTCGCCGCCGACCGCGTCGATCAATCTGTTGGTGACCGCCTGCCGGCCGGTGAAGATCGACCCGTCTGCGAGCGCCAGCACCTCCGGCTTGGTCATGTTGCGGCGCTCGGCGACGATGCCGACGAACCAGTCGTAGCTGTCGAGGATGAGCTTGCGGACCATGGCGCGCTCATCGTCATTGGTCGGCTTGAAGGGAGAAGGCGAGGCCTTCAAGGGCGAGGATTTCACCTCCTCCAGCTTGACGCCGAGCTTGTCCATGAGGCCGCTGACGTCCGGGTACTGAATCAGCACGCCGATCGAGCCGACGATCGAGGATTTGCGTGCGACAATATGGTCGGCCGCGGTGGCGATCATATAGCCCGCCGAAGCCGCGAGCGTGCCGACCTCGGCCACCACCGGCTTGTCTGCGGCAAGCTTGCGCACTGCCTCATAGATCGATTCGCCACCGACGGTGGTGCCGCCGGGTGAATCGATCGACAGGATCACAGCCTTGACGCGCGGCGACTGACGGATTGCCTCCAGCCGCTTGATCAGTTCTTCGTCTTCGGTGATGGTACCTTCGATCTTGACCTTGGCGATGTGGTCGACAGCCGCGCCGGTGAAGTCGTCACCATAGATCCATGCCGAGAAGGCGATCAGTCCGGCTGCCGCGACGATAATCGCCGCAACACGCCAGAATGTCAGCTTGCGGCGCAAGCGGCGGCGGTCGATCAGGTCGTCGGCTCTCAATACCATGGTCAGCCTCGTAGTCGGTGGGAGCAGATGCTTTTAAAGCAACCATTCGCGCCCGGCTACCGTTTCCTGACGGCCTTGCGCCAAAGGCCGTTAGGCATTCGCGGCAAGCCTCAACCTGTCTCGTTCCACAGGCCCTAACACTGTGCGCCCATATCTGGTATGAGGTACAGGCTGCGCTGGGGCCATTTTCATTGTACAGGGGCGGCTGTCACATTTTTGCGGTTTTCCTCGGCTTGTGCTTGCTTGAGGGCGCCGGCACCCCACCTATAGGGCGGCCTGGCGGGCAGGGGTTTAGAAGAAGCAGTCATGTTAGCGGGACCAATCGAACCGACCAACACCGAGACGGAGTTGGCTCCCAAGGCCGCAGGCCGGGCGCGGGTCGACGCGTTTGACGTTGCGCAGCGTCATTCGCGCCGGGTCCGTATCCTCAAGCTGGCCGTGCCGCTGGTCGCTGCCGTGATTGCGGTCGCGTTTCCCGTCTATTCCTATCTCATGGCTCCCGCTGCAATCGAGGTGCAGGCCGACGGCGGCGCCTTTGCCGATGGCAAGCTGGTGATGGCCAACCCCAAGCTCAACGGCTTCACCAAACAGAACCTGCCCTATTCGATGACAGCCCTGCGCGCCATACAGGATGTCAGCAAACAAGGCATCATCGATCTGGAAGGCATCAAGGCCAAGCTGCCGATTGCGGCCGACAACACGGCCGCCATCGATGCCACGCACGGCACCTATGATCGCGACGGCAACACGCTCAGCCTGACCAGCGATGTGACCGTGTCGACCACGGATGGTGTGGTGGCAAAATTCAAATCAGTCTATCTCGACATGGGCGAAGGCACTATGAAGACAAGCGAGCCCGTCGATGTCAGCCGCGGCGGGTCGCGGATCAGGGCGGATTCGATGTCGGTCCAGGACAATGGCAAGGTCCTGGTTTTCGAGAACAAGGTGCGCGTCGACATCGATCCCGCCAGTTTGAAGGCGGCAGAGGCAAAGAGCGGAGAGACCAATGCGGTTCAGTAGTTCGGCACGGCGCCTCGCCGCGATTTCGGCGTTGACGCTCGGGTTGCCCTTGGGGCTGACCTTCGGGACGGCGCCGTCGCTGGCGCAATCCAGTGCCACCAGCCAAATGTCCGGCCTCAGGCTGTCGGGCGACAAGCCTATCCAGATCGAAAGCGACAAGCTCGAGGTGCGCCAGGCGGAAAGCGTCGCCGTCTTCACCGGCAACGTCAACGTCGTCCAGGGTCCAACCGTGCTCAAGGCCGGCAAAATGACGGTCTATTACGTCAGGGATGCAGGCGCCGCTAAAGGCGCCCAGCCCGCGGGTGCCGCGGCAATGACCGGATCCGCCAACATCGACCATCTCGAGGTCGACGATAAGGTCTACATCAAATCGGACAATCAGGTTGCCACCGGCGACCGCGGCACCTTCGACATGAAGACCGAAGTGCTGGTGCTTTCGGGCAGCAAGGTCGTGCTCTCGCAAGGCGATAACGTGCTTGTCGGCTGCAAGCTTACCGTGCAGATGAAGAGCGGCCTTGCCCAGGTCGACGCTTGCGGCGGCCGCGTCATGATGTCGATCACGCCGCCGGCGAAGTCTGGAGCAGCGAAACCCTGATGACCGGCATATCGTCGCTGCTGGCGCGTCTTCCAGGGCGCGCCGCCAGCAAACTTGCGGCACCGGCCAGGGTCACCGTCGAAGCGGCAAAGTTCAAGGGAACCTTGATCGCCAAGGGGCTGACCAAAAGCTACAAGGGCCGCAAAGTCGTCAGCGGCGTGACGCTGGGCGTGCGCGCCGGCGAGGCGGTTGGGCTGCTCGGCCCCAACGGCGCCGGCAAGACGACCTGTTTCTACATGGTAACCGGCCTGGTGCCGGTCGATGAAGGCACGATCGAAATCGACGGTTTCGACGTCACGTCGATGCCGATGTATCGCCGCGCCCGTCTCGGCATCGGCTATCTGCCGCAGGAAGCGTCGATTTTTCGCGGCCTGAATGTCGAGCAAAACATCCGGGCCGTGCTCGAGGTCGTCGAAAAGAGCCGCAAGGAGCGTGAGCGCCTGCTCGACGAATTGCTCGAGGAATTTCACATCAGCCATCTGCGCAAGGCTCCGTCGCTGTCGCTCTCCGGCGGTGAGCGGCGACGCCTCGAAATTGCCCGCGCCTTGGCAACCCGCCCCGCCTATATGCTGCTCGACGAACCTTTCGCCGGCATCGATCCGATCGCCGTCGCCGACATCCAGCAACTCGTGCGCCACTTGACGGCACGTGGCATCGGCGTTCTGATCACCGACCACAATGTCCGCGAGACACTTGGCCTGATCGACCGCGCCTACATCATCCATGCCGGCCAGGTGCTGACCCATGGTCGAGCCGACGAAGTGGTCGCAAATGCCGACGTGCGGCGGCTTTATCTCGGCGAGGGATTTACACTCTAAATGCGAAATTCCGGTTCGAACGGGATTTCCGGCGTAGTCCAACAGCTTTTTCTTCAATTTTCTGCCTGAAAACGCGTCGGCAGGCGAGTTTTACCGCTCCTCGCCTTGACAAGCAAAAGCCGGGCCAGTTTCTATGCTGGCCTGGAAAATTCCTTCCAGCAGTGCGGGTGCGTAGACGGGGCGTTTGAAACCGAACCATGGCGTTGGCGGCAAAACTACAGCTACGACAGTCGCAGTCGCTGGTGATGACGCCGCAGCTGATGCAGTCGATCCGCCTGCTGCAGTTCACCCATCTCGAGTTGGAACGCTTCATCGACGACGAGATCGAACGCAATCCCTTGCTGGAACGCGCCGAACCGCAGGAGGACGCCGCCAGCGACCAGGCGCAGAAGGGCGACGCCGCATCGGAACCGGCTGCCGACGGCGACTGGTTCGAGGCGGAAACGGCATGGAGCGCCGAGGCGATCTCGGAAAAGCTCGATACGTCGCTGGAAAACCTGTTTCCTGACGATCCTGGTACGAGCGAGCGGCTCGGGCCCGACCTGACGGCACAATGGAAATCGGCGTCCGGCAATGGTTCCACCTCTTCCTCCGACGGCTTCGACGTCGCGGATATGGCGGCGGCGGCCATCACGCTGCGCGACCATGTCGGCGAGCAGGTGGCGCTCGCCTTTGCCGATCCGGCGGCGCGCCTGATCGCCGGCGAGCTTGCCGACGGCCTCGACGAGGCCGGCTACATGCGTGCCGATATGGCCGAGATCGCCGCCCGCCTCGGCGCGGACGCCACGGCGATGGCAACGGTCCTGGCGGTCTGCCAGACATTCGAGCCCGCCGGCATATTCGCCCGCGACCTCGCCGAATGCCTGTTGCTGCAGCTGGCCGTGCGCGACCGGCTCGATCCGGCGATGAAGGCGCTGATCGCCAATCTCGAACTCCTGGCACGGCG
This sequence comes from Mesorhizobium sp. M0018, assembly GCF_040323955.1. NCBI lineage: Bacteria > Pseudomonadati > Pseudomonadota > Alphaproteobacteria > Hyphomicrobiales > Phyllobacteriaceae > Mesorhizobium > Mesorhizobium sp. M0018. The sequence continues at coordinate 353,214 of NZ_JAMYVL010000001.1, read as the reverse complement.
CGATTTCCAGACGCTGAAGCGGATTTGCGGCGTCGACGAAGAGGATCTGCTCGACATGCTGGCCGAGATCCGGGCGCTCGACCCACGGCCGGGAATGGCGTTTTCGCGCGGTGCCAGCGATGCGATCGTGGCCGACATCGAGGTGCGTGCAGCCAATGACGGCAGCTGGACGGTCGAGCTCAATGCCGAGACGCTGCCGCGCGTGCTGGTCGATCACATCTATTTCGCCCAGGTCACGCCACATGCGAAAAACCAGGCGGAAAAGGATTTCCTTGCCGAATGCCTGCAGAACGCCAACTGGCTCACGCGCAGCCTCGACCAGCGGGCGAAGACCATTCTCAAGGTGGCCTCTGAGATCGTGCGCCAGCAGGACGCTTTTCTCGTCCACGGCGTGCGGCACCTGAAGCCGCTCAACCTGCGCACGGTGGCGGACGCCATCGGCATGCACGAATCAACGGTCAGCCGGGTCACGGCAAACAAATACATGCTGACGCCGCGCGGCGTGTTCGAGCTGCGCTATTTCTTCACCGCCTCGATCGCTTCGTCAGGTGGCGGTGATGCGCATTCGTCGGAAGCGGTGCGCGACCGCATAAAGCAGCTGATCGACGAGGAGAAAGCCATCGATGTGCTTTCCGACGATGCCATCGTGGACATGCTGCGGGAAAGCGGCGTCGACATCGCCAGGCGCACGGTGGCCAAATACCGGGAAGGCATGAACATACCCTCTTCGGTGCAGCGGCGGCGCGAAAAACGCGCTTTGGCCAGCGCCGGCCGTTGATCTCCGGCGGAATTTCCACAGCTTTCGCCCTTCATTGACAAGCGGCGACGAAGTGGCTAGAAGCCCGCCCGCATGGGACGGGCTGGCGAGTGGATTTGAGTTCGCCGATGCCCGCACGAGAGATGGTCCGTCACGATGTAGGCCACGGGACGGCCAAGAAGGCGGCTTGTGATCAACCGGAAAGTTCGGATCTAAAATCGGCGCAAGTGACGCCGCAAAAGCTTGTGCGCGCGGACCACGAGTATAAACTCGGGACAGTTTGAAGCCTGAGCAAGGAAGGTCAGTTTTCAGATGACACTGCGCATATCGGGAAAACACATGGATATCGGCGATGCGTTCCGTACGCGCATCAACGACCGTGTCGGGGAAGTGATCGGGAAATATTTCGATCGGGGCTTTTCAGGGCAAATCGTAGTCGTCAAATCGGGGTCGCGCTACACGGCCGATTGCATGATCCGGCTGGACTCCGGTGCTTCGCTGCAGGCGACCGGCGATGCCCAGGATCCAACGCTTGCCTTCGATACCGCGGCGGACCGTCTGGAAACACGCCTCAGGCGCTACAAGCGCCGGCTGAAGTCGCACAATTCAGGCAATAGCAACGGCGAGCTCACCGACGTCGCCTATACGGTGATGGCGCCGCTTGCCGACGACGAGGAGGACATACCGGAGAATTTCGCGCCGGCCATCGTCGCCGAATCGACCATGACGCTGCGGACCATGTCGGTGGCGTCAGCGGTGATCGAACTCGACACCAAGGACAGCCCGGTCCTGGTCTTCCGCAATGCCGGAAACGACCATCTCAACATCGTCTATCGCCGGCCGGACGGGAATATTGGCTGGATCGACCCGTCCACGGCCAAGGTCGCGCAGGGGTAAAAACCAGCCGCACGCGAGCGTGGGGACTGGCGACGGCAGGCGAACAAGGGATTTCAAGCATGGATCTGAGCGATCTCGTCAGCGTTCCGGCAATCATGCCGGCGTTGAAGGCGAACTCCAAAAAGCAGCTGCTGCAATTGCTGTCCGAAAGGGCGGCGGCGATTTCCGGCATTCCGGAGCGAGAGGTGTTCGACACCATCCTGCAGCGCGAGCGGCTCGGCTCCACCGGCGTCGGCAACGGCATCGCCATTCCGCACGGCAAGCTGGCCGGGGTGAAGCGGATCGCCGGCGTTTTTGCCCGGCTGGAGACACCGGTGGACTTCGAGGCCCTCGATGATCAGCCGGTCGACCTGGTGTTTCTGCTTTTGGCTCCCGAAGGCGCCGGCGCCGACCACCTCAAGGCGCTGTCGCGCATTGCGCGGGTGCTGCGCGACGCCGACACGGTTGCCAAGATCAGGGGCACGCGCGACGCCGTAGCCATCCACGCGCTGCTGTCGGACACACAGGCCTCGCACGCCGCCTGAGGTTTTGATTAAATCCGTTGAAGGGCCGCCGTGAGCGGCCCTGTCCGTTTCCAACCAGATCGCTGCGCCGTATTTGTCAGTGGATAACGACGTTAGTGGATAGCGACCGGGGTCAGATCGTTTTCCAGCGCGCCAGCCAGTGCCCGGTCGCGAGCGTCCGAAAGCAGGATCGGCTGGCCATTGGCGGCAAACAGGGCCCACAGTTCCAGCCCGGGCGCGATTTCGCCGAGGCCCGGGAAACGGCCGCGCAGATCGTCGCTCGACACTTTCCTGAGATAGGCGACAGAACCTTCGCCGAGATGGGCGAATTCGCCGCTGGTCATGATGATATTTTCGTTAGTTCTGGTCATTTCAAGCCTCCTTGCCGCGAGATGCCGCTCAAGGCCATCCCGCATGAGAGCTATCGGCAAAAATCAGTCTTTCACCGATATGTTTATTTTTCGTACCAGCCGTTCGGATTCCGGCCGATCGAGATCGATCGACAGAAGGCCGTTCTTCAATTCCGCCGCAATCACCCGCATGCCGTCGGCCAGCACGAAACAGCGCTGAAACTGGCGCGCGGCGATGCCGCGGTGGAGGAATTCGCGCTCGGTGTCGTCGTTCTGACGGCCGCGCACGACCAACTGGTTCTCCTCCGTTGTGACATCGAGATCGCTTTCCGCGAAACCGGCGACGGCGAGCGTGATACGCAGCCTTTCGGTTTTGCCGTCGGCACCGCTGAGGCGCTCGATGTTGTAGGGAGGATAGCTGTCACCGGACTTTGCCAACCGCTCCAGCGTCTTTTCCATGGAATCGAAACCGAGGAGAAGCGGGCTGGAAAAAGGCGTCATTCGGCTCATGTTACAGTGTCCTCTCAAGAGCGACATAAAGTGGAAAAACCCGGATGGCATTTTTCCCGATGGTCTTGATATGGTCCGCCGCCCGGCAGACTTCAAGCCGTCACACGTCCCGCCCAAAAAGACTTGCCAAAACAAGGAATTGAAATGCCCCAATCCCGCAGGATCATCATCGACACTGACCCCGGCCAGGACGATGCCGTCGCCATATTGCTGGCGCTGGGCAGCGCCGAGCTGGAGATCGTCGGCATCACCGCGGTGGCCGGCAACGTGCCGCTGAAACTTACCGAAAAAAACGCCCGCAAGATCTGCGAGCTGGCCGGCCGGCCGGACGTCAAGGTCTATGCAGGCGCCATCCGGCCGCTGGCGCGCGAACTCGTCACCGCCGAGGAAGTGCATGGCAAGACCGGCCTCAACGGGCCGCAACTGCCCGAACCAAAGATGAAACTGCAGGACGAGTATGCGGTTGATTTCATCGTTGAGACGCTGATGAACGAGGAGAGCGGCACGATCACGCTGTGCGCGCTCGGGCCGCTCACCAACGTTGCGCTGGCGCTGATCCGCGAGCCGAAAATCGCGCCGCGCATCAAGGAAATCGTGCTGATGGGCGGCGGCTTCTTCGAGGGCGGCAACGTCACGCCGACCGCCGAGTTCAACATCTATGTCGATCCGCATGCTGCCGATGTCGTGTTCAAATCCGGCATTCCGATCGTGATGATGCCGCTCGACGTCACCCACAAGGCGCTGACCACCGCCAAGCGTACGAAGGCCTTCCGCAAGCTCGGCACCAGGGTCGGCACGGCCACCGCGGACATGCTGGAATTCTTCGAACGTTTCGACGAGGAGAAATACGGTACCGACGGCGGCCCGCTGCACGATCCTTGCGTGATCGCGTATCTGCTGAAGCCGAAGCTGTTCAAGGGGCGCAACTGCAATGTCAGCGTGGAAACCGCCTCGGAGCTCACCATGGGCATGACGGTGATCGACTGGTGGGGGGTGACCAAGCGGCCGAAGAACGCCATGGTGATGCGCGACATCGACCATGATGCGTTTTTCGCGCTGTTGCTGGAACGGCTGGGGCGGCTTTAGGGCTGCTCAGTAGTTGAGCAGGCGGTAGGTGGTGGTACCGTCCTGGCGTTGTTGTTCTTCGATCGAGACTTCCGATCCAATCATGTGGGGTGTTCCACCTCACCATCGACAAATATCCGAGCGTTGCCCTCATAGAGGCGGACTTCATATCTATAATAAAGTCCATGTCCGACGGAACCCCTCGGATTTAGAGGCATCGTCGCAACATCTTCGACGGTGCCTCCTACGAGTTGTGTGCCAGTGATCGGACTGTTCTGCCTGGTTACAATCGGCACAGCGATCGCGAGAGCGAGCGCACACAAGATTGCGGTGCCAACAACTCTGTCGCGAAACTCTTCCCGAAGCAAAAGAATGCGGGTTCTAAGAGAAAGATTTGCCGGCCCCATACCTTAGAGTTGAGTAGCATAGGGGCTTTGTTCAAGAGCGATTCCCCGAAAAAGCCATGTCACTCGCGTCACCTTTGAAAACAGCTTATCGATCGATCGTCGTTCAATTTGCAAACCGGTAAAAGACGAAGCCATTGTCGCGCGTGACGCGCTCGATGCCTACGCGCGAGCCGATCAGATGCGGGAGGTCGTCGTAAACGAGGACCGTCGAACCGTTCTCAAGGACCAGCAGATATTGGATATTGCGCCCTTTACCCTGTCCACTTTTGATCGTCGCATCGACCGGGTCGACCGATCGGATCGGACTTGCGTCATTCGCCCATTTGTTCAGAGCCGACGGAACCATCGCCGCGAACAAAGCGATGAACAGGATCACGCCAAACGCGTTCCTTTTCAAATCCGCGTAACTCCACGGCATAGACATGAATCCCCAACTGTTGATCCATGTGGTGGCCTGAAGGCCGACTTTCAATCGGCTTTCCTATTCCAGGATGTTGCTGTTGGCGTCGCCGGGCTCGCGGCCGTTACTTCGCCTTGGAAAAGGCCAGCCACAGGCCGCCGCCGACCAGGAAGCTGCCGCTGATCCTCGACAAGAGCTTGACGCGGCCGGCCGACAGCAGGCGTCCGGCGCGGCCGGCGGCCAGCGCGTAGGTCGAATCCGAGACTGCGGCGAAGATCATCGCGGTGAGACCCATGACGCCGATCTGTAGTGCGTAATTGCCTTCGGGAGCGATGAACTGCGGAAAGAAGGCGCCGAAGAACACTAGCGTCTTTGGATTGCTGATCGCCACCAGCAGGCCCTGCAGGAAGAAGCCGCCACGTGGCCTTTTTGCCGTTCCGTCGGCGTTCAGCTTGCCTTTCGAGCGGAACATCTGCACGCCCATCCAGATCAGGTAGGCGGCGCCGATCAGCCGGACCCACTCGAACCAGTGGCCCATGCCCGCGATCAGCGAAGTCAATCCGATGCCGACGATGGCGATCATGATGGCTAGCCCGGCCTGGGTGCCGGCGACATTGGCGAGCCCTGCGCGCGAGCCGTGGCGGATGCTGTTGGCAATGATCAGCGTCACCGTCGGCCCCGGCACCAGGATGATGACGATGCAGGCGACGACATAGGTGGCGTAGAGTTCCAACGACATTTTTCCCTCCACAGATGCCGCTCGTGCGGCGCGCTGTCGCGATCAATGCATGGCGATGAGTTGCGTGCAAGCCGGCGAGGCGCCGACAATGCGGAGTTGATTTCAGCAGGCGCCGGCCTGCCATGGCAGCGTTGTCTCATAGGCGGCAGCCGCCCTCAGCACGGAGAGGTCACCGCGCGGCCGCCCGATCAATTGCATGCCCATTGGCCTGCCCCTGGCGTCGAAGCCCGCCGGCACATTGATCGCCGGGCAGCCGCCCAGCGTGGCGAACGCTGAAACCTGCATCCAGCGATGATAGCTGTCCATGGCACGCCCGGCCACTTGCCTTGGCCAGTGGGTGACGACATCGAAGGGAAAGACCTGTGCGGCTGGCAGCGCAATCAGGTCGAAACGTTCGAAGAGCGACAGCAGCATTCGATGCCAGGACGAGCGCCTCACAGTGGCGGCGTGGATCTGCGGCGCGGTGAGGCGCAGTGCATGTTCCACCTCCCACACGGCCTCCGGCTTCAGCAGGCTGCGTTTCGAGGGATCGTCGTAATGCGCCTTGAGCGCACAACCGCTGCTCGCCTGGCGAAGCGTTACAAAGGCTTGCCACAGCGCTTCGAAGTCGAATTCCGGTATCAGCGGCTCGGCCTCGAAGGATACATCCGCGAACCGGCCGAGTGCTGCCTCGCAAAGCTGTAGTATGCCTGCTTCAACCGGCAGATGGCCTTCGAGATCGCCGAGCCAGGCGATGCGCCCGCCGGCCGCCGGTGCTTCCAGCCCTTCGAGGAACGAGCCTGGCTTATCATGCGACAGCGGCGCGCGAGGATGATAGCCGGCCTGAACGTCGAGCAGCAACGCCATGTCACGCACGCTACGCCCCATCGGCCCTTCGACGCCCATTTGCGCAAGAAACACATCAAGGTCAGGGCCGGCCGGCACCAATCCCTGCGATGGACGGAAGCCATAGACATTGTTGTAGGCAGCGGGATTGCGCAGGGAACCGCCAAAATCGCTGCCATCGGCAACGGGAACCATGTCGAGCGCCAGCGCGACCGCCGCACCGCCGCTCGAGCCGCCGGCGGTCAGCGCCGGGTCAAATGCGTTGAGCGTCTGTCCGAACACGGTGTTGTAGGTGTTGGAGCCGAGCCCGAATTCGGGAACGTTGGTCTTGCCGATGATGATCGCGCCGGCCTTGCGGACGCGCTCGACGAAGAAGTCGTCTTCCTCAGGCACAAAATCGGCGAAGATCGGCGAGCCGAAGGCGGTTCTCAGGCCTTTTGTCAGCGCAAGATCCTTGATCGCGATCGGCAGGCCGAACAGCGATCCGGTATCTCCTCCTCGCGCCAGATGAGCGTCAGCGCTGTTGGCCTCGCGCAGGATGTCGGCACGCTCACGCAATGAAACGATAGCGTTGACCAGCGGGTTCACCGCCTCGATCCTGTCGAGGAATGCCGCGACGACTTCGCGCACCGAAAGCTGCCGGCGCCTGATCTTCCCGGCAAGCGCCACGGCAGACAGGCGGCAGATGTCGCCGGCGGGCGGCACCGCGTGCTTCGTCGTCGGGCGCATGGCTGTCATCCCGCTTTAGCCTGCAGATTTCTGCAGGGCGGCATCGACGTCCCTGGCCAGCGGGATGGCCGGCTGTGCACCGGCTTTCAGGCAGGCCAGCGAACCGGCTGCGGCAGCGCGGGCTAGCGCCTGGTCGAGCGGCAGGCCGGCTGCCAGCCCGGCTGCAAAATAGCCGCAGAACGTGTCGCCGGCACCGACCGTGTCGAGCGGGGTGATCTTCAGCGCCGGAACCATCAGGAGATCGTCCGGCGTTGCCGCCAGAACGCCGTCCGAGCCAAGCGTGACGACGATGGTGCGGCCGGTTCTCGCGGCATAGTCGCGCATCCGTGCCGGGCGGTCGCGGCCATTCAACGACAGCGCCTCGCCATAGAGGTCGAACTCGGTTTCGTTGGCGACGAGATAGTCGGCCTTGCCGAGGAAGCCGGCCGCGTCGCCATGGAAAGGTGCGGTGTTGAGCACGGTGATCGCGGCGGCCGTGCTTGCCGCGTCGAGTGCTGCCTCGACGGTCTGCAGCGGGATCTCCAGTTGCAGCAGCACGACGTCGCCGTTTTTTACGAAAGCCTTGGAAAGGTCACCCGGCACGACCGAATCATTGGCGCCCGGCACAACGGCGATCACGTTCTCGCCGTCGGCGCCGACCATGATCAACGCGGTACCGGTCGAGGCAAAGGTCTCGCCGACGCCGGACAGGTCGATCTTGCCGTCGCGCAGCAGCGCCAGAGCGTCGCTGGCGAAGCTGTCCTTGCCGACCGCGCCGACCATGCGCACCTTGGCGCCGGCGCGGGCGGCGGCCAGCGCCTGGTTGGCGCCCTTGCCGCCGGGGGCAGTAGCGAAACCGGAGCCGCGCACGGTCTCGCCGGGGCCGGGCAAGCGGTCGACACTGGCGATGAGATCGAGATTGATGGAGCCGATGACGACGATCAAGTAGTGCCTCCCGCTAGCGCATACCACTCTAATTGCGCGGGAAGCTACTCCGTAAGATCGCTGCTTGTCACCCTAGCGGTCCTTGCATCGCTCCAATCGTTCCATTCGTTGGCTATTCAAGAAGAGACCTGTCCCGCCTCCCAGCCGAGGATGGCGCGTTTGCGGGTCAGACCCCAATGGTAGCCGGTGAGTGCGCCGGACTTGCCGAGAGCCCGGTGGCACGGCACGACGAAGGACATCGGATTGGCACCGACCGCGGCACCGACAGCCCGGCTGGCACTCGGTGCGCCGATGCGCGCGGCGATCGAGGAATAGGTGCAGGCCTGGCCCATCGGAATGCGCAGCAAGGCCTCCCAGACACGGACCTGGAAGTCTGTGCCGATCATGACAACGCGCAGCGGCTGGTCGGCGCGCCACAGCGACGGATCGAAGATGCGCGCGGCATAGGGTGCCGTCGCCGCCATGTCCTCGACATAGGTCGCATTCGGCCAGCGGCTGGACATGTCGGCAAAGGCCGCACGCTCGCCGCCGGGGTCGTTGAAGGCGAGGCCGGCAAGGCCGCGGTCCGTCACCATGATCAGCGCGATGCCGAAAGGCGAGATATGATAGCCGTAGCGGATGGTGAGCCCTGCGCCGCGGGTCTTGTAATCGCCCGGCGACATCGCTTCGTGGGTGACGAACAGATCGTGCAGCCGGCCTGGGCCGGACATGCCGAGTTCGAACGAGGTTTCAAGCAGCGGCATGCCGGCATCGAGCAGCTTGCGCGCATGATCGAGGGTGACGGCCTGCAGAAAAGCCTTGGGCGACAGGCCGGCCCAGCGGGTGAACAGCTTCTGCAGCCCGGTCGGCGTCTCGCCGACCTCCTCGGCCAGCACTTCCAACGAAGGCTGGTCGCGATAGTCGAGGCTGATCTTTTCGATGGCACGACGGACGATTTCGTAGTCTCCACCTTCAGGCGTGATGTCTTTCTGAAGGATTGCTGTCGTTTTGAGAGGCATTTGGGCGTTCATGGCAGTATCTCCTTGAGTGCGAATATCGTCCTTCGCGGCGCCGATCACCACCCGAAACTTGCTTTCCCGCGGCATGTACCCAGATAGAGCTGGGCTTTGAATGGGGAGGACGGTCGTGGCTGGTGAAAAAGTAAACCTGACCGGGGCAAAGGAGACTTTGCTTTTGACACTTTACGGCAAGGCGCTGGAGAGCCGGCTGCCCAATTCGCTGCTCAGGGACTACTTTGCCGACGAGGCGGTGCGCAACATCGACTATGATTTCTCACGGCTCAAGGTCGACAACAATCTCGGCGTCGGTCTAGCAATCAGGGCAAAGACGCTGGACGTCTGCGTTCAGGACTTTCTCGCCCGAAATCCTGACGCCATCGTACTGCATCTCGGGTGTGGGCTCGATACGCGCGTATTCCGTATCGATCCGCCAGCCGGCGTGGACTGGTTCGACGTCGACTATCCCGAAGTCATCGACCTCAGGCGCAAGCTCTATCCCGTGCGGGATCACTACCACCTGATCGCTTCGTCGGTCACCGAACCGGGATGGCTGAACGAAGTACCTCGGGATCGCCCGGCCATAGTCGTGGCGGAAGGCCTGACTCCCTACCTGGGCGCCGAAGAGGGGCAGCAACTGTTTTCTCGTTTGGTGGGACATCTTTCGAGCGGCGAACTGGTTTTCGATGCCTATAGTCGCCTGGGCCTGAAGATCATTCGCCTCAATTCCTCCTTCCGCGCCACCGGTGCCGAGGTCCATTGGAGCATCGAGAACCCGCATGAATTGGAGCGAGCCGTTCCGAAGCTGCGGTTCGTCGAGGACATCCCTGCCTATAAGCCGGAACATGCCGCTCGCATGCGCTGGTTCGCGAAACTGTTCGTTCGCCTTTGGAAATACATTCCAGCATTGCGCAAGATCGGCAGGCTGTTGCGCTATCGGTTCTGAAACGCTGGCTCAGCGCGCCTTGGCGGTCGCCAGAGCGCGCGAAAATGCGGTGGCAAAACTTTCGCGGTCGTCAGGGTTGAGGAAGCCGCCGATCGAGACGCTTTTTCCTTGCGCCTCGACCGCCATTCTGGTGATGCCGATCTCGGCGTGGCGGGCGATCGAAAAGCGCGCCCAGAACGGATTGAAGCGGTGTGCTTCCGATTTGCCTGACGGGGCAGTCTTGCGGATGTCGAGGCTGGTGCGCGACACCGATACCTCCTCGCGAGCCCGGGCGGCACGATAATTGGCGCGGAAGGCGATGTAGACGGCGATCACGTCGAGGCCGAAGAAGCCGAACACCGGCCAGGCGCCGCGCGACAGAAAAAACGCTCCGGTCACCAGCCAGCCGAACAGCAGGGCGCCCATCAGGATGGCAAAGCCGGTCTTGCCCAGCGACCGGTGCGGTGTCAGCAGCGCCTGGAAAAATGGCTCGTCGGCCTGAAATGAGGCGTTTGTGTCGCTCATTGGGGAATATTATAGGAAGGCAATGACAAGCCCCAAGCCCAAAAACTCTTCTGCGCTAAAAAAAGACCTGTTGCCCGGCCGCCGCGAGGGCTCGAACGTCAAGCCGCGTCCGCGGCCGGCGAGATCGCGGGCGCTTTACAGCGCGGCCGAGGTGCATGAGATTTTCCGGCGCTTTTCCGTTCAGCGGCCGGAACCGAGGGGCGAGCTCGAACATATCAACGCCTTCACGCTGTTGGTGGCGGTGGTGCTTTCGGCTCAGGCGACGGACGCCGGCGTCAACAAGGCGACGCGGGGGCTGTTCAAAATTGCCGACACGCCGCAAAAAATGCTGGCGCTGGGCGAGGCCAAGCTCGGCGACCATATCCGCACCATCGGGCTGTGGCGCAACAAGGCCAAGAACGTCATCGCGCTGTCGGAGGCGCTGATCCGCGACCATGGCGGCGAGGTGCCTGAGGATCGCGATCAACTGGTCGAGCTGCCGGGTGTCGGCCGCAAGACCGCCAACGTCGTGCTCAACGTGGCATTCGGCCAGCATACGATGGCGGTCGACACGCACATCTTCCGCATCGGTAACAGGCTCGGCCTGGCGCCGGGCAAGACGCCGGAACAGGTCGAGCAAGGTTTCCTGAAGATCATTCCGGATGAATATATGCGGCACGCGCATCATTGGCTGATCCTGCACGGCCGCTATGTCTGCAAGGCGCGCAAGCCGGATTGCCCGGCCTGCGTCATCGCCGATATCTGCAAGGCCAAGGAAAAGACGACCAGCGTGCCTGCACCGCTGGTCGAGATCGCGCCGCTCGGGCCAGTAGAAGCGGCTACTGAGTCAGTGCCCGCCAAGTGACTGTGAAGTTCCTCCTATGTGGCGCCGTCCACATTCAGGAACTCTCCTCGACGAACACCTCCTCGCGCCTCTTCCTGACCGCGGGGAGAAACACGATGACGAGCACGGCAAGCGCGATGAGGAGCAGGCTGGCGCTGATCGGCCGCGTCACGAAGGTGCTCGGATCGCCGCGCGAGAGGATCATGGCGCGGCGTAGGTTTTCCTCGAGCAGCGGGCCGAGCACGAAGCCGAGCAGCAGCGGCGCAGGTTCGCAGCGCAGCTTGGTCAGGAGGTAGCCAAGCAAGCCAAAGAAGGCGACGGCATAGAGGTCGTAGACGTTGGTGTTGACGCTGTAAACGCCGATCGAGCAGAACGCCATGATGATCGGGAAGAGCACGTAATACGGGATCGTAAGCAGTTTCACCCAAAGCCCGATCAGCGGCAGGTTCAAGATGATCAGCATCAGATTGCCGATCCACATCGAGGTGATGATACCCCAAAACAGTGCAGGCTGTTCGATGGCGACATTGGGGCCGGGCACGATGCCCTGGATGATCATCGCGCCGATCATCAGCGCCATTACCGGGTTGGCCGGAATGCCGAGCGTCAGCATCGGGATGAAGGAGGTTTGGGCGCCGGCATTGTTGGCCGATTCCGGTCCGGCGACGCCTTCGATGGCGCCCTTGCCGAATTCCCCGGGATTTTTCGAGACACGTTTTTCGACGGTGTAGGAGGCAAAGGCGGCAAGGATCGCGCCGCCTCCCGGCAGGATGCCGAGCGCCGAACCGATGATCGTTCCGCGCACGATGGGAGCCGCCATGCGCCGAAAATCTTCGCGGGTCGGCATAAGGCCGGAGATCTTTCGGATCAGCACGGAACGCTCATGCTCGTTTTCGAGGTTGCGCAGTATCTCGGCGACGCCGAAGACACCGACCGCCACTGCGACGAAATTCAGCCCGTCGGCATATTCGCGGATGCCGAGCGTGAAACGGGGTGTACCGGTGTAGATATCGGTGCCGACAAGGCCGAGCAGCAGGCCGAGCACGACCATGGCCAGCGCCTTGACGATCGAGCCGTGGGCGAGCGCGACGGACGAGACCAGACCGACAATCATCAGCGAAAAATACTCGGCAGCACCGAATTTCAACGCTATCGCCGTCAGCGGCGGGGCAAAGATGGCGACGAGGAAGGTCGACACCGTGCCGGCAAAGAACGAGCCTATCGCCGCGGTCGCCAGTGCCGCCCCGGCGCGGCCGTTCCTGGCCATCTGGTAGCCGTCGATGGCGGTGACGGCCGACGAGGATTCGCCAGGCATGTTGATGAGAATAGCGGTAGTCGAGCCGCCATACTGCGCGCCGTAATAGATGCCGGCGAGCATGATCAGGGAGGAAACCGGATCGCCGATCTGGAAGGTGATCGGCAACAGCATGGCAATGGTTGCGGTGGCGCCGATACCGGGCAGGACACCAATCAGCGTGCCGAGAAGGACACCGATCAGGCAGAAACCGAGGTTTGCCAAAGATGTGGCCGTCGAAAAGCCGAGTGCGAGATTGTTGAGGAGTTCCATTTCATCTCCTCACAACGACAGTGGCAACCACGGGCCGAAACGCCGGAACGGCAGGCCGAGTGCGTAGCTGAAGATGGCGAACGCGAACAGCGTCAGGCCGGCCGACAGCACGAGCGCGGTCAGCGGCTTCATGCGGCCGCTGGCAAACGATGCGATCAGCGCCGCCAGGAAGATCGATGGGATGAAGCCGAGGCCGCGCACCGTCAGGCCGAAGAAGATCGGAGCAGGCAGGATGAACAGCATGCCGCGCCACGCAATGTAACCGATCGGCTCGCTCTCGAAGCGCACTGCCTCGACTAGGATGACGGCGCCGAGCAGAATGAGCACGATCGCCAGAACCAGGGGGAAATAGCCCGGCCCCATGCGAAAGGCGGTGCCGATTTCGAGGCCCAGCGACTGCAGCGCGAAAAAGACGCCAATAAAGATCAACAGCGCGGCGCATATGCCGTTGGCTCTGTCGATTGCGAAAGGTTTCATGACGTCCTCCCGGCCCGCCTCACGGGCGTGCCGATGCCGGTGTAAAAACGGGGCGCCGGCGGCGCCCCGTTAAAAACCTTTAGTCGGCGTACTGGCCGGCCGCTTCGATGATCGGCTTCCAGCGCGCAATCTCACTTTCCAGCTTGGCCTTGAGCGCGGCCGGCGTGGCATCGGCCTCGGGCGACGGCTTGGTGCCGAGTTCGGCAAATCGGGCGACGACGTTCTGGTCCTTCAGCGCCACCTGCAGAGATTTCGACAGGCGTTCGGTGATCTCGGCCGGCGTGCCCTTGGGTGCATAGATGCCGTGCCAGATGCCGACCTGCACCTGGGGAAGACCGGCCTCTATCGTCGTCGGCACGTCCGGCAGCACGTCTAGCCGTTGCGGCGAGGTTACGGCATAAGCCTTGATCGTGCCGCCCTGGATCTGCTTGGTGGTATTGGTCGTCTGGTCGCACATGATGTCGACCTGGCCACCGAGAAGATCGGTCATGGCCGGGCCGGTGCCCTTATATGGTACGGTGACCAGCGGCGTGCCGATGGCGCTCATAAACAGCATGCCGCACAGATGCGAGGCGGCACCGATCCCGGCATTGGCAACGGTGATGCTGTCCTTGTTAGCCTTGGCGTAGTCGACCAGCCCCTTCAGATCGGTCGGCTCGAGGTCCTTGCGGCCGACGATGGTCATCGGCACCTCGGTGACGAGGCCGACATATTCGAATGCGTTCAGCGTGTCGTAGGCGAGCTTTCTGTAGAGCGTAGCACTTGTCGCCATGCCGATGTGATGGAGGAGCAGCGTGTAGCCGTCAGGCTCGGCATTTGCGACGCGGCCCGCGCCCAGTGTGCCGCCGGCGCCGCCGACATTCTCGACGATGACCTGCTGGCCGAGGTCCTTCGACATGGCTTCCGCGACAAGACGCGTGACGGTGTCAGTCGGGCCGCCGGCCGAAAACGGCACGACAATGCTGATCGTGCGTTCGGGGTAGGTCTGCGCGCCAGCGGCCGGTGGGTAAAGCATGGCGGCCGCAACGGCAGCCAGCGCGGCGACGAATTTTCTCATCGTGATTCCTCCCAGGATACGAATTACCAACCGCTGCGCGGAGTTCCTCTCAAAACCGAATGTAGATGGAGCAATAACTAGCGCAACCCGACAAATGACAATCAGCCTCGAACGGCAAACTGCACGTTTGTCCGCGCAAATGAGTGGAAAGGTTGGGCCGCGCGATGCCCTTCCTCCGACCTATCTTAATAACCGTAGCCGCGCGCCATCGCCGCCGCGAACACCGGGATCAAGAGGAAGATGAAGGCCTCGGTGCGGACATAGCTGCGAACGGACGCTAGCTCCGCCGCAGGCACCTGGAAGCCGGGACTGGCGCTCGCCTGCCTGTTCCAGGACAGGAATCGGACGGTCGGGATAATCGACAACAGGCCGACAATTGCGAAGGCGGCCATCTTTGCCCAGAACATCCAGTTGTAGACGTAGAATTCCCAGCCCTTGAGACCATAGATGACGCGGCCGATGCCTGCGACGATGATCAGCATGGCGATGATGCCGTAGTGGCGATCGATGCCGACAAGCCGCTTCAGCGTCGCGGCGGACAAGTCGCTGCGGATCAGGACGAACTCGGCGCCGATGATGCCTGCCAGCGAAAACACCAGCAGATGATGGAAGATGGCAAGCACAAGGTCGGTCGTGTCCATGCTGTTTTCCCTCTGTCGGACGGCAGCGCCGAAACCCAACGCGCCTGAACCAGTACTGGAGAAAAACTAACACCGCCTGGCAGGATTCACATCAGCCTGGAAGATGATCTACACAGCCTTGGCTCTTGTTTTTCGCAACGGATTTGGATTTCCCGTCTCGGGCGTGTCGCTGTCCCCACTTTTGGAAGACCTGCACGGGCAACAACCGAGACATGACCATGGCCAGTCCGCATACAATTGTCGCCCCAGTAATTGAGACCTCGCGCACGGTCCTGCGGCCGCACCGGCTTGACGATTTCGACGCCTATGTCGCGATGTGGGCCGATCCCGCCGTCACCCGCTTTATCGGCGGCAAGCCGCGCACGCGGGAGGAAAGCTGGATGCGCTTCCTGCGCCACGCCGGCCTGTGGTCGCTTCTGGGCTACGGCTTCTGGGCGATCGAGGAAAAAGCGACTGGCCGCTTCATCGGCGAGGCCGGCTTTCATGATCTGAAACGCGACATGACGCCGTCGATCGAGGGCATTCCGGAGGCCGGCTGGGCTCTGGTTTTGGGCGCGCATGGCCACGGGTTGGCCAGCGAAGTCGTCGCACGGGTGCTTGCCTGGGGCGACGAGACGTTCGGCGCCGCGAAGACCGTCTGCATCATCGATCCGGAAAACACCGGATCGCTGAACGTCGCGGCAAAATGTGGTTATGGCGAAGTGCTGCGAACCGTCTACCAAGGCAAGCCGACCATCCTGCTGGAGCGGCAACCCTGACGGATGTTGTTTGGCACTGCCTGCCACGTCGTCTTCGGGCGTCCGGTTCGCCAGCCTGAAAATCGCGCAGGCCGATTGTGCCGCATGCGGCGTGTTCTGTCTTTGACAGGAAGACGCAAACTCTGCATGAATTTTATCGAGCGGGTCTGAAGGCAGGCCACGTTTCTGGCAGGCACCGGAGGAGGTGTCGCGATTTGGAGGAATCCCATGCTGAACAGACGCCGATTCTTGATGAGCACCGCGGCAGCGGGTGCTGCCGGACTCGCGGCATCGCATTTTATCCCCGCCTTCGCGCAGGACGCGCCGCAGCTGCAGATTTTCGTGCCAGCGGCGCCGGGCGGCGGCTGGGACCAGACGGCGCGCGCCATGGACCAGGTGCTGCGCAGCGAAAAACTGATCTCCGGCTCGCAGATCACCAATGTCGGCGGCGCCGGCGGTACTGTCGGCCTGCCGCAATTCGTCAACCAGTGGAAGGGCAAGGGCAACGCGCTGATGGTGGCTGGCATGGTCATGGTCGGCGCGATCATCGCCAACAAGGCGGCTAACAACCTTACCGAGGTCACGCCAATCGCCCGCCTTACTGGCGAGTTCGAGGCGCTTGTGGTGCCGGCCGCCTCGCCATTCAAGACTGCGGCCGACTTTGTTGCCGCCCTCAAAGCCGACCCGACGCAGGTTCCGGTCGCCGGCGGTTCGGCTGGCGGCTCGGACCACATCTTGTTCGGCCTCATCGCCAAGACCGTCGGTGTTCCGGCCACCAATCTCTCCTATGTGCCGTTTGCCGGCGGCGGCGAGGCGCTGTCGGCGCTGCTCGGCAACCAGGTCGCGGCCGGCATCTCCGGCTATGGCGAGTTCGCCGAACAGGTCAAGGCGGGTGCGCTGCGGCTGCTGGCCATCTCCGCGGATAAACGCCAGGAGGGAATTGATGCGCCGACGATGAAGGAAGCCGGCATCGATGTCGAGCTGTTCAACTGGCGCGGCGTCTTCGCACCGCCCGGCGTCTCGGACGCCGACAAGGCAGCAATGATCAAGCTGATCGAGACCATGGCCAAGAGCGACGCCTGGGCCACCGAATGCAAGAACCGTAACTGGACGCAGATCCTGCTCACCGGTGACGATTATGCGAAATTCGTCGCCGAAGACACGGCCCGCATCGGGACGATCCTCAAGGACCTCGGCCTGGCGTGATGCTCTCGGCAAGGGGCGGCCTGCGCCAACCCTTGCCGACTTTCGCCAGCCGCATGGACATACGCGGCGCCGGAGGTGAAACTAGGCCGAGATCGGCCGAGTGAGACCAGTCCAGGGAGAACCGGCCCTCGGGGCTGGCATTGGGAGGACGATGATGAGCACCAGCGACCAGCAGGCGCCGCCGCGCCTTGCAGTTCCCGAACTGCTGATCGGCGTTGGGCTCCTCGCCTGTGCGGGTGCGGTTGCCTGGCAGACGCTGGCAATCCCGGTCTCGCCGCTCTATTCCAAGGTCGGTCCGACCGTCTTTCCCTACATCACCATGACCGGGATGATGATCCTGTCGCTGCTGCTCATCATTGCCGCCTTGCGGGGCGGATGGCAGCCGGAGGACGAAAAGGAGACGCCGACCGACTGGAAGGCGATGGGCATCGTCGCCCTCGGACTGATCGCCAATCTGGTGCTGATCCAGCCGCTCGGCTTTACCGCTGCATCTGTCATCATGTTCGTTCTCATCTGCCACGGTTTCGGCAGCCGGCGTCCGCTGCGTGACGTGCTGCTCGGGCTGATCCTGGCGCTGGCCGCCTATTTCGGCTTTGCCAGGGCGCTTGGCGTCAATATCGGTGCCGGCTTCATCGAAAACCAGCTGAATGCGATCGTCGATTCGGTCGTCGCCATGCTGAGGGGCTGACGCCATGGAAACGCTCGGCCATCTCGCGCACGGATTTTCGGTCGCCTTCTCGCCGATCAATCTCATGTGGTGCCTGGTCGGCACCACGCTGGGGACTGCGATCGGCGTGCTGCCCGGCCTCGGGCCGGCTCTGACCATCGCGCTGCTGTTGCCGATCACCTACCAGGTGGCGCCGGAGGCGTCGTTCATCCTGTTTGCCGGCATCTACTACGGCGCCATGTATGGCGGCTCGACGACATCGATCCTGCTCAACACGCCTGGCGAAAGCGCCACCATCGTCACCGCGCTGGAAGGCAACCGGATGGCCCGCTCCGGCCGCGGCGGTGCGGCCCTGGCAACCTCGGCGATCGGCTCCTTCGTCGCCGGCACGCTGGGCACCATCGGCGTTGCCTTCCTGGCGCCGATCGTCGTCAAATTCGCGCTGGCCTTCGGCCCGGCCGAATATTTCTCGCTGATGGTGCTGGCCTTCATCACGGTTTCGGCAGTGCTCGGCTCGTCGTCGGTGCGCGGCCTGACCAGCCTGTTCGTCGGCTTCGTTGTCGGCATGATAGGCGTCGACCTGCAGACGGGGCAGCCGCGCTTCACCTTCGGCATGAGCGAATTGTTGGACGGCGTCGACGTCATCGTCGTCGCCGTTGGCCTGTTCGCCGTTGGCGAGACGCTTTACATGGCCTCACGCCGCTATGCCGGCAAGGACGACATCGTGCCGTTGAAAGGGTCGCTCTACATGACCGCGGCTGAATGGTCGCGCTCGTGGAGGCCATGGCTGCGCGGCTCCCTGATCGGCTTCCCGATCGGCGCCATGCCGGCCGGCGGCGCCGAAATCCCGACCTTCCTCTCCTATGCTATCGAGAAGAAACTCTCCAGACACAAGGAGGAGTTCGGCACGGTCGGCGCCATTGAGGGCGTTGCCGGGCCGGAAGCGGCCAACAATGCATCCGCGGCCGGCGTGCTGGTGCCGATGCTGACGCTCGGCCTGCCGACCTCGGCGACGGCCGCGATCATGCTGTCGGCGTTCCAGAGCTACGGTATCAATCCGGGGCCGCTGCTGCTGACGACGCAGGCCGACCTGGTGTGGGGGCTGATCGCCAGCCTGTTCATCGCCAATGTCATCCTCGTCGTCCTCAACCTGCCGCTGATCGGGCTCTGGGTGCGATTGCTGAAGATCCCGGCGCCGCAGCTCTATGCCGGCATCCTGGTGTTCGCCACGGTCGGCACCTACGGCATCTCGCAATCGCCGATCGACCTCGTCATCCTCTATCTGCTCGGTGCCGCCGGCTTCCTGATGAGGCGTTTCGATTTCCCGACCGCGCCGGTCATCATCGGCATGATTCTCGGGCCGCTTGCCGAAACGCAGTTCCGCCGCGCGATGACCATCTCCAACGGCGATTGGACGGTGTTCTACAAGCATCCGCTGTCGCTGACGCTGCTGACGCTGGCCTTCATCGGGCTGGTTGGACCGCATATCTGGGCCTACATCGAGCACAGGCGCATGCGTGGACCGGAGCACGTGCCGGGCGATGCCTGAGCTGTTCGTGACGTCATGACAGACCTGCTTTCCGGCATCCGCGTCCTTGACCTGACCAATGTGCTGGCCGGCCCCTATTGCGCCTACCAGCTGGCGTTGCTCGGGGCCGACGTCATCAAGGTCGAGACGCCGCAAGGTGGTGATCTGGCGCGCCAGCTCGGCGCCTCGCCGGAGCTCAACCGGGCGGGCATGGGCGCTTCGTTCCTGGCGCAGAATGCCGGCAAACGCTCGGTGGCGCTCGATCTCAAGCAGGAGGCCGACCGCGAACGCTTCCTCGATCTGGTCGCTTCGGCCGACGCGCTGGTCGAGAATTTCCGCCCCGGCGTAATGGACCGGCTGGGGCTTGGCCATGCCAGGCTGAAGGAGGTCCGGCCAAGCCTTGTCTACTGTGCGATATCGGGCTTCGGCCAGACCGGGCCGATGCGCGACAATCCAGCCTACGACCAGATCATCCAGGGTCTTTCCGGCATCATGAGCATCACCGGTACACCGGAAACGGCGCCGCTGCGTGTCGGCTATCCCGTCGCCGATACGCTTGGCGGGCTGGTAGGGGCGTTCGCCATTACCGCCGCACTGGTCAAGCAGAAGACGACTGGCGAGGGCGCGTTCCTCGACGTGTCGATGCTCGAATGCACGCTTTCTGCGCTCGGCTGGCCGGTGTCGAACTATCTGACGGCGGACGTCGAGCCGCAGCCGATGGGCAATGAAAACATGACGGCCGCACCGTCTGGCGCGTTTCGCACCGGCGACGGCTTGCTCAACATCGCCGCCAACAAGCAAGAGCAGTTCGTCACACTGTGCCGGTTGATCGGTCGGCCGGAGTTGGCGTCGGATGTCCGCTTTGCCGAGCGCGAAACGCGCAAGCAGAACCGCATTGCATTGAAAGCGCTGATCGAGGATGCCTTGGCGAGCGGCTCGGCCGCCGCCTGGGAGGAGACGTTCAATCGCGCCGGCGTGCCGGCAGGCCGGGTGCTGACAATCCCGCAGGTACTGCAAGAGAGACAAGTGATCGAGCGCGGCATGACGGTACGCTTCCAGGCCGTGTCCGGGATGGCTAGGCCGCTGACCGTGGTGCGCGGCGGCTTCATGGTCGATGGCGAGGCACCTTTGCCGAGCAGGCCGCCGCCGGGGCTGGGCGAGCATATGGACGAAGTTTTTGCCAACCTGCCGCCACGCGCCAAGAAAAGAGCGAAGGCATGAGCGGCACGGAAAAGAAGCCATGAGCGACACGGAAAACAAGGCTGGCCGCGCGCGCGGCGAGGAATGGTGGCAGACCGGCATCATCGAGATGCGCCCCGGCGTCATCCGGCTGCGCGGCTATGAAATCCAGGATCTGATCGGTCGCGTCAGCTTTCCGGCAATGATCTGGCTCATGCTGCGCGGCGAACTGCCGAGCGAGGAGCAGGCGGCGCTGCTCGGCATCGCGCTGGGTGCTGCCGTCGACCATGGGCCGCAGGCGCCGTCGATCGCCATCGCCCGCATGGCGATCACGTGCGGCGTCGGCATCAACAGCGCCATGGCATCTGCCATCAACGTGCTTGGCGATGTGCATGGCGGCGCCGGCGAACAGGCGCTTTCCTTCTACGGCGACATCGCCGCTGAAGTGGACGCCGGCGTGCCCCTCACGGGCGCCGTGTCGCTGCGGGTTGATCATTTCCTTGCTGGGGAGGACGGTTATGTGCCCGGGCTCGGCCATCGCTTCCACCCGGTCGACCCGCGGGCGCCCCGCCTCATCGAGCTGACCCGTGACTTTGCCGCGCGCGGCGTCGTCAGCGGGCGCTTCGCCGATATCGCCGAGATGGTCGAGGCCGAGGTTTCGCGGCGCAAGGGCAAAAAAATCCCGCTCAATATCGACGGCGCCACGGCCGTCATCTACGGCGAGCTCGGCTTCCCGCCGCCGCTGACGCGGGGCCTTTTCGTGCTGTCGCGCTCCGTCGGCATCCTCGCACATGCATGGGAACAGTCGCAGGAGAGCGAACGCAACAAAGGGCCACTGCCGCGCGAATGGCTGTGGGCCTATACCGGCACGCCGGCGCGGCCTCTGCCCGAGGAAGACGATGGCAGTCAGTGAGGCATCGGTTCAAGAGACGGGGGCGGCGGGCGCTGGAAAACCAATTCCATCCCGACACAGTCGGGGCATGCCTCCATCTTCTATTGAGCGGGATCTTTTCCGAACGCCGGACTCTGCTTTTTGGGATTATGCTCCAGTTCGGCAATCCTGATGTTCCTCACCAGCGTCGAAAGATCCGGCTCGTCGATCAGCAACGCCGCGTCGGTCGGCGTCAGCCATGCCCGCTGCCGTCTCTTGGCTTCTTGCCACTTGGCAAGTTCCTCGGTTACCTCAAGCAAATAGACGACGACATCGACGCGAACGAAGCGGTTCGCCAGCCGCTTCCAGTAGTGGTAGGTGCCGGCAGGCTGTTTCAGTGTCTTGCCGAGAACACCGGCTTCTTCCTGTGCTTCGATGGTGGCTGCCTTGCGGCCGCTCTTGCCCTTCATCGGCCAGCCCTTCGGTACGATGAAGCGCCTCGTCGTTCGCGATGTGACCAGCATCACCTCGACATCGCCATGCTCGTTCAGCCGAAAGGGAATCGCCGCGACCTGGCGAACCCCGTCGCCCTTCCTTGCCTTGCGTACAACCTTCTTCTTGCTGGCTGCCATTCGATAATCCAGTCGAATCGGTGCCCAGACGGCAAGGGCAGCGTTGCAAACTCGCCCGCTTTCAATGGGGCGCAGGCGGAGCGGTTTCCCCAGTATATAAGTCGGCTAAATAAATGAAAGAGACCGGTCGTCAGCGGCAGGTGCTGACAAAGCCGCTCCCTGACGGCAGCAACTGGCAAGTTGGCCTCATCTGCGGCACCTCCTGCCGTTGCGGTATTGGGATTTGGCGATCCAGGGCACGGTACTGCTGTTGCTGCTGCTGGTATTGCTGCCGCCGCAGCCTGTTCTCCAACATCTGCAATTGGTCTTGCTGGATCAACACGTTGCGATCGGCGGGACTGCCGACCTGTGCCGATGCAGCTGGATTTACGCCCGACAGCATCGCCGCAGTCAGCATTGCCGACCCTAGAAACGTCAATAGACGAAGCCGTGGCATTCGTTCATTCCCGCACAAAACCAATCTTCGCTTAATATAGGGCTTTTGTCCGGCGACGCCATGGCCGCCGCTGATTTGAAGCAGATTGGAAGAGGCATTTCGGCTTCGGATGCTCGTCGCGTCAGTCGACTTCGCGCAGCCGGTATCCGACGCCGGTCTCGGTCGTGATATAGCGGGGCTGGTCGGGCGTCTTCTCAATCTTTAGCCTGAGTTGCCGGACATAGACTCTGAGATATTGAACGTCGGTGGAATCGCCCCAGACCTGCTTCAGCAGGAACTGGTGGGTGAGAACCTTGCCGGCGTGCTGCACCAAGGTGCGAAGAATGTCGTATTCCTTCGGCGAGAGCTTTATCTCCTTGTCCTCGACCTTGACGATGCGCTTCACCAGATCGACGGAGAGGTCGCCGGTCTGGAACACCGGTCTCTCACCCTGCTGCTGGAACTTGTGGCGAAGCGCGACGCGGATGCGTGCGACAAGCTCGTTCATACCGAATGGCTTGGTGACATAATCGTCGGCGCCGAGTTCGAGGGCCGAGACGATGCCGGCCTCGTCGGTGCGGCTGGAAAGAATAACCACGGGAATGTCCAGGCCATCATCCCGCCATTTGCGGAGCAACTCATGCCCGCTCATGCCGGGCAGGCCGAGATCGAGCAGCACAAGGTCCGGCTTTTCCGTCGCGATGAGTTCAATCGCCGCCCTGGCGTTCGGCGCCTCGCTGATCGCATAGCCTTGGCTGCCAAGCCCGACGCGAAGCAGTTTCCGGATCGGCGGTTCGTCGTCCACCACCAATATCCTGACGTCCAGGCTCGTCATGCCAGATCGTCCATATTTTGATGGCCCGTCTCGGGTTCGCCGAGATTGGGCAGTTCCGCCGGCACCAGTTGCATCTTGATCGTGAAAACCGCCCCCGAGCGGTCGGACCTGTTTGCCGCCAAGAGCGTCCCGCCCATCGCTTCGATGAAGCCGCGGCAAATCGACAGGCCGAGCCCCGTGCCGGCACGCACCTGGTCACCCTTGCGCACACGGTAGAAAGTGTCGAAAACGCGCTCTAGATCCGCTGGCGGAATGCCTGGTCCCTCATCCATGATCTGCAGGATGACGAAGCCGTTGTCGGCCCAGGCTTGCAGGCGGATCGTCGAACCTGGCGGCGCGTATTTTGCAGCATTGTCGAGGAGGTTGAACAGCACCTGTTCGAACAGAACGGGGTCGACCCGCAACATCGGCAGATCCGATGGAATGTCGATCTCGGTCTTATGCTCGCCGACGATCTTGCGGGCCCGATACAGAGCTGAACCGACAATGTCGCCGAGATAGTGAAACGCATAGTTCGGCTCCATCGTGCCGGATTCGATCTTGGTCATATCGAGCAGATTGGCGATGAAGCGGTTAAGCCTCTCCGCTTCATCGAGCACGGTCGACAGCAGTTCCGCCCGGTCCTGCTCGGGAAGCGCGGCCTCGAAGTCCCTGAGTGTTCCGGCCGCGCCCATGATGGCGGCAAGCGGCGTTTTCAAATCGTGGGAAATGGAGGTGAGCAAGGCCGAGCGCAGACGGTCTGCCTCGGCCGCAAGCTTGGCCCGGTCAACATCGGCGACGAGCTGGATGCGCTCGATGGCGACCGCCGCCTGGTCGGCGAGCGCATCGAGCAGACGCTGCTGCTCGGGTGTCAGCAGCGGACCTTGCTTGTCGTTGTCGAGGCCGACAACGCCTACCGCCGTGCGTCCGGTCCGCAAGGGCAGATAGAGGCGCTTTGCTCCGGGCAGCGTGTCGGCGCCGCGCCCGGCGGCGCGGTTATGCTCCCAGGCCCAGCGGGCTGCTGCGATGTCGGCCTCGGCCAGCGTGTCGTCGGGTGGGTAGCCGGCTTTGACCGCAATCGTGCCGTTCTCCGGCAGAAGCAGCACCACGCGCAGCTTCAGCATCGAGGCGATCTGGAAGGCAGTCGCCCAGAGAACGTCATCAAGCGTCCCAGCGCCGGCGAGCTTCTTTGAGAAGAGATAAATATCTTCTGTGGCGCGTGCCCGCGAGCGCGCGGCGACCGCCTGACGCTGCACGCGCGCTGTTAGATTGCTGCCAATGACCGCAACAACCAGGAAGACAGCCAGCGCAACGATGCTCTCCGGATCCTCGATCGTCAGCGTGTAGCGTGGTTCCAGGAAGAAATAGTTGAAGGCAATGGCGCTGATGAGGCAGGCATACAAAGCCGGCCAGAGACCGCCGGTCACCGCCGACGTCAGGACCCCAATGAGAAAGATGATCGCCAGATTGCGGACGTCGAGAAACTGGTCGAGAAGGACGGCGAAGGCGAGCGAGCCAACAACATAGGCCGTGGCCCTGAGATAGGGCCAGATCTCGAACTGCCACTGCTCGTCCGCCGCCTTGACGGTCCTCGACGTCGCCTCGGCGTTGCGTTCGTTTCCCGAAATGACATGGACGCTGATGTCGCCGGCATTGCGGATGAGATCGTAAGTGAGCGAGCCTTCGATCAATTCCCGCCAACGCGATCGGGTCGGCCTGCCGATCACGATATGGGTGAAGTTGTTCGCCGTCGCATGCCGAACGATGTCTTGCGCGACGTTCTGACCCGGAATGGTCGTCACCTCGGCACCGAGCTGCTCGGCAAGGCGCAGCTGCGTCGCCAGCCGATCCTTGTCCTCCTCGGGCATGGCAGCTGAACGAGGGGTATCGACATGAAGCGCCGTCCAAGGGGCGCGGAGCCGGTCGGCCAACCTCCGCGCATAACGTACACGGGCCGCCCCGCCCGGACGCGCATCGACGCAGACGAGAACCCTTTCCCCCGCCGCCCAAGGCCCGGGTATCGCGTGGGCCTGCATGTGGGTCAGCAACTGCTCGTCGACCCGCTGGGCAGTGCGGCGGAGCGCCAATTCCCGGAGCGCCGTCAGATTGCCCGGCGAGAAATAGTTCTCGATGGCGCGCTGGGCGGTGCTGGGGATGTAGACCTTGCCTTCCTCAAGCCGTTTGATCAGATCGTCGGGGGTGAGGTCGATGATCTCGATGTCGTCGGCCTGGTCGATTATGGAGTCGGGGACAGTTTCCCGCACCCTGACGCGGGTGATCTGCGCCACGACATCGTTCAGGCTCTCGACGTGCTGGATATTCAGCGTCGTGTAGACATCGATGCCGTGCGTCAGGATTTCCTGGACGTCGAGATAGCGCTTGGGGTGACGGCTGCCGGCGACATTGGTGTGGGCGAGTTCGTCGACCAGAACCAGCGCCGGGTGCCGGGCGAGGATGGCGTCGAGATTCATCTCCTCAAGGATCCGCCCCTTGTAATCGATCTCAAGGCGAGGAATGACCTCGTAGCCTTCGACCAGCGTCTGGGTTTCCTTGCGGCCGTGCGTCTCGACGATGCCGATCACCACGTCGACCCCGTCGGCCAGCCTGGCGCGGCCCGACATCAGCATCTCGTAGGTCTTGCCGACACCGGGGGCGGCGCCGAGAAATATCCTCAGGCGGCCGCGCTCCTCCCGCTCGGCATGCTCGAGCAGCGCGTCGGGAGAGGGCCTGGTTTCGGCGGTGCGTCTGTCGTCTGGCATACGGGTCAATCATGAACGGCGCCGGCTTCGGTGTCGATCCCGGCGCCGGTCCTTCACTGTTTCATGGCATCGTCCAGCGCAAGGTTGAGGGCCAGCACATTGACTACCGGCTCGCCGATGAATCCCAATTCGCGATCTTCGACATGGCTGTCGACAAGCGATTTGATCCTGGATTCATCGACGCCCCTGGCCTTGGCCACCCTGGCAACCTGAAAATAGGCCGCATCGGGGCTGATATGCGGATCGAGGCCGCTGCCGGACGTGGTGACCAGATTCATCGGTACCGGCTGGCTCGGGTTTTCGGCTCTCAGCTTTTCGGCGTCGCTCTTGATCCTGTCGATGAGCTTCGGGTTGGTCGGGCCGAGATTCGAGCCGCCCGAGGCGGCGGCATTGTAGCCGTCGCCGGCAGCCGACGGGCGGCCATGGAAGTAGCGGTCGCTTTCGAAAGCTTGGCCGATCAGCTCGGAACCGACGAGCTTGCCGTCCTTCTCGATCAGGCTGCCATTGGCCTGGCGCGAAAACAGCGCCTGGGCAATGCCGGTCATGCCGATCGGATAGACCAAACCCGTCAGAATGGTGAAGAAGACGATCATGACGATCGCGGGCCTGATTTGATTGAGCATCGACGTGGTTCCTTAGGCGAGACCGAGAGCGGTGATGGCCATGTCGATCATCTTGATGCCGACGAAGGGCACTACGACGCCGCCAAGGCCATAGACAATGAGATTGCGGCTGAGCAGCGCACCGGCGCCGACCGCGCGGTATTTGACGCCCCTCAGCGACAGCGGGATCAGCGCAATGATGATCAGCGCGTTGAAGATGATGGCCGAGAGGATAGCGCTCTGCGGCGTCGCCAGATGCATGACATTGAGCGCTTGCAGCGGCCCGGCGGTCTGGCCCGGGGCGATGTAGAAGGCGGCGAATATTGCCGGGATGATGGCAAAATACTTGGCCACGTCGTTGGCGATGGAGAAGGTGGTCAGCGAGCCACGCGTCATCAGCAGCGCCTTGCCGATTTCGACGATCTCGATCAGCTTGGTCGGATCGCTGTCGAGATCGACCATGTTGCCGGCCTCGCGCGCCGCGACCGTGCCCGTGTTCATGGCAACGCCGACATCGGCCTGCGCAAGGGCCGGCGCATCGTTGGTGCCATCGCCGCACATCGCGACCAGTTTGCCTTTGGCCTGCTCGTCGCGGATCAGCTTCAACTTGTCCTCGGGCGTCGCCTGGGCAAGGAAGTCGTCGACGCCGGCTTCCGCCGCGATCGCCGCCGCGGTCATCGGATTATCGCCGGTGATCATCACCGTGCGGATGCCCATGCGGCGCAATTCGGCAAAGCGTTCTGCGATGCCGCCCTTGACGATGTCCTTCAGATGGACGACGCCGAGCAGGCGCCCGTCGCGCTCGACCGCGAGTGGAGTGCCACCCGATTTGGCGATCTCGTCGGCGATCGCCTGAAGGTCGCGGACGGTGTCGCTGCCGGGGCGCATACTGCCTGTGGCAACGGTCGAGAGGTTGACGTGGGCAAGTA
The DNA here is from genome assembly GCF_040323955.1 of Mesorhizobium sp. M0018. Classification (NCBI taxonomy): domain Bacteria; kingdom Pseudomonadati; phylum Pseudomonadota; class Alphaproteobacteria; order Hyphomicrobiales; family Phyllobacteriaceae; genus Mesorhizobium; species Mesorhizobium sp. M0018. Next base: position 325,759 of record NZ_JAMYVL010000001.1, on the reverse strand, counting down.
CCGCATCGACTGCGCCCTTGCGGACCGAGGAGCCTTCCAGATCGACACCGCTCATGCGGGTTTGCGCGGTGAAGGGCACGAAAGTCGCGTGCAGGCTTGCCATGTCGCGGGCGCGGATAGCGTATTTTTCCTTCGCCAGGACGACGATCGAGCGGCCTTCCGGCGTTTCGTCGGCAAGCGAGGCAAGCTGAGCCGCGTCGGCCAGTTCCTGTTCGGTGACGCCCTTGACCGGACGAAATGCCGTCGCCTGACGGTTGCCCAGCGTGATGGTTCCGGTCTTGTCGAGCAGCAGCGTGTCGACATCGCCGGCCGCCTCGACGGCGCGGCCCGACATGGCGAGCACGTTGAAGCGCACCAGGCGGTCCATGCCGGCAATGCCGATAGCCGACAGCAGGGCGCCAATTGTGGTCGGGATCAGGGTAACGAACAGGGCGACCAGCACGGTCACCGGGATATAGCCGCCCGAATACGAGGCGAAGCTCGGGATCGTCGCCGTCGCCAGCACGAAGATCAGCGTCATGCCGACGAGCAGGATGTTGAGCGCGATCTCGTTGGGTGTCTTCTGGCGCTCGGCGCCCTCGACCAGCGAGATCATGCGGTCGAGGAACGTATGACCGGCAGCCGCAGTGATGCGCACGCGGATCCAGTCGGACAAGACCTGCGTGCCGCCGGTCACCGCCGAACGATCGCCTCCGGATTCGCGGATGACCGGTGCGGATTCGCCGGTGATGGCCGCCTCGTTGACCGACGCCACGCCTTCGACCACCTCGCCGTCCGAGGGGATGATGTCGCCGGCTTCGACAAGCACGGTGTCGCCGACCTTCAGGCTGGTGCCGGGCACCAGTTTGAACTTGCTGCGGTCGCCACCGTTCAACAGCTTTGCCTGCGTCTCGGTTCGCGCCCGACGCAGCGAGTCAGCTTGCGCCTTGCCGCGGCCTTCGGCCACCGCTTCGGCGAAATTGGCGAAGAGCACGGTGAACCACAGCCAGATGATGATCTGCAGCGTGAAGCCAAGATCGCCGCCGCTGGTAACGAGATCCTTGACGAACAGCACGGTGGTGAGCGCCGAGACGACGGCGACGACGAACATCACCGGGTTTCGCATCAAGGTGCGCGGGTTCAGTTTTCTGAAGGAACCGCCGATAGCGGGCCACAGAATGCGGGTATCCATGATGCTCACGGATTTCGACGGGCTCATTTGGTAGCTCCAGTGTCGATGTTGTTGACCGGTCGATCGTGTGCCGAACGAAGGTGCGGCGGCCCGTAAGCCAGCAGCCAGATCATGATCAAGGCTGCCGCAATAGCGAGGAATGTGGACAGCGTCGGGAAAGGAGGGGGCGTTTTCTCCCCCTCCGGCTCGGGGCGATGCCGGACCTTTCGAGGTATGATCTTGAACCAGGGCATCGCCGTTTCAGAATGTCTGACCGTGAATCATCGCCAGGTGCTCGACGATCGGTCCGACCGCCAGGGCCGGGAAGAAGGTCAGGCCGCCGACGATCAGGATGACACCGGCCAGCAGCCCGACGAACAGCGGACCATCGGTCGGGAAGGTGCCGGCGGAGGCAGGGACGGTCTTCTTCGCAACCAGCGAGCCAGCAATCGCCAACGCCGGAATAATGACCAGGAACCGGCCCATCAGCATGCCGATGCCGAGCGTTACGTTGTACCAGGGCGTGTTGCCGCTGAGGCCGCCAAAGGCGGAGCCATTGTTCGCCGCGGCCGAGGTGTAGGCATAGAGAACCTCGGAGAAGCCATGCGGGCCGGCATTGGCGATGGAAGCAACGCCGGTCGGCAGCACCACCGCGATAGCAGTGAAGATCAGCATTGCAAGCGGCAGGCAGAGCACGGCCAGCATAGCCATCTTGACCTCCTTGGCCTCGATCTTCTTGCCGAGATATTCGGGCGTGCGTCCGACCATCAGCCCGGCGACGAAAACGGCAATGACGATGAACATCAGGATACCGTAGAAGCCGGCGCCGACGCCGCCGACAATGACCTCGCCGAGCTGCATGTTGATGATGGGGATCATGCCGCCGAGTGCGGTGAAGCTGTCATGCATGGCGTTGACCGCGCCGCAGGATGCGGCCGTGGTGATGACGGCAAACAGTGCCGACAGGGCGATGCCGAAGCGGCTCTCCTTGCCCTCCATGTTGCCGCCGTCGACACCCAGCGCATGAACAAGCGGATTGCCGGCGGCTTCCGCCCAGTAGCAGACGGCAACGCCAGCGATGAACAGCACGCCCATCGCCGACAGAATTGCCCAGCCCTGGCGCTGGTTGCCTACCATGCGGCCGAAGACATTGGTCAGCGCCGCGCCGAGGGCAAAGATCGTCACCATCTGGATCAGGTTGGAGATTGCATCGGGATTTTCGAAGGGATGCGCTGCATTGGCGTTAAAGAAACCGCCGCCATTGGTGCCGAGCATCTTGATGGCAACCTGGGAAGCGACCGGCCCGACCGCGATAGTCTGTTGCGCGCCTTCGAGCGTCGTCGCGTTGACGTAGGCAGCGAGCGTCTGCGGCATGCCGAGATAGACATAGACGAGAGTCAACACGATGCAAAAGGGCAAAAGCAGGTAGAGCGTGCCGCGGGTCATATCGACCCAGAAATTGCCGATCGATTTGCCTGAGGCTCTGGCAAAGCCGCGGATCAATGCGACCGCAATGGCGACGCCAGTCGCCGCCGACAGAAAATTCTGCACGGTCAAGCCGGCCATCTGCACGAGATAGGACATCGTGCTTTCGCCGCCGTAGTTCTGCCAGTTGGTGTTGGTCATGAAGCTGGCGGCGGTGTTGAAGGCCAGCTCAGGTTCGACGGCGGTCATGCCGGCCGGATTGTAGGGCAGGCCGCCTTGCAGCCGTTGCAGGAAATAGAGCACCAGGAAGCCGGCCAGGTTAAAGAACAGCAGGGCGGCCGCATAGGAGGTCCAGTGCTGCTCCTCGCGCTCGCTGGTCCCTGATATGCGGTAGAGCCCGCGCTCGAGCGGGGCCAGAATTGACGACAGGAATGTGCGCTCGCCGCTGAAAACGCGATGCATGTAGCCGCCGAGCGGCTTGGCCAGCAGAACGACGATCCCGCAATAGACGAGGATCTGCAGCCATCCGTTGATTGTCATGGGGTTGGCTCCTTGCCAGCGGAGATCAGAAGCGTTCCGGGCGAACGAGGGCGTATGTCAGGTAGGCGAGAAGAAACAAGGTCACGGCGCCGCCGAGGATATAGTCGAAAAGCATGTTACGATCCCCTAAACTTACAGCTTGTCGCAGGCTTTGATGTAGCCGAAGCATAGAGCAAAGAACGCGATTCCAATCGCGACAACAAATATGTCCATAATGCATTTTCCTATATCGTGTTTGTTCTTTTAATTTGGACAAAACTGCCCAACCCGTCGCCGCATCATATGGGCGGCTGGATACACCGCTCCTGTGAATATGGATCAAAGTGCCATAAAGGTTCGAGACGGGACGCGGAGCAAAGAAATCAAAATCCCATAAGGATTTCGCCGCCTCGGCGCTGGCCGAAGCTTCAGGAGGGAGGTGCGCACCGGCGCGCGAAGCTGCCGGGGCTCAGTCCGCGCGGGTGTAGATCACCGCGTAATCGTCCGCATAGGCCCGCTTCCAGCCCAGTTCGTCGAAGAACGGAATGCGGCTGTCGTCGGCGGTCAACAACGCCCAGCCTATCGTATATTTGTCGAGTTGGGCTTTCAGGATCGGCTTGCCCCGGCTGTGCCCCGTCTGCTCATCCGTTTCCGTAAAGCCATTCAGGAAGAGCTGATCCGCGCGGCCGTCGATAAACGTCCTGATGCCATGGAAAATCAGCGTGCCGCCGAAATCGTAGGAGTTCAGCAGATTGCCCGACAGATTATGGGTTTGGGCAAAGGCCAGTGCGTCCCTCGCCGAGGTCTTCTGGCTCGGCGCGACCGGATAGCTCGTCAAGGCGGCAGCCGCCAAAACCAGCAAAACGGCAAGTCCAGCACAAATCCTGGAAAATTGCCGTGCGAAAAATTGTTCAAGTCCGTCACGCTTTTCCGCCGCCCATTTCTCGGCTGAAAGCACTGGATATTGTTGCGCGACCTCGACGGCAAGGACCACCGGCACGAGAAGAAAGAACAGGTACATGAACCGTATGTGGGTGAGATAGACGTGCAACGTGAAGACAAGGAACAGCGCCTTGGCCCAGCCAATGCGCAATCTCGACACGAGCAGCCCGAAAAGCGCCACCAGCAGGGCCACCTCCTGGAGGGTGTGCCGCGCGGCGTCGAAGGGCTGCCACTCCGCAATGTAAGGCACCGCCTCATTGCCATAGGCCACGGTGAATGTGGCGAGTATGGCTTTGACGCCATAGGGATTGAGCAGGCTGACCAGCGGGCAAAGCAGCCCGAAAGCGATCCACTTGGCCAGCAGCCGGGGGTTCGACAAGCGTGTGCGCATGACGAGATCGAGGCCGGCGAAGGCGGCGATGACGAAACCGAAGGTGAAGGTGGCATGGAGATTGGCCCACAGGCAAAGCAGCGCCAGCAGCCATAAGGGCGGTGCTTTCTCGTTGCGTGCGGCCTGGAAAAGACCGGCGGTCCAGACGACGATGATGGGCAAGGTAAAGATGTGCGGCCGGGCGACATAGATTGGCCCGATCAAGAGCGCGAGAACCAGCGTCAGTCCTATCGCCAGCGTCGGCTTCAACCACGCGCTGAGATACCACGACGTCAAGAAGGCCGTCAGCGCGATTACTGCAGTCGCCAGCAGCACCACGCCGTTCCAGCCGCCGGCTTGAAAGGCAATTGCAAGGAGAACCTGGCTAAGCCATTCCTTGGCGATCCATGGCTGGCCGGCAAAAGTGTAGGAATAGATGTCGACGGTGGGGAATGTGCGGCGTGCCAGCATATCCATGCCGACCTTGATGTGCCACCAGCTATCGGGATCCTGCAGGAGGGAGTGGGCAAAGGCGAGGAGCGCCGCCGCCATCACGACCGCCGCCACCAGGCAAAACATCAGCCTCACATGCCGTATGTCGTCTATCGACGGCCTCGCCCCACCAGATATCCCGCGCATATGGCATCCCTGAGCCGCGATAGCGGAAGGGATAGGCCGAATTTGTTAGAAAACCGATAAGCCGCAGGATCGCGGCCCCATGCCGCGCGTCCAACCGGCTGGGCGGCTCAGCCCTCGGCCTTGAAGTTCTTGGCTTCCTTCTCGACCTTCGGGCTGTCCTTGCCGTGCTTGCGCATCAGATCCTTCGCCTGCTTCGGCGAAACGTCGGTGGTTTCGGCCAGGCGCAGAGCCTCCTTTTCGTCCAGATCGCGCGTCTTGCGGTCGGCCATTGCGGTTTTCTTGTCAGCCATTACGACGCTCTTATGCTCTCGGCGATTTCGTTCAGCACCTTGCGGTCGGTGCCGTGGCGCTTGATCAGCGTGCGCGCCTGCTCAGGGGTAATGCCCGCTTCCTCGGCGAAGTGACGTACCTCGTAGTCTTCGCCGCCCGCCACTCGTGAGCGGTCGCGACTGTCGGTCTTGGTTTTGTCGTCGGCCATGGCAGCTCTCCTCATCTCAACGAGAGCATAACGGGCAAGATTTCAGCGAGTTCCTTCGAGCGTGTCGCCCAACTACCGGCTTCGGGCATGACCCGGCATGAGCAGCGGTTTTGCTCAAAGCAAGGGCTTGGTGCCAGGCCGACCTTCACGCACAAACAGGCCGGCCTCTTTGGCGGCGCTGCCACCGCCCGCCACTGCTCCTGGGCGCAGCCTGATGTTCGTTCCAGATTGTTTTAATGGGAGCGATGGTCGAACACGACGCCCATGGTCCTACCAACCGCCGTCATGACGATAAGCTCGACCAGATCGTCGTCACTGTTGCCGCAGGCCGGAGCCGTCCTGCGAACGATGTCCAGCATCGCCCTCGTCGATATGGTGTCGCCGGCACCAAACCGTGAAAGCGCAGATGAAACAAGCTCTTGGGCTGTCAAGTCGGCGACCGTCACCCGCTTCACCACGTTCATTGGCTTCCTCCCACCATGAACCCTCTCCCGAGAGAATGATACGCCGAACGTCGCGTTTCGCCAGCAAAATGGTGGTCCTACCAGCGCGTGGGCAGCGACCGAAATCGTCGGTTTTTGCGGGAGGCAATCCGGGCGCGAGGCGGCAGCGCTTTGTGCCATGCGACTTCCCATGGACCCAATCCCGGCGGCCGGGATCGGTCTCAGTTTTATCTAATGGCAGTCTGATGCTTGGCAGTGTGGTCTGCTCGGTTGCGGCCGAAGCCGGCGCAGCAAGAACCACGGTGCGGGCAGAACCGGTCTGTCTTTTTCGTTTGACGCAATTCCGGACGGAAAACCGTTCACCACGTTTTCCTGGAATTGCTTGTCTTGTGACTCTAGGCGGCCAGGTCGCTCGGAAGCTTGCCGCCGTTCTCGGCCAGCTTTTTCATCAGTGCGTCGTGCAGCCACAGATTCATCGTTACAGTGTCGTTCATATCGCCGGTGTAGTTCAGCTCGTGGGCAAGCTCCTTGCGGGCGCCGAGGCTGCTGTCGATATTCAGAGCCTTCATCAGGTCGACGATCGAATTCTTCCAGTTGAGTTTCTGCCCCCTCGCGGCCACCGCCTTGTCGAGAATGGCAGCGATGTCAGGGGCAGAGGACGGCGCGGCCGGCGCGGCCGGAGCCGGGGTTGCAGCCGGGGCGGATCGGGTAGGCGCCGTCGGCTGGGTGGCCGTGCTCGAAGCAGGCGCGGGAGACGGTTGCGCCGGCGGCGCTTCGCCCGCAACCGCGTTTCCGAAAATCGCACCTTTGATACTGTCGAAAATGCCCATTGCTATCTCCTGTATTGGCTCGACGGTGTGTTGCCCTGACGGTCGGTGAGGCGACCGTTGCCGAATGCCGCATTGAGCGCCCTGGTTGTACCGGACCACGAACGCAACGCAGGGGCAACTCAAAACTGACTAAAAGGTAAAGGCTTGGTTGCATTGGGGTATCGGCTCAGTGATCCGGCCCGAGAGTAGAATAGATCGGATCGCGGCCCGACAAATCGTCACGCGCAATGCACGAGGGAACGGTCAGCAGCCAGTTTTGCTGACGCAGACCAGAAAAATCATCTAGATTCGTGTTCGCAATTCGCTGAGAGGAACGAAGCCATGACAGCAGTCGTCGCATCCGACAGGCTCGAACGTTCGCTGGTTTGGGCAGAGGACGATCCGTCGGTCAAATGGGCCGGCGCTTTCGCGGTTTACGGCGGGCACGGCACCACCCAGTCCTCGGTCATTGTCTACGAGATCGAGCCCGGCAAGCGGCTCGGCTGGCACAGCGACGCCACCGAAGAGACGCAATACATCATCGCCGGCACCGGCGAGCTACACATTGAGGGCGGCACCACCCACCCGGTCGGGCCGGGCAGCGTCCTGGTACTTCCGACGCCGGTCAGGCACGACCTCGTCAACACCGGCACCGAAACCCTGCGCGCCGTCGCTTTCTTTGCGGCGGCGATGTTCACGCAGACATTCGACAACGTCATGCTGCCGCCGAAATCCCATGTCCTCGGAACGCCCAATCGTGCGGGCTGAATGCGTGCCGGCGAGAATCACCAGGCCTGCGGATTGCGGACTCGGAGCTGAGGTGAGCGCGCGCGCGGCCGGCAAGCGGTTTGGCGTCGTTACGCGCTCGCGTCATGGGCGGACCGGCTGATGGCGCCCGTCAAGGTCGACCCCGCCAAGGTGCGCGAGTTCAGGGATGCCGAAAGCTTCCATGCCTGGCTTGGCGAGCATCACGACAGCGAGGACGAAGTCTGGATCAAGATCCATAAGCTCGATTCGGGACTGCCGTCGATCACGCCGAAGCAAGCCATCGACGCGGCGTTGTGCTGGGGCTGGATCGATGCAGTGCGCAAGGCCTTGGACGGCAAAAGCTACCTGCAGCGCTACACCCCGCGCGGCAAGAAGAGCACCTGGAGCCAGATCAATGTCGACAATGTCGCCCGGCTGATCGAGGAGGGCCGGATGACCGAGCACGGGCTGAGGCAGGTCGATGCGGCCAAGGCCGACGGCCGCTGGGCGCGCGCCTACAAGAGCGGCAAGGAGATGAAGATCCCCGACGACCTCCAGGCGGCAATAGACGCCGAGCCCACGGCGAAAGAGATGCTGGCAAAGCTCAGCGGGCAAAACCGCTTCGCACTCGCCTTCCGCATCCACAACATGAAAACCGAAGCCGGACGCAAGAAGAAGATCGCGGCGTTCGTGGAGATGCTGAAGCGCGGCGAGACGATCTATCCGCAGGGCAGAAAGTAACATCTGACGAGGCGTGCCGGCGCTGCGTCTTGTGCTTGTCCCTGTCGGCGAGCCCCGAATGCGGCCGGATCACTGCTCAGGCCCACCTTCGATCCAGGCGATGTCGCCGACGATTTGTTTTCGACGAGCGTCGCCCGGCACTTCGACACCAGCTCTCATTCGTTTAGTTGATGCAGGAAAAAGTCTCGTCCTCACAGTCGGCATGGTATATTAGCAGGCGCTGTTATGAGGTTTTTGCCCGTTCAGGAGCCGACTGGCACGTGGGCCGTGTTTGATGCGACCGTGGATGTGCCTGCGGATTTTGCTGGCAGTGCCTTATCGGCTTGCCGCGGGAGCGGGCGGAATGGCTCGCAGCAAGAGCCAATCGAGATGCTGCAAAAGGCACTTCGATTTGCCGGTTGTCAGCTGCCGGATCGGCACAAGCCGCGGTTCTTAGACTTAGACCGATAGGAGAGATTTCGATGATGCAAGAAAGGGTAATGGCGGCTGCGTTGGCAGCCAGGAATCAGGAAGCGGATATTCGTGGTGTCTTCGATATCACCAACAAAACCGATGCGCCAATTGGCCCCCGCCGATTGGGCGAGGCTATCCACTTTGTCGCCAATGCACCTATCGTTGGCTATGATGTTCACGCCGCCGTCATCAGATATGGCCCAGTCGGAACCCCCAGCCTCAGAGCAACAGATTGCGCACAGCTGTGGGAGAAGTTCGGCGAGGCCTTGCTGCAACACTGACGGGCAGACCTTTGGCGCGTATGGCACCACCATCGTGCAGGACACTTCCCTGGCGAGAACGACATGCAAGCCTGGCCGGTAATGTTGCAATTAAATTAGCGTGAGTGCATATTTTTTGCTGGCTGGACTCGCAACCGGCCAGGCCCGGCGGCCGGCCGCCAACGGGCTGTCAGGCCGGCGACAAATGGCTCCGCAGGCCCGACGGTCCCTTGGCAAGATCGCCGGAACCACAGCATGATGCGGCGGCAAAACGGGTTTGGGAGAATGACATGCCTAAGGTTTCGGAACTCTTTTTCAAGACAGCCATCATCTTTCTTATTCTGGGAATTGCAGCTGGCCTGCAGATGGCAATTTCAGGCGATCACGGCGCGTTTCCGGCTCACGCGCACATCAACCTGCTGGGGTGGGTCACCAGTGCAATATTCGGCGGCTATTATGCGCTGAACCCGGCGAAGGCCGCCCGCAGGAGCGCGATGATCCACTATGGCGTCTACAATCTCGGCCTGGTCGTGATGCTGCCGGCGCTTTACCTGATGCTGCAGGGAAATCCGGCGCTCGAGCCGATCGTCGCCACCGGCTCAATGATCGTCGCTGTCGCCGTGCTGATCTTTGCCTTCGTGGTTTTCTCCGCCGAAACAGAGCGCTCGGTCTCGGGAATACAAGCGGTCCCGCGCTAGACGGGGCGGCGACGGTGCCGAGTCGACCAAGCCCGCGCTTCTGGTGAAGCGCGGGCCGATTGGTTGTAGGCTGATCTGAGGTAAGGGTGCGGCGAAGATGAAAGCCGCTCAGCAGCCTTCGCGCCCCCCTCTGCCTGCCTGCCTCAAGATACTGCATCGCAGCGGCAGTCGCCGTCCAGCGTCCCTTCAGACTCGGCGAGCCGGTGAGATTTAACTGGCGGAGAGAGCGGGATTCGAACCCGCGTTACGGTTTCCCGTAAACACACTTTCCAGGCGTGCGCCTTCAACCACTCGGCCACCTCTCCGTCTCTTTAGCATTTTCGACGCGGCCGGTTTCGCCGCGCGGGTTGGGGAGATGCATCTCCTTTGGGATTCCGGTGCCGGAATTCCGGCCGTGGGCGCCGTCAACCAGCGGATACCCTTTCCCCGCACCTGAGCCGTCAAAGCAACAGGCGCGGGGCTCATCTAGTCGATCCGGTGCCGAATGCCAAGACATAACGGCAGTCTATTCGCTTTGCCGGATACGGATGCTCAGCCCATGCCGCTGGGGCACCCGTTGGGAGCCTATCGAAAGGAGCGGCGGAGGTGTGCTTGCCGTCCCCGGCGCGCCACCGGTCCCGGCGAACCGGCGGCCGCAGGTTCAACTTCACGTGTCGCGATTGTGCAATAAGCGGGTAGATCCTATCTAACAGTCCGACACGACATTCTGATAAACTCCTGGGGAGGAAGGGTCCGGATGTTCCGCTTCGTTTTTCGTCTCGCTGCAATGGTCGCGCTTTCGGTTTCGGTCATCATGGCCGTGCTCGATGCGACCCGCTCGGTGGCGGCTTCGGCGCTGGTGATGACTCCGCTCAACACCAGCTGGCTCGCGGTTTCGCCGGATACGCGCAGCGCCTTCGAAAGCTTCGTCCGCGACAAGGTCAACCCGCTGCTGTGGGACGGTGCCATCGCCTGGGTGCTCAGCCAGCCCGGCTTTGCCGTGTTCGCGGTGCTGGCGTTCATTCTTTATGCCATCGGTTACAGGCGGCAGCGCCCCAGCGGGCGGTTCGCCGCAACCTGACATTTCCAGCCTGACCCGGTGATCCCGTACCAGGAAGGCTCAACCAAGAAGAAAAGGAAGCCACACATGTTTCTCAGCGACATGCTGAACAAGAAGCTCAACCTGCCGAAACCCTCCGAGGCGTTGCCCGGCCGCGACCGGCCGATCCCGACGGCATCGAAGCATTTTGTCTCGAACAGGCCGCTCAAGGGTCCTTATCCCGAAGGGATGGAAATGGCGATGTTCGGGCTGGGCTGCTTCTGGGGCGCCGAGCGCCTGTTCTGGCAAGTCGAGGGCGTATGGGTCACGGCGGCCGGCTATGCCGGCGGCGTCACGCCCAACCCGACCTATCAGGAAACCTGCACGGGCCTGACAGGCCATGCCGAAGTCGTGCTCGTCATCTACGATCCCAAGATCGTGTCCTATGCCGAGCTCTTGAAGCTGTTCTGGGAAAGCCACGACCCGACGCAAGGCATGCGCCAGGGCAATGATGTCGGCACCACCTACCGTTCGGCGATCTATACGTTCAACGACGCGCAGTACCAGGCGGCGCTCGCCTCGCGCGATGCCTACGAGGCTTCGCTGCGCGGTGCCGGACGCGGCAAGATCACCACCGAGATCGCGCCGGCGCCGGAATTCTACTTCGCCGAGGAAGACCACCAGCAATATCTGGCGAAGAACCCTTACGGCTATTGCGGCCTGCAGGGAACCGGCGTCACCTGCGCCATTCCGGCCGCCGTCTCCGCCTGATTTTATGCCCCTGACGCAAGGAATATGCTGTGGCGCCGCGATGCGGCGCCATGCTTTTCCAAAGGGTCAAAATTCCACGTGAATTTTGTTTCGGGCCGTGCCAGATTGACCCGAAGCGGGAGGAAGACACTCCTGCCCGACACCGTATGCCTGCCGGAGAACCGGGCCGGCATGCGGTGCATAATGGACAAATAACCGACAGGGGTGTGGATCACATGAAACGTATCGTTCTCGGCCTCATGGCCGCAGCTGCAATGGTTCTTCCGGCCTTCGCCGCGGACATTCAACCCGCGATCCTCTATGATCTCGGCGGCAAGTTTGACAAGTCGTTCAACGAGGCGTCCTTCCACGGCGCTGAAAAGTTCAAGACCGAGACCGGCATCCCCTATGTGGAATTCGAGGTCAGCAACGCCACCCAGCGCGAGCAGGCGCTGCGCCGTTTCGCCGAGGACGGCCGCAACCCGATCGTCATGGCGGGCTTCTCGTGGGCTGACGCGCTTGACAAGATCGCCACCGAGTTCCCCGACACCAAATTCGCCATCATCGACATGGTCGTCGACAAGCCCAATGTCCGCTCCCTGGTCTATAAGGAGCAGGAAGGCTCGTACCTTGTCGGCGTGATGGCGGCGATGGCTTCCAAGACCAAGAAGGTCGGCTTCGTCGGCGGCATGGATATTCCGCTGATCCGCAGGTTCGGCTGCGGCTATGTCGGTGGCGCCAAGGCGGCCGGGGCCACCGACGTCATCCAGAACATGACCGGCGATACGCCGGCAGCCTGGAACGATCCGGCCAAGGGCGGCGAGATCGCCAAGACGCAAATCGACCAGGGCGCCGACGTAATCTACGCAGCGGCAGGCGGCACCGGTGTCGGTGTGCTGCAGGCAGCGGCCGACGCCGGCAAGCTCGGCATCGGCGTTGATTCCAACCAGAACGGCCTGCAGCCCGGCAAGGTGCTGACCTCGATGGTCAAGCGCGTCGACGTTGCCGTCTACAACACCTTCATGGATGCCAAGAACGACAAGTTCACGGCGGGCGTCAACGATCTCGGCCTCAAGGAAGGCGGGGTCGACTACGCCATGGACGACAACAACAAGGCGCTTGTCGACGATGCGATGAAGGCGGCGGTCGAAAAAGCCAAGGCCGACATCATAGCCGGCACCATCAAGGTGCACGACTACATGTCGGACAATGCCTGCCCGTATTGATCGATTGCTGTTATTGATCGACTGGCACTGCTGAAGTGACGAGCCGCCGGGTGAAAGCCCGGCGGTTTTGTCTTGTCGGCCCGCTCACCAGTGCGGCGGCTTGGTCACCGGCACGTCGGGCGCGGCCTGTTCCTCCAGCGCCAGGAAGCGCTCGGCCAGCGCGTCCAGCTTGCGCTGCATGCGCTCGATCACCTTCCACTGCTCGGCGATCTGGCCGGACAGTTCCTCGATGATCTTCTCCTGCTCGGCGGCGCGGATTTCCAGCGTCGTCAGCCGGTCCTCGGGCATGGTCATTTGAAATCCTCGATCAGGCAATTGTGCAGGGTGCGGCCACGTTGGAAATTGACAAGCATGGCGGGATTTGTCGAGAGTGAACCCTGCTCCGGCCAATTGGTAGGGACCCAATTGGCACAGACTGGGCGTCATGCTAGGCGTTTGACCAAGCGGTAAAAAAATAACAGTGGGAACAGGCTGCATGGCGCAAGCCGCAATCGAGCTGATCGGCATCGACAAGAGCTTTGGCGCCGTGCGCGCCAACCGCGACATCAATCTGGAGATTATGCGCGGCACTATCCATGGCATCGTCGGCGAAAACGGCGCCGGCAAGTCGACGCTGATGTCGATCCTCTATGGTTTCTACCAGGCCGATTCCGGCGAGATCCGTGTCGGCGGCCAGCCGGCATCGATCAAGACGCCGAACGATGCGATCGCGCTCGGCATCGGCATGGTGCATCAGCATTTCATGCTGGTCGACAATTTCTCGGTGCTGGAAAACGTCATTCTCGGCGCCGAAAGCGATGCGCTGCTGAAGAAGAGCATTGCCAAGGCGCGTTCCGAGCTGGAGCGGCTCGAGCGCGAATACGGGCTCGAAGTCGATCCCGACGCCATCATCGAGGAGTTGCCGGTCGGCCTGCAGCAACGCGTCGAAATCCTCAAGGCGCTCTATCGCGGCGCCGAGATCCTGATCCTCGACGAGCCGACAGGCGTGCTGACGCCGGCCGAGGCCGACCATCTGTTCCGCATCCTCAGGCAGCTGAAGGAGCAGGGCAAGACGATCGTGCTGATCACCCACAAGCTGCGCGAGATCATGGCGATCACCGACACGGTCTCGGTGATGCGCCAAGGCACCATGGTGGCGACACGCGAAACCAGGAAGACCACGGTCGAGGAGCTGGCCGAGCTGATGGTCGGCCGGCGCGTGCTGCTGCGCGTCGAAAAGGGCGAGGCGAAGGCCGGCGGCGTCAAGCTCGCGGTCAAGAACCTGACGGTCAAGGATTCCCGCGGCGTCACCATGGTCGACGACGTCTCCTTCGACGTCCATGCCGGCGAGATCGTCGGCATTGCCGGCGTCGCCGGCAACGGGCAGTCCGAATTGCTCGAGGCGATTTCCGGCATCAGGCATGCCGTTTCGGGCTCGGTCATGCTCGACGGCAAGCCGATCGACCTCACCGGCGCCGCCGACCCTGGCGAGTTGCGCGAGCGCGGCCTTGCCCATGTGCCGGAGGACCGCCATCATGTCGGGCTCGTGCTGGCCTTCGAGGAGAACGAGAATTCGATCCTCGGTTATCAGGACGACGCGCGCTATCTGAAGGGGCCGTTCCTCGACATCGATGCCATCCGTAACGATGCCAGGGACAAGATCGTCAAATATGACATCCGCCCGGCGGACTGCCGCCTCAAGACCGCCAATTTCTCCGGCGGCAACCAGCAGAAGATCGTGCTGGCGCGGGAAATGGAACAAGATCCCGGCGTGTTGATCGTCGGCCAGCCGACACGCGGCGTCGATGTCGGCGCCATCGAATTCATCCACAAGCGCCTCATAGCCATGCGCGACCAGGGCAAGGCGGTGCTGGTGGTTTCGGTCGAGCTCGACGAGATCCGCTCGCTGTCCGACCGCATCCTGGTGATGTTTGCCGGCCGCGTCGTCGGCGAACGCGGCCCCGACGCGACCGAGGGCGAGCTCGGCCTGCTGATGGCCGGCGTCGAGCACCGGGAGGCCGCCGAGTGAGCACCCCCTATGCCAAGCTGCCGGCCTGGGCCGATTACGTGCTGATCCCGCTGATCAATCTGTTCGTCGCATTCGTCGTCGCCGGCTTCGTCGTCATATTGGTCGGCGAGAACCCGCTGCGTGCAGCCGTCATCCTGGTCGAGGGTGCCTTCGGCCGCGGCCAAGGCATCGCGTTCACGCTTTTCTATGCCACCACCTTCATCTTCAGTGGGCTTTCGGTGGCGGTTGCGGCGCATTGCGGCCTGTTCAACATCGGTGGCGAGGGCCAGGGCTACATCGCCGGTCTCGGCATAGGCATCGTTTGCCTGGCCTTTGACAGCGTGCTGCCCTGGTGGCTGACCTTCCCGATCGCCATTATCGCCGCCGCGGCGATGGGCGGGCTGTGGGCGCTGATCCCGGCCTATCTGCAGGCCAAGCGCGGCTCGCACATCGTCATCACCACCATCATGTTCAATTTCATCGCCGCCAGCGTCATGGTCTATGCGCTGGTGGGGATGCTGAAGCCGCCCGGCTCGATGGCGCCGCAGACGCGCACCTTCCTCGAAGGCGCGCAATTGCCGAAGCTCAACTGGGTCATCGAATTGTTCGGCGCCAAAATCCGTTCGGCGCCATTCAACGTCAGTTCCCTGCTGGCGCTAGCCATGGCCTTTCTGGTGTGGGTGCTGATCTGGCGCACGAAGCTCGGCTACGAGATGCGCACCTATGGCCACAGCCCGAAAGCGGCGCGTTATGCCGGCATTTCGGAGATCCGCATCATCATCATTGCGATGATGATCTCGGGCGCGCTGGCCGGCATGATGGCGCTCAACCCGACGATGGGCGACCAGCACAATGTCGCGCTCGAATTCGTTTCGGGCGCCGGTTTCGTCGGCATCGCGGTGGCACTGATGGGACGCCTGCACCCGGTCGGCATCGTGCTGGCGGCGATCCTGTTCGGCATGCTCTACCAGGGCGGCGCCGAGCTCGCCTTCGAGATGCCGGTGATCAGCCGCGACATGATCGTCATCATCCAGGGCCTCGTGATCCTGTTCGCCGGCGCGCTCGAGCATATGTTCCGGCCCTACGTCCAAGCGTTGTTCGCCTCGCTCAGCCCGAAATCGGTCGGCATGGAAGCGGTCAAGGGGAAGGGCGCCTGAGATGGATTTCTTCAACGCCATCGTACAGGTCCTGGACTCGACCATCCGCCTGTCTGTGCCCTTGCTGCTCGCCTGTCTCGCCGGCCTCTATTCGGAGCGGGCCGGCGTCTTCGACATCGGGCTCGAGGGCAAGATGCTTGTCGGCGCCTTCGCCGGTGCGGCCGCCGCCTCGGTCTTCCACTCGGCCTATCTCGGCCTCGGCATGGCCATCCTCATCTCGGTTGCCTTCGCGCTGATCCACGGCTTTGCCTCGATCACCCATCGCGGCAACCAGATCGTTTCCGGCGTCGCGATCAATTTCATTGCCGCCGGATCGACGATCATGCTCGGCCAGGCCTGGTTCCAGCAAGGCGGGCGCACGCCGGCGCTGGCCGCCGGCGAGCGCTTCGAGGCAATCATCTGGCCGGGCGCAGAGGCGCTCAGGAGCGTTCCGATTCTCGGGCCGATCTATTCGGAACTCATCTCCGGCCATTCCGTGCTGGTCTATCTCGCCTTCCTGGCCGTGCCGTTCACCTGGTGGGTGCTGTTTCGCACCCGCTTCGGCTTGCGCCTGCGCGCCGTCGGCGAGAACCCGGCCGCGGTCGACACCGCCGGCATATCAGTCGCCTGGCTGCGCTATCGGGCGCTGATCTGCACCGGCGTGCTCACCGGCATTGCCGGAGCCTATCTGTCGATGGTGCAGAATGGCGGCTTCGTGAAGGACATGACCGCCGGCAAGGGCTATATCGCGCTGGCCGCGCTGATCTTCGCCAAATGGAAACCGGTCAACGCCATGTTCGCCTGCCTGCTGTTCGGCTTCCTCGACGCCGCGTCGATCCGCCTGCAAGGCACGCCGCTGCCGCTGATCGGCAAGGTGCCGGTGCAATTCATGCAGGCGCTGCCCTATGTGCTGACCGTCATCCTGCTTGCCGGCTTCATCGGCAAGGCAATCCCGCCGCGCGCCGGCGGCGTGCCTTATGTCAAGGAACGCTGATCTATCATGGCTCATGATCTGTTCGAAGCGGCGAAAGCCGCCATGGCCAAGGCCTATGCGCCCTATTCGAAATTTCCGGTCGGCGCGGCGTTGCGCACCGAGGACGGCCGTGTCTTCACCGGCGCCAATGTCGAGATCGCGTCCTATCCGGAGGGCTGGTGCGCCGAAACCACCGCACTTGCCAACTACATCATGGGCGGCGGCGGCAAAATCACGGAAATCGCCGTGATCGCCGAACGCGTGGCAAAATGCTCGCCCTGCGGCGGCTGCCGGCAGCGGCTGGCGGAATTCTGCCGGCCGGAGACGAAGTTCTATCTCTGCGATGATAGCGGCGTGGTCGAGACCGTGACCATGGGCGAGTTGCTGCCATACGGGTTTGAAGGCGATGTGCTGAAATGAAGGAAGCGCTCGATCACCTCGTCGAAAGGCTGGACGGGCTGGCGCCGACTACCGCCTTGGTGCTGGGGTCAGGGCTTGGCGGGCTTGTCGACCAAGTCGAGGATGCGGTGCGAATCTCCTACGCCGACTTGCCGGGGTTTCCCCGAAGCGGAGTCAGCGGCCATGCCGGCGAGGTGGTGGCGGGGCTCTTTGCCGGCACGCCGGTGCTGATGCTGTCCGGCCGGGCGCATTATTACGAGCACGGCAACGCGGCGGCGATGCGGCCGGCACTCGAGGTGCTCGCCGGCCTCGGCATCTCCAGGCTGATCCTCACCAACGCCGCCGGTTCGGTCGATCCCGGGATGGGCCCGGGCTCGGTGATGCTGATCACCGATCACATCAATTTCTCGGGCTCCAACCCGCTGATCGGCGAACCGAGCGACCGCCGTTTCGTCGGCCTGACCGAAGCCTATGACGCCGGTCTCCGCTCCGCCATCGAGCAGGCGGCGAAGGCCACCGGTACCAAGCTGCACAAGGGCGTCTATATGTGGTTCTCCGGCCCATGCTTCGAGACGCCCGCCGAGATCCGCATGGCGCGCGTCATGGGCGCCAACGCCGTCGGCATGTCGACGGTGCCGGAGGTCATTCTCGCCCGCTTCCTCGGGCTGCGCGTCGCCGCGTGTTCGGTCGTGACCAACCTTGCCGCCGGCATGACCGGAGCCGAGCTGTCGCACCAGGAGACCAAGGACATGGCACCGGTCGGCGGCGCGCGGCTGGCGACCATTCTGCAGCGTGTTTTTCAGGACGGGCTTCCGGAGCACAGGGTCGACGCCTGATGCTTCCCCAGGAAATCATCCGCCGCAAGCGCGACGGCCAGAAGCTCTCGGCTGAGGAGACAGCGTTCTTCATCGAGGGTCTGACCGCCGGCACAGTCACCGACGCGCAGGTCGGCGCCTTTGCCATGGCGGTGTTCTTCAACGGCATGAGCCGCGACGAGGCGGTGGCGCTGACTATGGCGATGCGCGATTCCGGCGATGTGCTCGACTGGTCGGATCTGCCCGGTCCGGTCACCGACAAGCATTCGACCGGCGGCGTCGGCGACAATGTCTCCTTGATGCTGGCGCCGATCGTCGCTGCCTGCGGCGCCTATGTGCCGATGATTTCCGGCAGGGGTCTGGGCCATACCGGCGGCACGCTGGACAAGATGGATGCCATCCCCGGCTATATCAGCCAGCCGGATGTTGCGCGCTTCCGCAAGACGGTGCTCGAAACCGGCTGCGCCATCATCGGCCAGACCGCCGATCTCGCACCCGCCGACGCCAGGCTCTACGCCATCCGCGATGTGACGGGAACGGTCGAATCGGTGCCGCTGATCACTGCTTCGATCCTGTCGAAGAAGCTGGCCGCCGGCCTCAATTCGCTGGTGCTTGACGTCAAGGTCGGCAACGGGGCCTTCATGGAGAAATCGCGCGACGCAACCGCACTGGCCAACAGCCTGGTCGACGTCGCCAATGGCGCCGGCCTTAAGGCCTCGGCGCTGGTCACCGGCATGAACGAGCCCCTGGCGTCCGCCGCCGGCAATGCGGTCGAGGTGCGCAACGCCGTCGATTTTCTCACCGGCCGCTTTCGCGACCGGCGGCTGGAGGACGTGACGCTGGCGCTGGCCGCCGAGATGCTGCAATCGGCAGGCCTGGTGTCGTCCAACCAGGACGGCCTGCGCCGCGCCGCCGAGACGCTGGCCGGCGGCCGCGCCGCTTCCATCTTCGCGCGCATGGTGGCGGCACTGGGCGGTCCCGTCGACTTTGTCGACAATCCGGAAAAATATCTGCCGAAAGCGGCAACGGAATTCGCGGTCAAGGCGAGCGCGAACGGCTTTGTCACCGGCATCGCGACCCGCGAGATCGGGCTTGCCGTGGTCGGGCTTGGCGGCGGGCGGACGCGGCCCGACGACAGGATCGATCACGCCGTTGGCATCACCAGGCTGTTGCCGGTCGGCGCTGAAGTGCGGGCCGGCGAAGCGCTGGCGCTGGTCCATGCCCGCAATACCGGGGATGCCGAAGCGGCCGCGGCCGCCGTGCTTTCGGCGTATACCATCGGCACTTTCAAACCGGCCACGGAGAAAACCGTCATCCGGCGGATCCTGCCCCGCGGGTAGAGCCATTCCGACGGTATCGGATGGGTTCTATCTTTCTTTGGACCACGATCTTGTCCGAAGACTGGTCCCCAACTTTTCGCAGGCGCGGACCTGCGGTTCGGGATCACGTTCTACTGAACCAGCAGCAGCTTGCCGCCTTCGACCTGGTATTTTTCGAGCCGCTGCAGAAAGCTCATGCCGATCAGGTTGGTGTGCAGCGCCCTGTCGTCGAGCACGACGGCCTCGACGCCCTCGACGGTGATCTTGCCGATCTGCAGGCGATCAATCGTCACCACGGCGGCCTTGATCGCACCATTGGCGGTGTTGACCTGATGGCTGAAGTCCGTCGAATTGAGCGAGATGCCGATCCTGCGCGCGGTCGAGGTGTTGATGGCGACGAGCGTCGCACCGGTGTCGATCATGCCGTCGACCTGGCGACCGTTCAACTTGAAGAGCGACATGAAATGCCCGCGCGCGTCCGCGGTGACGACGACCTTGCGGCCGAGCGGCTGCGGCGTTGCGGGCCTGTTCGGGACGGCGGCGAGATTCAGGTCGGTTTGTGTGTCGGCCGGCCTGGCTCCGATGGCTGATTTCAACAGCCGCTCGATTACCTGTGAATTGGACTGATACACGATCGGCAGCGATGCCGACGTTCCGGCAAACACGCCAAGGATGAGAAGCTTGCGCAGCATGGACCGGCCTTTGTGGTTGCCGATCCTTAGTCCGACATGGTGTTTGCCGCTCTAACGAATGCGGAAACCAGCCGTTTGCGTAAACAATCGGTAAACGGATCTATTTGGTGCCGTACATGCGGTCGCCGGCATCGCCGAGACCCGGCATGATGTAGCCCTTCTCATTGAGTTGGCGGTCGATCGAAGCGGTGAAGACCGGAACATCGGGATGCGCCTGGGTAAACCGCTCGAGGCCCTCTGGTGCCGCCAGCAGGCAGAGAAAGCGGATGTTTGTGGCACCGCGGCCTTTCAGCTTGTCGATCGCGGCGATCGCCGAATTGGCGGTCGCCAGCATCGGGTCGACGACGATCACCAGCCGGTCGGCGAGGTCGCCCGGCGCCTTGAAGAAATACTCGACCGCTTCCAGCGTCTCATGGTCGCGGTAGAGGCCGATATGGGCGACACGCGCCGCCGGCACCAGATCGAGCAGGCCTTCGAGCAAGCCGTTGCCGGCGCGCAGCACCGAGGCGAAGACCAGTTTCTTGCCCTCCAGCGTCGGCGCCTCCATCGTCTCGATCGGCGTCTCGATGGTCGTCGTCGTCAGTTCCAGGTTGCGGGTGACCTCGTAGCCGAGCAGCAGCGAGATCTCGCGCAGCAGCCGCCGGAAGCCGGCCGTCGAGGTTTCCTTCTTGCGCATGATGGTCAGCTTGTGCTGGACAAGCGGATGGTCGACGACGGTGACGCCCTTCATGGTGTTCTCCAACTGCGCAAGTGAATGGTGAATGGTGAATAGTGAATAGTGAACTGGTTTGCGAGTCCTTGGTTGCGCGGAAAAACTCGCGGCTGACGGACCGAAGCGCCGGGTGAACCATTCACCATTCACCTGCCCTTGGCGCCGAGCCTGCCCAGCAGCGCCGCCCTGGTCTTCCTGTCGACGAAGGCTGCCTCGATGGCCGTCCTGGTGACGGCGGTGAGCGCCTTGTCGTCCATCGCAAAATGCTCGGCAGCGATGTCGTATTCGCGTTTCAGCGAGGTCCAGAAATAGGGCGGGTCATCGGAGTTGAGCGTCACCTTGCAGCCCGCTGCCCGCAAGGCGGGGAAGGGATGGTCGGCGAAGCTGTCGAAGATTTTCAGGGCGATGTTGGAGCCAGGGCAGCATTCGAGCACGACGCCTTCGTCGGCGATGCGCCGCACAAGCTCGGGGTTCTCGATGGCGCGCACGCCATGGCCGATGCGAGACGGGCGGATGTGGTCGAGTGCCGCCTCGACGCTCTCCCAGCCCATCAATTCGCCGGCATGGACGGTGATGCCGAGGCCGGCCTCGCGGGCGATCTCGAAGGCCCTGACATAATCTTCCAGGTCGCCTATCCGCTCGTCGCCGGCGACGCCGAAACCGGTGACCAGCGGATGCCCGCAGCGCGCGGCGAAACGCGCCGCCCGCTCGATCGATTCGACACCGAAATTGCGCACGCCGGTGACGATCATGCGGCCTTCGATGCCGGTCTTCGCCTTGGCGCGGGCCATGCCTTCGCCGAGCGCGTCGGTATAGGCCTTTGGCGACAGCCCGGCCTTGTTGGCATGGTCGGGCGAGGTGAAAACCTCGGAATAGATGGCGCCGTCGCGGGCGAGGCTGGTCAGGTAATGGTCGGCCAGCCGCGCATAGTCTTCTTCGGTGCGGAACAGGTCCGACGAGAAGTCGTAGGCGGCGAGGAAAGAGGTGAAGTCGTGCCAGACGAAGGAGCCGTCCTGGATGTAGGGCGAGGCATCCTTGCCGTATTTCTCAGCCTGGCGGAGGACGAGTTCAGGCGCCGCTGCCCCTTCGATGTGGCAGTGCAGTTCTGCTTTCAAAGGCATTCAATTATCCCGTCAGGCTTTTTCTTATGACGCAAGTTCCTGTCGGAAAACCGTGTGACACTTTTCCGGAACCTGCTTCGAAGCGCGGCCGAACACCGCGCCTTAAACAATAGCGCCCGCACCATCGATCGGCTATGGTCCCGCCGATTTTATGGCGGATCAAAACGATGTCGGTTGAAAGAACCACTGCTGCGGGCGGCATGGAAACCTCCTATGGTTTCAAGCGGGTAGGGCCAGGCGACAAGCAGTCCCTGGTCAATGATGTTTTCCACAAGGTGGCGAACCGCTACGACCTGATGAACGACCTGATGTCGGCCGGCTTGCATCGATTGTGGAAGGACGCCATGGTCGCCTGGCTCAATCCACCGAAGCGGCCGGGCTGGAGCGTTCTCGACGTTGCCGGCGGCACCGGCGATGTCGCCTTCCGCATCGTCGAGGCGAGCGGCAGGCACGCTCATGCAACGGTTCTCGATATCAACGGCTCGATGCTCGCCGTCGGCCGCGACCGGGCCGAGAAAAAAGGCCTGTCGGCAAATACCGATTTCGTCGAAGCCAATGCCGAGGAACTGCCTTTTGCCGACGCTACTTTCGACGCCTACACCATCGCTTTCGGCATCCGCAACGTGCCGCGCATCGATGTGGCGCTTGCCGAAGCCTATCGCGTGCTGAAGCCTGGCGGGCGCTTTCTCTGCCTTGAATTCTCCGAGGTCGAGATGCCGCTGCTCGACAAGGTCTATGAAGCATGGTCGTTCAACGCCATTCCGCGGATCGGCAAGGTGGTGACCGGCGATGACGAGCCCTATTCCTATCTGGTCGAATCGATCCGCAAGTTTCCCAATCAGCAGAATTTCACGGCGATGATTTCGCGCGCAGGCTTCGAGCGCGCCTCATTCCGCAATTATTCCGGCGGCATCGCCGCGCTTCATTCGGGCTGGAAGCTTTGAGGCTGGCCCGCATTTTCCGACGTGCCTTGCGCCAGTTCAGGAAACCGGCAGGGCAAAGCCAGCCATGAGCAGCATCGGCGCTGGTTTCAGGCTCGTGCGGGCCGGCTGGGTGCTTGTGCGCGAGGGTGTCATCGCGGCTTTGCCCGGTGACGAGCTCTTCGGCTTGCCGAAATTCGGCTGGCGCATGGCCCGGCTGTTCACCCGCCGTCGGGCGCTTGCCTATGAGCGCGGCGACAGGCTGGCCAAGGCGGTCGTGCGGCTCGGCCCGTCCTACGTCAAGCTCGGCCAGTTCCTGGCGACACGGCCGGATGTCGTCGGCAACGATATCGCGCTTGATCTTGCCATGCTGCAGGACAAGATGCAGACGTTTCCCAAGGCCGAGGCTGTCGCCGCGATAGAGGCCTCGCTCGGACGCAGGGTCGACGAGCTCTATGTCAGTTTTGGCGAGGCCGTCGCCGCCGCCTCGATCGCCCAGGTCCATACCGCCGAAACGCTGCAGGACGGCGTCGTTAGGCGAGTGGCGGTGAAGGTCATCCGGCCGGGCGTGCGCCGACGCTTCTTTCGCGATCTCGAAAGCTATTTCCTCGCCGCCCGGCTGCAGGAAAAGTACATCCCGTCGTCGCGCCGGCTGCGGCCGGTCGAGGTGACGGAGACGCTGGCCCAGACTACCAAGATCGAAATGGATTTGAGGCTGGAGGCAGCGGCTTTTTCGGAGCTCGGCGAGAATACCAAGGACGATCCCGGCTTCCGTGTGCCGTCGGTCGACTGGGAGCGCACCGGTCGTGACGTGCTGACCATGGAGTGGGTCGACGGCATCAAGATGAACGATATTGCCGGCCTGACCGCCGCCGGCCACGACCTGAAGGCGATTGCCGCCAACCTCGTTCAGTCGTTTCTGCGCCATACGCTGCGTGACGGTTTCTTCCACGCCGACATGCACCCGGGCAACCTGTTTATAGAAGCCGATGGCACCATCGTCGCCGTCGATCTCGGCATTGCCGGCCGGCTCGGCAAAAAGGAGCGCCGCTTCCTCGCCGAAATCCTCTACGGGTTCATCACGCGCGATTACCAGCGCGTCGCCGAGGTGCATTTCGAGGCCGGCTACGTGCCGCGCCAGCACAATGTCGCGGCCTTCGCCCAGGCGATCCGGGCGATCGGCGAACCGATCCACGGCCAGCCTGCCGAGACCATCTCGATGGCCAAGCTGCTGACGCTGCTGTTCGAAGTGACCGACCTCTTCGACATGGCGACGCGGTCCGAGCTGGTGCTGCTGCAGAAGACCATGGTCGTCGTCGAAGGCGTCGCCCGCACGCTCGACCCGGCCTTCAACATGTGGAAGACGTCGGAGCCGGTGGTGAGCGGCTGGATTGCCCGCAACCTCGGCCCGCGCGCCCTGCTGGCCGATGCGCGCGACGGTGCCAACGCGCTGCTGGCGCTGGCCCGCCAGGCACCGGACCTCGCCGCCCGCACCGAGCGGCTGTCGCGTGAGATCGACCTGATGGCCGAACACGGCCTGCGCTTCGACGAAAGGACCGCACGCGCGATCGGCAAGGCCGAGGCGCGCTACACCCGCTCCGGCCGGCTGGCGCTGTGGGTGATTGCATTGACGCTGGTGTATATCGCCTGGCGTATTTTCTAGCGCTTGTTGCAAAGTGATTGCATTGCTATCATTGCACTCAGCAATTCCGGGCAAGGTGCAATCAGATGGCCAGCATCACGATCCGCAACCTTGATGACGAGGTCAAGGACCTGCTGCGCCGACTGGCGGCGGAGAATGGCCGGTCGATGGAAGACCAGGCGCGGGTGATGATCCGCGCAGCGGTCGAAGGTCAGTTCGGTTCGGCCGGTCGCATCGACCAGATCGAGAAAACACTGCGCGAACTGACGAGTTCGCAGAGTCCAGCAGCGCCGGTGGTCGCCGTCTCCAGCCCGCGAGGCATCCTCTCCGGCAAGCGCATCCTGCTGATCATCGGCGGCGGCATCGCCGCCTACAAGGCGCTCGACCTGATCCGCCGGCTGCGCGAGCGCGGCGCGGCAGTGCGGGTGGTGATGACCGCGGCGGCGCAGGAGTTCGTCACTACGCTGTCGGCCGGGGCGCTGTCGGCCGACCACGTCTTCACCGAATTGTTCGACCGGCAGGACGAGCACGACATCGGCCATATCAGGCTGTCGCGCGAGGCCGACCTTTTGGTCGTGGCGCCGGCCACCGCCGACCTGATGGCAAAGCTCGCCAATGGCCATGCCAACGACCTTGCCTCGACCGTGCTCATCGCCACCGACAAGCGCGTTTTGGTGGCGCCGGCGATGAACCCGAAAATGTGGGCGCATCCGGCGGTCCGCCGCAACCGTGCGACGCTGAGCAAGGACGGCGTCGCATTCGTCGGCCCGGCGAAGGGCGAGATGGCCGAGAGCAACGAGGTGGGCGAGGGCCGGATGGCCGAGCCGCTGGAGATCGTCGCCGCGATCGAGGCGCTGCTCGACAGCCGGCCAAAGCCGCTGGCGGGCAGGAAGATCATCGTCACCTCCGGGCCGACGCATGAACCGATCGACCCGGTCCGCTACATCGCTAACCGGTCGTCGGGCAAGCAGGGCCACGCCATCGCGGTGGCGCTGGCCAGGCTCGGTGCCGACGTGCGTCTCGTCTCCGGCCCGGTCGGCATTGCCGATCCGGCCGGCGTCGCCACGCTGCACGTCGAAACGGCCGTCGAGATGAAGGACGCCGTCGAGCAGCTGCTGCCGGCCGACGCGGCAGTGTTCGTCGCGGCTGTCGCCGACTGGCGCACTCAAAATTCGGCCGGGGAGAAGATCAAGAAGGTGGCGGGCGAGGGGCCACCGGCGCTGCAGATGGTGGAAAATCCCGATATTCTCGCCGGTGTCGGGCATCACAAAAAGCGGCCGATGCTGGTGGTCGGTTTCGCCGCGGAGACGCAGGACCTGGTCAGGAACGCCGAGGCCAAGCTTGCAAAAAAGGGTGCCGATCTTATCGTTGCCAATGATGTCTCGCATGAAGATGGTTCCCCGGGCGTGATGGGCGGCGACCGCAACAAGGTGCGGATCGTCTCGAAGGCCGGCGTCGAGGAATGGCCGGAGATGAGCAAGGACGAGGTGGCGACGCGGCTCGCGGCGCTGATCGCCGACCGGATGAAGACGGTCGTTGTCTAGTCAATCTCCCCCACGGAGATTGACAGCTTCGCCGGCTTCGTGTCGGTCGCCCCCGAAATCCGCAAGGCGGCAAGGCATCCCAGGATTCCGAGCGGGATAAACGCCAGGAACAGCCAGGCGGCGACACTTGCCGCGGCCTCACGGTTCAGGCCTTCGGAAAAGCCGCTGGCGTTGGCGACGATGCCGGTCAGTGCCGCCCCCACGGCATAACCGATGCGCTGCATGGTCGGCACAGCGGCCGAGGCGATCGTCTGCTCGCCTTCCTTGGCCGATGCCACGATGACACGCGTGACGAACGGCCAGGCGATGCCGAAACCGCCGCCTTGCAGCAAGGCACAAAGCAGGATCAACGGGATAGAGCCGGCCGGCACCGTATAGGCGAAACCGGCGACGCCCGTGGCGATCATCAGCGCCCCGCCGACGATGATCAGCCGCTCGCGTTCCGGCGGCGCATTGGCGACGAGGATCGACAGGATCGACCAGGCGATCGATTCGGCGGCGATGATGTAGCCGGTGGTCAGGATCGGAATGCCGTGCAGGCTGGTCAGAAGCAGCGGACCGTAGACGGTAAAGGAGCAGGTCGCCACCGAAAACGCCGCGACCATGGTCATGCCCGCGCCGACCGGCGAGCGCCACGAGAACAGCCGCGACGGGAACAGGCGCGAGCGCGGCTTCAGTGCGTCGATATAGATAAACAGCGCCAGGCCGATCAGGCCGAGGGTGAGCAGCAGCGACGAGCGCAGCAGGGCGATGTCGACGCCGGCGGTGGCAATCAGCACGACGCTGACGGCGAGGCAGCCAAGCGCCGCAAAGGGAAAGGGCGGCGCCGAGCCGCCCGTCGCCTGCGGCCTTGTTGCTTCCGGTGTGTCGAGCACGATGAAGCTTGCCAGCGCCATCGCCGTGCCGCCGAGGGTGAAGACGCCGAAGGCCCAGCGCCAGGACAGCAATTCGGTCATGACCGCGCCGAGCACGGGGCCGCTGAAGGCGGCGACGCCCCAGATCGCCGACATGACGCCGAAAAGCTGCGGCCAGATCGCGCGGGCAAACAGCCGCTCGACCGAGACGAAGGCCAGCGACACCAGCGCGCCGCCACCGAGCCCCTCGATCAGGCGGCCGCAGAGGAACAGCGGCATCGAAGGCGCGGTGGCGCAGACCAGCGCGCCGGCGGCATAGAGCATTGCGGCGACCATCATGTTGGTACGCAGCGCGACATAGCTCACCAGCCGTCCGGCGGCCGCACCGGCAACGATGGCGCCGAGCTCGTAGATCGCCAGCGACCAGCCGACCAGTTGCACGCCGGCGAGTTCGCCGACCATGGCCGGCATGACCGTTGCCACCATGGTTTCGTTGGTGGCGTGCAGCAGGATGCCGAGGCTGATGAAGCAGAAGCGCGCCAGGTCGCCGCTCGCCCACAGCGCGCGCCAGTCGACCCTGTTTGTGCTTGTCTTGGTCATCCGGTCCCCCAGGCTTTGCTGGTCTGAAGTATTGGAGCGTTCTTCACGTCCAAATGAGTACATGCCGCAGTATGGGAGGACTTCTAGAACCTCAACCGTAGTTGAGATCAAGCGGTCTTGATCGCCGTTGACGTGGCGGATTTCAAAATTGTGCGGTGGGGGACGAGGCGTTGAGATTCTGGTCAGACCGAAGACAAGCAATATTGGATCGCCGCAATCTTCGGTGACGGTAACGGCATGAACACAGTTGCCATGCCGTGATCTTCGAGCGCCGCAACTTTGAACATCAGGGCGGCCCATCCTCTGCGGAGTGGGCCTGCCGGAATCTATGAGCCTTCGGCAGCCATTCGCAGGCCGACACCTACGCTCCCCGCCGCTCGGGAGCCATGCTGCGCCGTTATTTGAACGAGTGGATCAGGTCGAGCGAGGTGACGGCGACCGCCAGGTTGACGCCGGTCTGTGCCTGGACACTGAGCGGCTGCAGCGAAAAGGCGCTGTCGAGGCCGCCGACCAGGAGATTGGCGCCGCCACCGGTGACCACGCTGGCCTCGGCGTTCACGCCATAGTAGCTGCCGGCAAGGTCGCCTTCATCGTGGTTGCGGGTCGCCGCCAGAACCGCCCATACCAGCTGGCCCTGATGCGTCCGGCCGACATCGACGCCGAGCTTGGAAATCACACCGGTATAGACTTCAGAGGGGCCGCCACGATGCGCACGAAAGACACAGGAAACACCCTTGTTGGAAGTGACGAGATAGGCCGTGCCGCCGTCGATGGTGCAGTCGAGCACGCCGAGCTGGAGTTTGCTGGCGCTGGCGGGAGCGGCAACGACGGTCGTGGCGAGAACAGCGGCACAAGCGAGTTTCTTGATCATGGCAGGGTCCTTTCGAAATTGCCTTGTACAAACGGCTGAGCACGCCGAGCGTTCCGCCGAAAACTTGGCGCCAGCAAGGCGAAGCTAAACGCAGGGTTGTCGGAGTGCGGAAACGGAGGCCCGATTAACCGGCCGCTCAGCCGGCACTGGTGCGGGCCAGGCCGTCCTTGGCCGGCTGGTAGGTCGGATTGAGGTGCACGGCCTCGCGGTAGGATTTCGCGGCCCTGACCTTGTCGCCGCGCCGCTCGTAGATCAACGCCTGGTTGGACCAGGCCTCAGCATTCTTGCCGTCGAGCTTGATGGCCATGTTGAAGTCGGCGAAGGCATTGTCCTCGTCGTTCATGGCAAGGTAGGAGAGGCCGCGCCCGTTGTAAGGCTCGGAGGCGTCCGGCGCCAACGAAATGGCGGTCGAGAAATCCTCGATGGCAAAGGCGTGCTGGCCCTGACTCTGGTAGATCAGGCCGCGATTGTGATAGGCGCGCGCATCGGTCGTGTCGAGCTGGATGGCTTTCTGGAAATCGTTGAAGGCTTCCTGGACCCGGCCCGCCCTGCGGTAGAGATTGCCGCGGCCGATATAGGCGGCGTCATAGTTGGAATTGATCTGGATCGAGCGATTGTAGTCGGCGAGCGCGCTCGCCTGATCGCCGAGGAAGCGCTGGATGAGCGCACGGTTCGAATAGGCCTGGTAAAAATTCGGATTGAGCTGGATGGCGGTGTTGAAGTCCTTCAGCGCCGCCTGGTACTGGCCGCCGCGGCCATAGGCCGAGCCGCGCACATTGTAGGCTTCCGGATCCTGGGGGTTGCGCTGGATCACCGCCGACAGCGAGGAGATGTTCTCGCTCGAGCCTTGCGCCTTGTCGATGTTGTTGAACTCGCCGGTCGGAACGCTCTGGCAGCTGGCAAGCGCCATCCCGGAAAGCAGGGCTGCCGTCAGGGCGAGGCCGCGCCACGCGGTTCTGCGCTCTACGGTGATTGCGTCCATGTCTGCCCTGTCCTTACTGCGCCGTCTGGTCCGTTCCCCCTCCGAACCGGCATCTCTCCCAACCGGTCCTCTCGGACCGGGTCGAACTCACAACAAAAAGGTGGCGGCGATTCCGCATCGCGCCACCTTGGATATCCTTGGAAAAGGACGAAAAATTGACGTCAGAACCGCGGCGGACGCGGAGCACCGGCACCGGCAGCACCGGCCGCGACCGGACGCGGCGTCATCGGCAGCAGGCCTTCGCGCTGGGCGCGCTTGCGGGCCAGCTTGCGGGCACGGCGCACGGCTTCCGCCTTTTCACGGGCGCGCTTCTCGGAGGGCTTTTCGTAATGTCCGCGCATCTTCATTTCGCGGAAGATGCCTTCGCGCTGCATCTTTTTCTTGAGCGCGCGAAGCGCCTGATCAACATTGTTGTCGCGGACGAGTACCTGCACGTGCAATCCTGTCTTTCGGGTTTGAAATCAACAGGCAAGCGGCCATAGCCGCAAGCCTCCGCGGCGCGTTACACCACGAATTGGGGCGGCTGATAGCAGAATCAAGGGGCTCTGTCCACAGCCGATTGAGAGGCGGTGCCGTCCGGGCGGGCACGACAGTCCCACATGGCGGCTTGATTTTTTCAATCTGTGAACTATAGTTCACGAGTGACCATCGTTGAACAAACCGCCGAGTTCCGGGACTGGCTCAAGGGTCTAAACGATATGCGGGCGGCCGAGCGGATTGCGATCCGCGTGGCACGTATCCAGTCCGGACTGATGGGAGACGTGAAGTTCTTCGATGGCATCGGCGAGCTTCGGATAGACTACGGTCCCGGTTACCGACTGTACTTCGTCAAGCGCGGCAGCGCGCTCGTTATCCTGCTCTGCGGCGGCGACAAGTCCTCGCAGAAGCGCGATATCAGGAAGGCCATTGAAATGGCCAAGGAGATCTGAAATGCCCCACGAGACCTTGCCTTTTGATCCTGCCGAACATCTCGGCCGCGCGGAGGCCCAGGCCGAACTTCTTGCCGACGCCTTTGCCACGGGCGATACCGGCTATATCGCGAATGCTCTCGGCATAGTTGCCCGCGCGCGTGGCATGTCCAAGGTGGCGAAAGATGCCGGCGTCACCCGGGAGGCCCTGTACAAGGCACTGAGCCCCGATGGCGACCCGCGCCTCTCGACATTGCTTGGCGTGGTGAAGGCCTTAGGGGTGAAACTCACCGCCGAAAAGACCGAAGCCTGAGGCCGCCGAATCCCGAAACGAAAAAACCCGCCTCGGCGGCGGGTCGCTGGTGTGAATCACACCGTAGAGAAATTAATAGCATAGCTGCCGGCACAAAGCAAGAACAAAATTCGCCTTGGGCCAGATAGGCGCCGCTACGCCGTGGCCAGGTGGAGCTGCTCGAAACCCTCGAAGAACTCGCCGTAGTCGCAGGTTATTTCCTCGCCGGCGGCGATGTCGCGGGTCGCGGTGGCCCCGCCATATTGCGAAAAGTCGGTGTTCGGCTTGTCGGCGTGGTTCATGAAGCGGCCATTGTCGACCTCATACACCATGAAGCCCGGCCGGTCCGGACTGGGATAGGCATATCTGTCGAGCAATTCCTTGAGGTGCGGCGGCGCCGTCTCGTATCTTTCCATCGGGATCAGCCGGTCGAAGTCCGGATCGAGCCGCCAGATCTGCGCCCCTTTCCGGATCGGCTCGGCGGCGAACACGCCGACGCCTTCGATTGCGCTTGCAGCGATATAGGTCCTGATCAGCAGCATGTTTCCAACCCGTTTTCGAGGAGAAGACGGAATCGTCAAATCGCCGGGAAAAGCAAGACCGGTTTTTCCGGCATTGCGGCTGGCGGCCGACATTGCGGCTGGCGGGCCGACGCCAACCGCGAAACGCTTCACGTGCGGGTGATCGAGACACCGCCGTCGGCGAACAGTGCCGTGCCGGTGGTGAAGCTCGATGCATCGGAAGCCAGGTAAAGCGCCGAGCGGGCGATCTCCTCTGGCTCGGCGACGCGCTTCAAGGCATGCAGGTTTTCGACGAACGCCCGCGATTCAGGTGTGTTGAATGTCGCCGAAGGCGTGTCGGTGCCGCCCGGCAGCAGCGCGTTGACCCGGACGCCCTTGGCGCCAAATTCGGCGGCCAGCACCTGCGTCAATCCGATCAGTCCGGCCTTGCTCGCGGCATAGCTGGTCATGCCGGGCATGCCGACCGTGTAGCCGACGAAGGTTGAGGTGAAGATCAGCGAGCCGCCGCCGCGTTCGACCATCGCCGGCACCTGGTATTTCGCGCCGAGAAAGGCGCTGGTCAGATTGGTATCGAGTGTCTCGCGCCAGCCCTCCAGCGACAGCTCAGAAACCGGCCCCATCCTGCCGACGGAGCCGGCATTGTTGAAGGCGATGTCGAGCCCGCCGAATTTCTCGACCGCCAGGTCGACCAGGACTTTCGCGTAGGCCTCGTCACGGACATCGCCGGCAAGAGCGATAGCCGTGCCGTCGGCGTCTTCGATTTCGGCAACCAGCGCATCGAGTTCCGCCTGGCGGCGGGCGGCGACGACGAGCCTGGCGCCTTCCTCGGCAAAGAGCTTTGCCGTGGCGCGGCCGATGCCGGAACTGGCGCCGGTGACGATGGCGACTTTGTTGGTGAGTGTGAACATTTTCTGCATCCTTTTTTCGCGCCGGTTCTGGCCGGCAATTGGATGCTTGGTCGCAAATCGGGGCGGTGCGGACCACCCGATACTTGCGCTGTTTTCAACAGCACTCCTTGACGTCCGTTGGCCACCAAGTTACGGATCGTCATCCAAAACTCGCGGGTGGACGCGCCACCCATTCCAATGACCCCCCAAGACATAATGATCAAGTTGTTGGCCCCCGGCTTCGAGGGCGACAGCGAGTTGACGATCGCCCTTCAATCGGAATTTGGCAAAGGCTTTCCCCTTGAAAACCTCCGGCCGCTGCTGACGTCCGGCAACCTTCATACACAGGCCGCTGCCGCGTACTTGGTGGCCGAAGCCAATTCCAAAATGAGTTACAAGATGAATTGCGTCGTCGCGGAGATCGCCGATCTGCTCGACAGTGAATCTTCGGGTATCCGGTTCGACGCGATCGAGGCGCTTCTGGGATGCACGACGCCGGCCGATGGAGCCGTTCTCGGTCGCCTCATGCTGCGGCTGGATGACGAACATGCCGGTGTGCGGTGGGGGGTCGTCCAGTTCATCTGCCTTGCGGAGCGCTGGCAGCTAAGGCTTGCGGTGGAAAATGCCGCTACCCTGCGTCCGGACTCGGCTTTCAAGACACTGGTCAATGCTTATGGTCAATATAACATGCCGAGCACCAAGGACCTGCCACGGTTGCTCGCGCATCCGGATGCCGTGTTGAGGCGCTTTGCTGCGGCAGTGGCTATCAGGCCGCGCCAGGTGATCATCGAGCGCTTCGTGGCCATGGTGGAGCAGTCAGACGATGCGGAAATTCGTAAAATCGCCGCCGATTGCCGTGAGGGTTATTTGCGGCCGATCTATGCAATCGGGCCGTCCATCCTGAAGCGTGCTCCGGCTGACCCGTCAAAAGGCGAAGCTCAGAACAGCGATCAGTGAAAGCACGGCGCAAAACGGCAAGCGCCGTCGCAAACGGTGCAAGGCGACTATTGCTTGAGCAGCCAGCCGAGCCGATCGAGCGAAAATGCGTAGCTGACGGCGATCAGCAGGGCGACGGCAATGCCGGCTGTCGTGTAACCGGCCAGGTGGAATCCCGCAGCGCCGCCGAACAGGATGACGAGCTCGAGTACCAGCCGCAAACCGCCCGGCACCGGAACCGGCGCCCGCCCCGACCGGCTCGGATCGTTCGGCACCGCGAACGTACCCCAGAGCGCGGCGGCAACGAACGGCAATGCCGCGGCAAGGGTCCAGCGCCACATGCCCGCTGAGAGGCTCCAGCCCGCCATGCCGAGGCCGAGCAAAGCGGCGAGTTCCAGCATGAAGCGCAATGTCAGATTCCACCAGACGTTAGCCACCGCCATAATCCTCCGATCGCCAGGCGACGGATAGTGATGGATGGCAATTGCATCAACCAGCCCGCATGCGGCTTTTTCACCACGGCGCAAAACGGCAAGCGCCGTCGCAAACAGTGCAAGGCTGGCAGCGCCGTTTCGCTAGTGATACAGCTCGCGCGCCGGGGTCGACCGATCCGCCCGGCCGCCATTTGCGAGGCCTGCGACGTTGAAGAAATACTCGGTATTCGCCATCGCCCGCGAGGCCATGCGCGGTCACAAGGGCTGGGAGGAACAATGGTCCTCACCGGAGCCGAAGAAGGAGTACGACGTCATCATCGTCGGCGCCGGTGGCCACGGCCTGGCCACCGCCTATTATCTCGCCACCGTGCACGGCGTCACCAACGTCGCGGTATTGGAAAAAGGCTGGCTCGGCGGCGGCAATACCGGCCGCAACACCACCATCATCCGTTCCAATTATCTCTATGACGAAAGCGCCGGCATCTACGACCATGCGCTGAAGCTGTGGGACGGGCTCAGCCAGGAGCTCAACTACAACGTCATGTATTCGCCGCGCGGCGTCATGATGCTCGCCCATAACATCCATGACATCCAGGTCCTGAAGCGGCACGTCCATGCCAACCGGCTGAACGGCATCGACAATGAATGGCTGACGCCGGAGCAGGCCAAGGAATTCTGCCCGCCGCTCAACATTTCGCGCAATGCGCGCTATCCGGTGATGGGCGCCTCCCTGCAGCGCCGCGGCGGCACGGCGCGGCACGATGCCGTCGCCTGGGGCTATGCGCGCGGCGCCTCGGCGCGCGGCGTCCACATCATCCAGAATTGCGAGGTCACCGGCGTCAAACGGGCGCCGAACGGCGCGGTCACCGGTGTCGAGACGACGCGCGGCTTCATCGGTGCCAGGAAGGTCGGCGTGGTTGCCGCCGGGCACTCATCGGTGATCATGAACATGGCTGGCGTGCGCATGCCGCTGGAAAGCTATCCGCTGCAGGCGCTGGTGTCGGAGCCGGTCAAGCCGGTGGTGCCTTGCGTGGTGATGTCGAACACCGTGCATGCCTATATCTCGCAGTCCGACAAGGGCGAACTGGTCATCGGCGCCGGCACCGACCAATATGTCTCCTATTCGCAGACCGGCGGGCTGCACATTTTGCAGCATACGCTGGACGCCATCTGCGAGATGTTCCCGATCTTCACGCGCATGAAGATGCTGCGCTCATGGGGCGGCATCGTCGACGTGACGCCGGACCGTTCGCCGATCCTAGCCAAGACGCCGGTGCCCGGCCTCTATGTCAATTGCGGCTGGGGCACAGGCGGCTTCAAGGCGACGCCGGGTTCGGGCCATGTCTTTGCCCATACGATCGCCAGAGACGATCCGCACCCGATCAACGCGCCCTTCACCATCGAGCGCTTCCGCACCGGCCGCCTCATCGACGAGGCGGCGGCGGCAGCGGTGGCGCACTGATGATGACCGAGATGGCCGTCGCCATGCCGCTGATGCTCGCCGGCGAGCAAGGCCTGTTCCATATCCCCACGCCAGAGGAGGTGCGCCTGCAGCCCATCAGCCGCGCCGGCAATGAAGCAGATTGGCCGTTTTCCGTCGACGAGGGTGTACTCGCCTGCACCTGGAGCGCCGGTCAGAGAGTGGTCACCTTTATGGAGAACCGGCCAGCCGATCTCGAGGAGGGCGAAAAATTCGAGCGGCGCTACGTCATCGTGACGACCGAACCGATGACGCTTTCGGTCGGCAATATGGCGTATCGCGACCTTTTCCGCCCGGTAGCCAGCATCGAGGAGCGCATCCGGCTGGTCGCGCCCTTCGTGACGATGGGCCAGAGGCTTTGCGACCAACCTGCCGGCGCTCGCGTCGGCCACGGCGAACTGTAGGACCAACCATGCTTCTCATCCGCTGCCCCTATTGCGAGGAAGAGCGTCCGGAGCTCGAATTCCGCAACGCCGGCGAGGCGCATATCGCGCGTTCCCCAAACATCGCCAGCGAGAGCGACGACGATTTTGAAAAGTTCTTCTTCATCCGCTCAAACCCCAAGGGGATCATCTATGAGCGCTGGCGGCACATGCATGGCTGCGCGCGGTTCTTCAACGCCGTGCGCGACACCGTCAGCGACAGGTTCCTGATGACCTACAAGGCCGGCGAGCCGAAGCCCGTAAAGCTGCCGGGAGCCGCCAAATGAGCGCCACGTTCCGCATTGCCGGCGCCGGGCGGCTCAAACAGGCAAAGATAGCTGGCTTCAGCTTCGACGGCCGCCCCTATACCGGCATCGAGGGCGATACGTTGGCCTCGGCGCTGCTTGCAAACGGCGTCCATCTCGTCGGCCGCTCGTTCAAGTACCACCGGCCGCGCGGCTTGCTGTCGGCCGGCGCCGAAGAGCCGAACGCGCTGGTCGAGATCAAGCGCGACGCGGCACGCAAGACGCCGAACGTGCGTGCCACGGTGCAGGAGCTCTATGACGGATTGACCGCACAGTCGCAGAACCGCTGGCCGTCGCTCGCTTTCGACGTCGGTGCCGTCAGCAGTATTGCCTCGCCGATGCTTTCGGCCGGCTTCTACTACAAGACCTTCATGTGGCCGAAGGCTGCGTGGAAAAACCTCTACGAACCCAAGATCCGCGCCGCCGCCGGTCTTGGCGTCGCTCCTGACCAGCCGGATCCCGACCACTATTCGGCGCGCTTCGCCCATTGCGAGGTGCTGGTGCTTGGCGGCGGTGCCGCGGGCATCGCCGCGGCATTGGCCGCGGCCGAGACCGGCGCGCGCGTCATCCTTGCCGACGAGCAGGCGGAATTCGGCGGCAGCCTGCGCTTCGAGAGCGGCGCGAAGATCGAAGGCCAGGACGGTTTTTCCTGGGCGCAATCGGCTCTCGCCAAGTTGAGCGCGATGGACAATGTCCGCGTGCTGCCGCGTACCACGGCCTTCGGCTATTACGCGCAGAATTTCGTCGGGCTGGTCGAGCGCGTCAGCGACCATCTGCAGAACCCCGGCCGCGACCTGCCGCGCGAGCGGCTGTGGCAGGTTCGCGCTAAACGCGTGGTACTGGCGACCGGCGCCATCGAGCGCCACATGGTGTTTGCCGACAACGACCGGCCGGGCATCATGCTGGCGTCGGCGGCGCGCACCTATCTCAACCATTACGGCGTCGCCGTCGGCAGGAATATCGGCGTCTATACGGCGAACGATTCCGCCTATGCGGCGGCGATCGACCTGAAAAAGGCCGGCATCAACGTGGCGGCGATCGTCGACCTGCGCGACAACCCGACCGGGCCGGCGATCGACGAGGCGAGGGCGCTCGGCATCGAGGTCAATTTCGGCCGCGCGGTGATCCGCGCCGGCGGCAAATTGCGGGTGTCGTCGATGACCGTGCAGCCGAAGAATGGCGGCGGCGAGCGCACCATCCCGGTTGACGCGATTCTGATGTCGGCCGGCTGGACGCCATCGGTGCATCTGTTCTCGCAATCGCGCGGCAAGGTCGCCTTCAATGACGAGACCAAGCGCTTCGTGCCCGGAATTTATGCGCAGGACTGCGTCTCGGTCGGCGCCTGCAACGGTACCGACGGGCTGTCGGCGACGATCGACGAGGCCTATGCAGCGGGCGCCAAGGCGGCCAAGGACGCCGGCAGCAGGCCGGCCAAGGGCTCCAAGCCGAAGGTCAACGCCGGCGAGAGCTGGTCGCGCGGCATGCTGGGTGCAGCACCCGGTGCCGGATCGGAGACGACGGTCAAGGCGTTTGTCGACTTCCAGAACGACGTCACCGCCAAGGACATCCGCCAGGCAGTGCACGAGGGCATGCGCTCGATCGAGCACGTCAAGCGCTTCACCACCAATGGCATGGCGACCGACCAGGGCAAGACCTCCAACATGCACGGCCTGGCGATTGCCGCCGAGACGTTGGGCAAGCCGATCCCGCAGGTCGGGCTGACGACGTTCCGCGCGCCCTATACGCCGGTGACATTCGGCTCGATCGTCGGCCACGCGCGGGGTCCCCTGTTCGACCCGACCCGCAAGACGGCGATCCATCCCTGGGCCGAGCGCCAGGGCGCTGTATTCGAGGATGTCGGCCAGTGGAAGCGCGCCTGGTATTTCCCGAAGCCGGGCGAGGACATACATGCCGCCGTCGACCGCGAATGCATAACGGTGCGCAAGACGGCCGGCCTGTTTGACGCCTCGACGCTGGGCAAGATCGAGGTGGTCGGGCCGGATGCGGCCAAATTCATGGAACTGCTCTACACC
This sequence comes from Mesorhizobium sp. M0018, assembly GCF_040323955.1. Classification (NCBI taxonomy): domain Bacteria; kingdom Pseudomonadati; phylum Pseudomonadota; class Alphaproteobacteria; order Hyphomicrobiales; family Phyllobacteriaceae; genus Mesorhizobium; species Mesorhizobium sp. M0018. The sequence goes on along the minus strand of NZ_JAMYVL010000001.1, from coordinate 288,306 downwards.
AATCCATGGGAGAAGCTCGAGCCCGGCCGCTGCCGGTACGGCATCATGCTGCGCGAGGACGGCTTCATCTATGACGACGGTGTCGTCGGCAGGCTTGCACCCGACCGTTTCCATGTGACGACGACGACGGGCGGCGCGCCGCGGGTCATGAACCATATGGAAGACTATCTCCAGACCGAGTTCCCGCATCTCAACGTCTGGCTGACCTCGATCACCGAGCAGTGGGCGGTGATTGCCGTGCAGGGACCGAAGTCTCGCGACATCATTGCGCCGCTGGTCGAGGGCATCGACATGTCGGATGAGGCGCTGCCGCATATGTCGGTGCGCGAAGGCAGGATCTGCGGCGTGCCGACAAGGCTGTTTCGCATGTCGTTCAGCGGTGAGCGCGGCTTCGAGGTCAACGTGCCGGCCGATTATGGCGAGGCGGTCTGGGAAGCGCTATGGGCCGAGGGCCAGAAGCACGGAGCCTGTGCCTACGGCACCGAGTCGATGCATGTGCTGCGCGCCGAAAAGGGCTACATCATCGTCGGCCAGGATACCGACGGGACGGTGACGCCGAACGATGCCGGGCTCGACTGGGCCGTCGGCAAGAAGAAGACCGATTTCGTCGGCATTCGCGGCATGGCGCGGCCGGACCTGGTCGCCAAGGGCCGCAAGCAGCTTGTCGGCCTGAAGACCAGGGATCCCAAGGTGGTGCTGGAGGAGGGCGCGCAGATCGTCGCGGACCCGAAGCAGGCAATCCCGATGAAGATGATTGGCCATGTCACCTCGAGCTATTGGTCGCAAAATTGCGGCCGCTCGATCGCGCTGGGGCTGGTCGCCGGCGGCCGCGATCGCACGGGCGAGACGCTCTATGTGCCGATGCCGGACGGGATGATCGAGGTGGAGGTCACCGGCATGGTGTTCTTCGACGAGAAGGGGGAGCGCCTCAATGGCTAAAGCCGCTTTGAAAACCGACGCCGCCGGACCCTCAGTCGAACGCCGTCCAGCTCTCGCCGGCCAGTCGCTTTCCGCCGCCGGCGTTACACTTGCCGTGCTGCCGCCGGCCGAGCGCATATCGCTGCGCGCGCCGGAAGCCTCGATTGCGGCACTTTCGAAAGCGCTCGGCGTCGTCCTGCCGCAAAGGCCGAAAACCTCGGCGGCAAAGGCCGGACGCACGGCCTTGTGGCTCGGGCCGGACGAATGGCTGGTCATCGACGAGAGCGGAAAAGATCCGCTCGCCGACTGCGCCAGCATTTCCGTACTGCATTCGGCGGTCGGCATCTCGCACCGCAACGTCGCCATATCGGTTACCGGTCCGGCTGCCGCGGCGACGATCAATGCCGGCTGCCCGCAGGATCTGTCGCTCGACGTCTTTCCGGTCGGGGCGGCGTCGCGTACCATTCTCGGCAAGGTCGAAATCGTGCTGTTGCGCACGGCGGCCGACGCGTTCCGCGTCGAATGCTGGCGTTCCTTTTCCGATTATGTCTTTACTTTTCTGTCGGAGGCGGCGCGCGACGCAGCAGCATAGGCATGTTCGCCGCGCCCGCCCGTTCTGCGACAGCGAGCCGAGGGAGAACGCAAATGCCGCCGAACTCCGCGCCGAAGTCGCCGGTCAAGACGCCGGCCGTGCGCTCTTTCGAAGACGAGCAGCGCACTGGGACGGATATCGAAGAGGAACTCGAGGAAGGCCTCGAGGATACATTCCCGGCCAGCGATCCGGTATCGATCACCGGAACGGCCATTCCCGGCGCACCGGCAAGACCCGGCAAGCCCAAAAGGGTGGTGGGACAGAAGCGCAAGAAGTGATCTGCGCGGGGTGACAAAAAGCAGGGCTGAGGCAGCACGATGGGCGGCCGGTAATTGCTGCCGCCCTTTCGGTTCATCACCGCGTGTTGTCGCCCGTCGGCTCAGAAGCTGCTTGGCACGATCCACGGGTCGATGCCGATGCCGAGCCTCGGGCCCTTGCTGCCGGCCTTGTGGGCCGCGGCATCGGCGTTTTCAAGCGATCCGGTCGGCGCGCAATCGAGCTTCACATCAGCCTTGGTGTCGATGCAGGCCGCTTCTTGCTTGCCTGTCTGACTGCTGCCGGCAAATGCGGCGCCAGAGAGCGCCAGCAGGGCGGCGAGCGTGAGGATTGCCTTCTTCATCGTCGGTCTCCGGTTCAGCTATTGAATTTCTCGTACTTGTACGGTATTGCGTACAGATACGCCCTGGACTCCCGATGTTCAAGCAGAATCGTACGCGTACGGAGAATTGCCGAACGCTCGGCGCTGTGGCGCGGATCGTTCGGAGAAGATCCTGCAGATCGGGAGGAGCGCCGCTCTTCAGCAGTTGACGGGCGGCGTGAGCGGCGCAATCTCGTGCGCGGCGATGGCTTCGAGCATGATGTCGCCGATCCGTGTGATGAACGTCGTCTGGTCGCCGAACGGGTAGAACGGGAAGGTGATCAGCAGCGAGATGGCGCCGTGGCCGACCGCCCACAGCATGGTGGCGATGGCGCGTGGATCGCCTTTGAGCCTGCCGGCGGCAACGCAGGCTTCGACCCTCTCGATCAGCACTTTCATCGCCGGGTTGCCGCCTTCCATCTCGGCAAAGGTCTTGCCGGTCGGCGGCTTGACTTTTTCGGTCATGAACACGGTGCGGTACTCGTTGGGATTTTCCAGCCCGAAGGCGGCGTATTCGACAAGCACCGCCTTGAGCGCCTCGATCGGGTCGTCGGCCGTATGATTTGCGATGCGCCTGGCCAGGGTCTCGAAGGCATCCTCGGCCAGCGCGAACAGGATGTCCTGCTTGTCGGCGAAATAGGAATAGACCGACATCGGCGCATAGCCGACGCGCTTGGCGAGCTTGCGGATGGTGAGGCCGTCATAGCCTTCTTCCTGGACAAGCTTGTGCGCGGCGTCGACAAGTTCGGAACGCAGTTCGGCCTTTTGTTTTTCGCGGCGCTCCTGGACGCTTAGCTGCAACTTTCTACTGCCTTATGACTGATGCTGGATGCAGCATATATACGCTGTACGGCGTCGGGCAAGGGCGGTGTGAAGCAGAGGCTTGACCTCACAAAACGATGTAACCAGGCAATAAAGCCGGCAACATCGGACTGTTACAGACAAAGACTAATTCGCGGCTCTGCAAAAATTTCGTTTCGGGAGGCCGTTATGACCGGAACTGAGCTTTCGTCCGGCGTGCCGGACGTGGACCCGCTTTCTCATCGCGCCAGGATGGCGCTCAGGCGCGTCGTCATGGTCGCATGGCTGGCGATCGCGCTCGGCTTCGCCATGGAAGCTCTCATTCTGACCGTCAGATTTGCGGCAGGTGCCTACCCGGCGACGACGCAGGTTCTGATCGAACTGGCGCAAGGCGTGACCTGGTCGTTCTTCGTCTGCGCGGGCGTCAGCCTCGGCACGGCGCTCACCAAGGTGCGAGCCTCGCTCGGTGGCCTGATCGGTGCGATTTCGGCGCCACTGGCGATGGGCATCGCCAAAGGGACGCAAAAGGTTATGGTCAGCGCGCTGGACGCGGCGGCAAAGCCGGCCATCCTGTCGCTCACGACGCTCGGTGTGCTGCGGGCTATCGAATACGGGCTGCTCGGCTGGGCACTGGCGTCGCTGGCATCGAAGGAAGAACCGCGTCCGCTCCATTTCGCGCTGGCAGGCGCCCTGATAGGCGCGGTATTCGGCGGCGGCATCACGGTGCTGACCATCGAGACGGCCGCGGCGAACGACGCTGCTCTCGCAATGCCACAGGCGATCGCAACCGGCCTCAACGAGATCGTGTTCCCAATCGGTTGTTCACTGGTCGTCTACATTGCGCTGCAGGTCAGCCGCCACATGAAGTACGTCGCGGCCGAAGCCAAATAGATTTGGCACAGATAGATTCGGGCTTCTCCGCCCGACGAGAGTCAGACCGCTTCCGGCTGGCGTTCGATCAGCGTCAGCGTCAGCCAGCGCGCGGTCAGCGCCGGTTTCTTCGAGCCCTCGATCTCGATCGTCACGTCGTGCGCCGTCTGCACCCACCCCGACGGCCTGACCTTGACGTCGGCCAGCACGAAACGGGTGCGGATGCGCGAGCCGGTCTTCACCGGCGCCAGGAAGCGCAGCGAATCGAAGCCATGATTGACGCCCATCTTGCTGTTTTCCAGCGGCGGCATGGTTTCGAAGGTCATCGCCGACAACAGCGAAAGCGACAGGAAGCCATGCGCGATGGTGCCGCCGAACGGTGTTTCGCGGCTGGCGCGTTCCGGATCGCAATGGATGAACTGATGGTCGTCGGTGGCATCGGCGAACTGGTCGATCATGCGCTGGGTGACGACCCGCCATGGCGACACGCCGACTTCCTTGCCGACGTTGGCCAGAAGCACATCGAGACTGATCGGTTCCACGCTGATGTCCTCCATCTTCACCCCCGGCATTTCGTTGCCGGATGGCGTGCGTCTCATTCCTTGAACAATGTCAGCCCGTGTTGCACCGACTGCCCGCCATCGATCGGCAGGATGGCGCCGGTGACATAGCTGCCGGCCCGGCTGCACAAATAGAGCGTTGCGCCGGCAATGTCATCCGGTGCGCCGATGCGGCCGATCGGAACGTGGTTGCCGATGTGTCTTGCCTGGTCCTCGGTGCCGGTGGCGAAGGCCGTCATCCGGCTCTGGAAAGGGCCAGGCGCAAAGGCGTTGACGGTGATGCGGCGGGCGGCGAACTCGATTGCCAGGATGCGCGTCAGGTGGTGAACCGCGGCCTTCGAGGCCGAGTAGGAGTAGGCATCTTCGGCCAAAGGCTGCGTGCCCATCACCGATCCGAGGTTGATCACCCGGGCCGGGTCGGCATCGCTGGCGGCGGCCTCGAGCAGAGGCAGCAATTCGCGCGTCAGGTGGAAGACCGCGGTGACGTTGACGCCGAACACCTTGGCCCAGGCATGGTAGGGAAAGCTTTCCAGCGGCGCGCCCCAGGAGATGCCGGCATTGTTGACCAGGATATGCAGCCGCTCGGTCCGCGCCCTGACCTCGGCCACAAGCGCCGCAATGCCGGCCTCGCTGGAGACGTCGCCGGCAAAACCTTCCGCCCGGCCGGATGCGCCAAGTCCGTTCAACTCGCCGGCAACCTTGGCGCAGTCCTCGCCCTTGCGCGAGGCAATCATCACCGAGGCGCCAGCCATGACCAGAGCGGTCGCCGCCATGCGGCCGATGCCGGTCGCGGCGCCGGTGACCAGCGCCGTCTTGCGGGCGACTGAGAACAGCTCGTCCAGATAGCTCATCGAATTCCTCCGCGCAGTTCACCGCGCTTTGGTTCAAGGAAGCGGCTTCACGTCGACAAGGTTAGCCGAACTTCGATCATGCTTGCCATGGGTAAAGTAGCTGGAGTGGGGCACGCTTAGCGGCTGAATGGTTAAGCCCGAAATGCAAGGTGGTCATTCGGCCGTGACATGGGTCGGATGAATGATGCGGCCGTGCCCGTTAGCGAGCACCTTGGTAAGCGGTTCATTTCGCACGTGAACCAGTCGTCATTACTCCTCCGCCCAAGCCGCAGGCGGGTCTTGAGGAGTTGGGAGGTGGCCGAGCAGTGGGGCGGGACTGATATTCGCAGTCGTGGACGGGGACTATGCTGTCGGGGGGAAAGCCATGGGTAAGAAACAACGCACCGTCCTGCTGGCAGCGGTGGTTGCGACTGTCTTTGGCGTCCTTTTGCTGATCCTGATCCTGCAGATGATCAGTTTTCTAGTGGACTAGACCGAAGCGAAAGGCGTGCCTTTCCGGAGGAGCTCTACCGCAGGCTTTCCAGTTCGCGGATGCGTTTGGCGCCGTCGGCTTCGAGCTGCCTTGTGACCGCGCCGATCAGGGCTTCGGCAACGACGAAAAGCGCGGCGGATGAGTCCCAGGCCGAAGGCACGGCGGTGCGCCCGGCGATGACATGGCGGGCGAAGCGGGCGATCGGCGACAGCCACTGGTCGGTAAACAGCACGATCTGCACGCCGCGCTGGTTGGCCGTCTCGGCGAAACGGACCAAGCTGTCCTGGTAGCGCCTGATGTCGAAGATCACCAGCACGTCGCGCTTGCCCATGTCGATCAGTCGGTCGCGCCAGACGCTTTCCTGCCCGCCGAGGTGAAAAACGTTGGGCTGGATGATGGCGAGGTGGGCGGCCATGTAGCGCGCCAGCGGGTCGGTGAAGCGGCCACCGATCAGGAATGTCTTGCCGCGCCGGTCGGCTAGCTTGGCGACGATGTCGGCAAGCTGCTTGTCCGAGAGGTGCCGGAATGTCTCGCGCATGTTGTCGAGGGTCGCCTCCAGCATCGGCGACACGGCGCTGCTGCCCTGGGAGGGGGGATTGAGCGTGCGCGAAGCCGGCGACTGCAATTGCGCCGCCAGTTCGTCTTGCAGCGCCGACTGGAATTCCGGATAGTTCTGGAAGCCGAGCCGGGCGACGAAACGCAGGATCGTGGGCGATGATACGCCGGCCGTAGCCGAGAATTCGGCGACCGTCTTCAGCCCGATCAGCGGATAGCTGGCGATCAGCGCTTGCGCTGCGCGCCGCTCGCCGGCCGGCATGGTGCCGATGCGGTCGGAGATCAGTTCGGCAATGCTCGAAACCATGCTTTTTCCCCACCCTGGCCGTGCCGTTAGCGCATTATCGAAATCGCGTTTGACAAAGCCGGCCAAACTGTATGAAATCATCCGCAGGGACGCAATGAGGCAAAATACGTAACATACGATACAGCGCTCCCCGGGGACAGCAGACAATGGAGACAGCACGGCCCGCCAGCCTTGCATCGCCTGAAACCGTAAGGGTGACGAACCCCGGCGGATCAAGCCCTTTCGTGCTGACCTGCGACCACGCCTCCAATTTCCTGCCACCGGAATTCGGAACGCTCGGCCTTGCCGCCGAGGAACTTTCCCGCCACATCGCCTGGGATCCCGGCGCCTTGCCGGTGGCGCGCCGGATGGCCGAGGTGCTTGATGCGACGCTGGTCGAGACCTGCGTCTCGCGGCTCGTCATCGACTGCAACCGGCCGATCGACGCGCCGGACCTGATAGTGACGGTCAGCGCCAGCGAAAAAACCGTGGTCCCGGCCAACCAGGGGCTTTCCGCCGACCAGCGGCAGGCGCGCATCGCTCTGGCGTGGCGGCCGTTTCACGAGAGGATCGCTGCAATCATCGACGAACGCCAGGCGGCCGAGCGAGAAACCAGACTGGTCTCGATCCATTCCTTCACGCCGGTATACAAGGGCAAGAGCCGGCCCTGGCACATAGGCATCATCCATGACGAGGATGGTCGGTTGGCGGCGCCGCTGATCGCGGCGCTGAAGCGGCTCGCCGGCGTCACGGTCGGCGTCAATGAACCCTATTCGCCGGCCGACCGCGTCTATTTCACACTGGAACGCCATGCCCGCTCGCGCGGGCTGGCCTGCGCAATGATTGAAATCCGCAACGACGAGATCGCCGGCGCAGCCGGGCAGCGGAAATGGGCGGATCTGCTCGCAGGTATTTTTCTCAATCTGGAGCCCGAAGCGGCCAAGGCCTCCAGACCAAGCGCAGTCGGAAAGTCAGTTCAATCGGCCAGCTAAGAAACCAAAAGGGGACTTTAAAATGGTAGCACCGGGTTACAGCGAAGTTGACAAGAAGGAGGACCTGAAAGTTCTCCACGGAATGGGCTATGCTCAGGAACTGTCGCGAAGCATGAGCCGCTTCTCGAATTTCGCGATCTCGTTCTCGATCATCTGCATCCTCTCAGGCGGCATCAATTCCTTCGCGCAAGCGACGTCGTCCATCGGTGGCGCCGGCGCTGGCATCGGCTGGATCGTCGGGTGCATGGTTTCGGGATTTTTCGCGCTCGCCATGGCCCAGATCGCCTCTGCATTTCCGACCGCCGGCGGCCTCTATCACTGGGCATCCATCCTAGGGAACCGTTTCACTGGCTGGCTCACCGCATGGCTCAATCTGCTCGGCCTGATCACCGTGCTCGGCGCCATCAACATCGGCACTGCTTTCTTCTTCGTCGGAACGTTCGGGAGCTGGTTCGGCATTACCGGTACTCCGGGCGAGATTGTCGGATTTGTTGCCGTCATCACCGCAATCCAGGCGCTCTGTAATCACTTCGGCATCAAGCTGACCGCCATGCTGACTGACGCTTCCGGCTTCCTGATCCTTGGCGCAACAGCTGTGCTGATCATTGCCTGCCTGGTGTTTGCGCCCGCAATCGACATCACGCGGCTGTGGACCTTCACCAACTATTCGGGTGATGCCGGCGGCGGTGTCTTCCCACAGTCGGATTCCATGAGCTACCTGTTCCTGCTCTGCCTGCTGCTGCCGGTCTACACCATCACCGGATATGATGCGTCGGCGCATACTTCGGAAGAAACGCTGAAGGCAGCGCATTCCGTTCCGCGGGCGATCATTTCGTCCGTGCTCTGGTCGTCGCTTATCGGCTGGGCGATGGTCTGCGCGATCGTTCTGGCAATTCCGGACTTGGCGGCAGGCGCCAAGCAGGGCTGGAGCGTATTCTTCTCGACAATGGATGCAATCCTACCGGGCTGGCTGAAAGAACTGCTCTATCTGGCAATCCTGATCTCGCAGTTCCTCTGCGGCCTCGCCACGGTGACCTCGGCCTCGCGCATGCTGTTTGCGTTCTCTCGCGACGGCGGCATGCCGGTCGGTTCGGCCGGGCTCGCCAAAGTCAGCCCAACCTGGCGCACGCCGGTCAATGCCATCTGGACCGCTGCGATCCTCGAGATCATCTATGTCTTTCTTGCCCAGTTCATTTCGATCGGCGGCACCAACATCTACACCATCGTTGTCAATTCGACGCTGGTGTTCCTGTTCCTGTCCTTCACCATTCCGATCGCGCTCGGCATGACGGCTTTCGGAACGGCGAAATGGCCGAATCCCGGCCCATGGAATCTCGGCGCCGGCCTGTTCAAGCTGTTTTGCATCCTGTCGATCATCGGCATGGCGATCATCTTCTACATCGCCATCCAGCCCCCGAACGACAAGGTGCTCTATATCACCCTGGGCTTCATCGTGCTGACCGCGGTGCTTTGGTTCGGTTTCGAGAACCGCCGCTTCCAGGGTCCGCCCATCGGCGACCAGATCGCGAAGCGCCAGGCGGCGATCAAGGCAGCCGAGATAGCTGTCGGCGAGGCCGGCGCCTGACGCTCTCTGATGAGCATGGCCGGCATCGTGCCGGCCATGGGTTTCCGTTTCCTTTTCAAAGTGACAAGCCCGAAACGACAAGCGCTGGAGTGCCAAAGGAATGGCCGGAAATTTCTCGTTCGATCAGTTGAAGCAAGCGGTCTCCAGCGGCGAGGTCGACACGGTGCTGGCCTGCATCGTCGATATGCAGGGGCGGCTCGCGGGAAAGCGGTTCCTGGCCCGTTATTTCGTCGATTCCGCGCATGACGAGACGCATGGCTGTAACTATCTCTTGGCGGCAGACATCGATATGGAACCGGTGCCCGGCTACAAGGCGGCGAGCTGGTCGAAGGGTTATGGCGATTTCGTCATGAAGCCGGACCTTGCGACGCTGCGGCTCGTTCCGTGGCTGGAGAAGACGGCGCTGGTGATCTGCGACGTGCTCGACCACCATACCCATGACGACCTGGCGCATTCGCCGCGCGCCATGCTGAAGAAGCAGGTCAAGCGGCTGCAGGATCGCGGCTATATCGGCTATTTCGCTTCCGAGCTCGAATTCTATCTGTTCAGCGAAACCTACGATTCCGCCCGCAAGAAGCACTGGCAGGGCCTCGAGACGGCATCGCCCTACATCGGCGACTACCAGATCGGCATCACCACCAAGGAAGAAGGCGTCATGCGCCGGCTGCGCAACGAGATGGAGGCGGCCGGCATCCCGATCGAGAATTCGAAGGGCGAGTGGGGGCCAGGCCAGGAAGAGATCAATGTCCGCTACGCCGAGGCGCTCGACATGGCCGACCGCCACGTCATCCTGAAGAACGGCGCCAAGGAAATCGCCGAGTCCGAAGGCAAGGCGATCTCGTTCATGGCCAAGTACAATTACGGGCTCGCCGGCAATTCCAGCCACATCCATAATTCGCTGTGGAGCGCCGACGGCAAGACGCCGTTGTTCTACGACAAAAATGCCGAGTGGACGCTGTCGACACTCGGCCAGCAATGGGCGGCCGGGCAGCTCAAATATGCCAAGGAATTCACCTGGTTCCTGGCGCCCTACATCAACTCCTACAAGCGCTTCCAGGCCGGCACCTTTGCGCCGACCAAGATCATGTGGAGCGAGGACAACCGCACCGCCGGTTTCCGTCTTTGCGGCGAGGGCACCAAGGGCATCCGCATGGAATGCCGCATCGGCGGCGCCGATTTGAACCCCTATCTGGCTTTCGCCGCGCTGATCGCGGCCGGGCTTGCCGGCATCGATGAAAAGCTTGAGCTGCAGAAGCCCTTCGTCGGTGATGCCTACCAGGCCTCGCAGCTGCCTGAAATTCCAAAGACATTGCGCGACGCCACCGCGACGCTGGCGGAATCGAAAATGCTGAGGCAAGCGCTCGGCGACGATGTGCTGGAACATTACGTCCACACGGCACACTGGGAACAGTTCGAGTACGACCGCCGGATTACGGACTGGGAACTGCACAGGGGGTTCGAGCGGTATTGAATAATCTGGCAACGTTGGCGCCGCTCCTCACCCTCAGCCTCTCCCGTGAAGAACGGGGGAGAGGGGGCCCGGCGCTGAGCTTGTCCCTTCTCCCCGTCAGTATACGGGAAAAGGTGCCGGCAGGCGGATGAGGGGCGGCGCTAACCAACGACATTATTGTAGAATGCGAGGACCCAAGGCATGACCGAAACGGTCAAGATAAAATCCCCCGTCGACGGTTCGATCTATGCCGAACGGCCTCTTGCCACCGACCAGGCGATCGGTGCCGCGGTCGAACGTGCCAAGGCGGCGCAGGAGAAGTGGGCTGAGACGCCGGTCATCGAGCGCGGCAAATACATGCTTGCCATGCTGGAAGCGCTGGTCGCCATGACCGACGAGATCGTGCCGGAGATCGCCTGGCAGATGGGCCGGCCGGTGCGCTATGGCGGCGAGTTCGGCGGCGTCAGGGAACGCGTCAGCTACATGGTCGAGATCGCCGAGGCGGCCCTGAAGCCGGTCATGGCCTCCAATCCGAAGGACGGCTTTCGCCGCTATGTGAAGAAGGTGCCACTCGGCGTGGTCATGGTGATCGCGCCGTGGAACTATCCCTATCTCACCGCCGTCAACACCATCGTGCCGGCGCTGATGGCGGGCAGCGCTGTCATCCTCAAGCATGCGGCACAGACATTGTTGGTCGGCGAACGTTTTCAGCAGGCGTTCGACAGAGCAGGCCTGCCCAAGGGCCTGTTCCAGAACCTCGTCCTGAACCACGCGCAGACCGAAAGGCTGCTCGGCTCCGGCAAGATCGACCATGTCAACTTCACCGGCTCGGTCGCCGGCGGCCGCGCCATCGAGAAGGCGGCGGCGGGCACCTTCATGACGCTCGGCCTCGAACTCGGCGGCAAGGATCCGGCCTATGTGCTGCCGGACGCAAAGATGGACCATGCCGTTGCCAATCTGGTCGACGGCGCTTTCTACAATTCCGGCCAGTGCTGCTGCGGCATCGAGCGCGTCTATGTGCATGAGACGGTCTACGATGAATTCGTCGAGGGCTTCATTGCCGAGACCAGGAACTACGTCGTCGGCAATCCGCTCGACCAGGCGACCACCATGGGGCCGATGGCGCAGGCGCGCTTCGCCGACCTGATCCGCGAGCAGAAGGCCGAGGCGTTGCGCAAGGGCGCCAGGGCGCACATCGATATGAAGGTGGCCAACGACAGGCAAGGTTCCCCCTATCTGACGCCGGAAGTGCTGACCCAGGTCGACCACCAGATGAGCGTCATGCGCGAGGAAAGCTTTGGCCCGATCGTCGGCATCATGAAGGTGCGCAACGACGAGGAGGCGATCGCGCTGATGAACGACAGCCCCTATGGGCTGACGGCCTCGATCTGGACGCACGACATTGAGCATGCGGCGGCGATCGGCGATCGTGTCGAGACCGGCACCGTGTTCATGAACCGCTGCGACTATCTCGACCCGGCGCTGGTCTGGACCGGCGTCAAGGACACCGGCAAGGGCGCGGCACTGTCGGCCATCGGCTACGACAATCTGACCAGGCCGAAATCATACCATCTGCGCGAGGTGATCTAAGGTGGCGATCGACAGGCATGCGATCGCTGTTGAGGGGGAGTAATGGCGGATACACAACAATCGGCGCTGCCAGATGGTGAGGGTCCCGAGGGTATCGGCGGATGGCTTGTCCTGCCGATGCTCGGGTTGATGCTCACGCCGATACTGGGGTTGGTACAACTGCACAATACCGACTATCTCGGCTTCGACTGGCAGGCCTTCAGTTTTTCTCAAGGTGCGCTGCTCGTTGCCGAACTGGTGACAGCAGGCGTTCTAAGCCTTACAGCCCCGGTCCTGTTATTGTTCTTCATGTTCAAGCGCTGGGAGATATTCCCGGGCTGGTACATGATTTGGGCAGTCGCGATGCCGGTATATGCCATCCTCGACCCATGGGCTGCGCATCTGGTTTTTCGCGAGAGCTTTCCAACCTTGGCTGATGCGTTCGACAGCGAAACGATGCGCGGAATTTACCGTTCCGTCTGGGCCGCAGCCATCTGGATTCCGTACATGATACGGTCAGACCGTGTGGCCAATACCTTTGTGAATTGACGACATCCGAGAGCACGAAAGCAGTCAAGAAGGTCGAAATGACAAAACTCGTTTCCAAATGGAATTACCCGACGACCGTCCGCTTCGGCGCCGGACGCATCAAGGAGCTGCCGGAGGTGCTGGCGGCGACCGGCATCAAGCGGCCGCTGTTCGTCACCGATCCGGGACTGGCCAGGCTGCCGGTGGTGGCCTCGACGCTGAAGATCCTCGACGACGCCAAGGTGCCATATGGCGTATTTTCCGAGGTCAAGCCGAACCCGGTGGATTCCAACCTGACCGCCGGCATTGCCGTGTTCAAGAAGGGCAAGCATGACGGCGTCATTGCCTTTGGCGGCGGCTCGGCGCTCGACCTCGGCAAGCTGATCGCCTTCCAGGCCGGGCAGACCCGGCCGGTCTGGGATTTCGAGGATGTCGGCGACTGGTGGACACGCGCCGATGCCGATGCGATCGCGCCGATCATCGCCGTGCCGACCACGGCCGGCACCGGCTCGGAAGTCGGCCGCGCCGGCGTCATCACTAATGAAGCGACCCATACCAAGAAGGTCATCTTCCATCCAAAGCTTTTGCCGGCGATCGTCATTGCCGATCCGGAGCTGTCGGTCGGTATGCCGGGCTTCATCACCGCCGGCACCGGCATGGATGCGCTCGCTCACTGTCTCGAAGCCTATTGCGCGCCGGGCTATCACCCGATGGCCGACGGCATCGCCGTGGAAGGCATAAGGCTGGTCTTCGAAAACCTGCCGAAAGCCTATGCCAACGGCAAAGATCTGGTCGCCCGCGCCAACATGATGAGCGCCGCTGCCATGGGAGCGGCCGCCTTCCAGAAAGGGCTTGGAGCGATTCATTCGCTGTCGCATCCGATCGGCGCGCTCTACGATAGCCACCACGGCATGACCAACGCCGTGTTCATGCCCTACGTGCTGGCCTTCAACCGCGAGGCGATCGAGCCGCGCATCGCCCGGCTTGCCGCCTATTGCGGCATCAAGGGCGGCTTCGACGGTTTTGCCAAGGCGATCATCAAGCTGCGCAAGGAGCTCAAGGTGCCGCATGCGCTGCCCGGCCTGATCAAGGGGCTCGACATGGACAAGAAGCGCAAGGGCCTGATTGCCGACATGGCGGTGGTCGATCCGACCGCCGGCGGCAACCCGGTCAAGCTGACCAAGAAGGCGGCGCTGACGCTGCTCGAAAACGCCATCGCCGGCACCGTCTGAGACAATTTTCGCATCGGAAATCGACTTGAGAAAAGAGGCAAAGGAAAGGGGGAAAGATGAAAGGCAAGATCGAAACTAGTTAGCCGGAAAAAGAATCGCGAAGCGATTGCTACAGCCGGTTAAAAAGAGTTTACTTTTTCATACTGCGGGGCATCGCTTTCACAAAGCTTTCATCTGGCTGTCACACGAAAACGATACCGCATCGCAGGCGTCCAACGGCGTCAGTTCAACGGAGAGAACACATGTTCAAATTCACGGGAAAACTGCTTTCCCTTTCGGCCGTCGCCCTGATGGCGACCTCTGCCATCTCGTCGGCCCAGTCCATGGATGAACTGGTCGCCGCAGCCAAAGCTGAAGGCCAGCTCACCACCATCGCGCTGCCGCATGACTGGTGCGGCTACGGCGCGGTCATCGACGGCTTCAAGGCAAAATATCCGGGGATCACCGTCAACGAGCTCAACCCCGATGCCGGCTCCGGCGACGAGGTCGAGGCGATCAAGGCCAACAAGGACAACAAGGGCCCGCAAGCGCCCGACGTCATCGACGTCGGCCTGAGCTTCGGCCCGACCGCCAAGAAGGATGGCCTGATCCAGGCTTATAAAGTATCAACCTGGGACTCGATCCCGGACAGCGCCAAGGATGCCGAAGGCTTTTGGACCGGCGACTATTACGGCGTGCTTTCGTTTCTGGTGAACAAGGACCTGGTCAAGGAAGCGCCGGCCGACTGGGCCGACTTGCTGAAGCCGGAATTCGCCAATACCGTGGCGCTCGCCGGCGACCCGCGTGCTTCGAACCAGGCCATCCAGGCAGTCTATGCCGCCGGGCTTTCCGGCGGTGCGGCTGCCGGCGAAGCCGCCGGCACGGCTGGTCTCGACTTCTTCAAGAAGCTCAACGCCGCCGGCAATTTCGTGCCGGTCATCGGCAAGCCCGCGACGCTTGCTCAAGGCCAGACGCCAATCCTGGTAACCTGGGATTACAACGCGCTTGCCGGCCGTGATACGCTGAAGGGCAATCCGCCGGTCGACGTCGTCGTGCCGAAGACCGGTGTCGTCGCCGGCGTCTATGTTCAGGCGATCAGCGCCTATGCGCCGCACCCGAATGCTGCCAAGCTGTGGCTGGAATATCTCTATTCCGACGAAGGCCAGGTCGGCTGGCTGAAGGGCTATTGTCACCCGATCCGCTTCAACGACCTCGCCAAGAATGGCAAGCTCCCGGCTGACGTGATGGCCAAGCTGCCGCCGGCCGAGTCCTATGCAGCCGCGGTGTTCCCGACGCTCGACGAGCAGGGCAAGGCCAAGGAAGCCATCACCAAGAACTGGGATGCCGTCGTCGGCGCCAACGTCAAGTAAGACTTGAGATCAGCCGGGCGGCTTAGATGGCCGCCCGGCATACCTCCAGGACGGTAGCCGGCGCATGACCGATATCTCGTTGTCCGATCACGCTGTTGCCGGGAAGACCGCGCCTCCTGCCGACGCCCGCAGCATGCGGCTGCCGACGCAATGGCTTGGCGTTGCGCCTTTCTTCATCTTCGCCATCATGTTCCTGATCCTGCCGACGCTCTATCTGATGCTGGGCGCATTCCGGAACGATGCCGGCGAATTCACTTTCGAAAACATAGCGGCCTTGGCGCAGCCGTCGATCGTTGCCGCCTACTGGATCTCAATCAAGGTCAGCCTCGCCTCGTCGCTGATCGGTGCTTTCGCGGGACTTGCCATTGCCATCGCCATCGTGCGCGGCGGGCTGCCGGAGTGGATACGCTCGGCGACACTGACCTTTTCCGGCGTGGCCTCCAATTTTGCCGGCGTGCCGCTGGCCTTCGCCTTTCTCGCGACGCTCGGCCGGCTCGGGCTCGCCACGGTGCTGCTCAACGTCTTGGTCGGCTTCAACATTTATGCCCATGGTTTCAACATCCTGTCGTTCTGGGGCCTGACGCTGACCTATGTCTATTTCCAGATCCCGCTGATGGTGGTGATCATCGTGCCGGCGATCGATGGGCTGAAGAAGGAATGGGGCGAAGCGGCGGCAACGCTTGGCGCGACCCAGGCGCAGTTCTGGCGCATGGTCGTCATTCCGGTGATCTGGCCAAGTTTCCTCGGCACCGTCATCCTCTTGTTCGCCAACGCCTTCGGTGCCATCGCCACCGCTTACGCTCTGACCGGCTCCTCGCTTAACATCGTCCCTATCCTGCTCTACGCGCAGATCCGCGGTGACGTGCTGCACAATGCCCATCTCGGCTACGCCATCGCCTTTGGCATGATCGTCATCACTGGGCTGGCCAATGTCTTCTACATCTGGTTCCGGACGCGCTCTGAGAGGTGGCTCAAATGAAGTCCGGCAGATTCTGGGCCTGGATCGTCTTCGCGCTGGGCGCGGCCTATTTCTTCATTCCGCTGATCGCGACCGTGGAATTCTCCATGCGCATGCGGCGCGGCGCGTATTCCTTCGATGCCTATCAGGTCGTGCTCGGCGATCCCCGCTTCCAGGCGACCTTCATCTATTCGGTGGTCGCCGCCATCTTCACCATCGTCCTTGGCGTGCTGGTGGTGGTGCCGGCGGCGTACTGGATTCGTCTGCGGCTGCCGCAGATCAGGCCCGTCGTCGAGTTCATCACGCTGCTGCCGCTGGTCATTCCGGCCATCGTTATCGTCTTCGGCTACATCAGAATGTACGGGTCGAACTCACCGCTGCCGTTCCTGGCCAGCGAGACAGGAGCCAATGCCTTGCTGGTCATCGGTTATGCGACACTGGCGCTGCCCTATATGTATCGTGCCGTCGACACCGGGCTTCGCACAATCGACGTACGGACACTGACCGAGGCGGCGCAGATCCTCGGCGCCGGCTGGGGCACGATCATCACTCGGGTCATCCTGCCCAACGTGCTGATCGCGGTGCTGTCGGGCGCCTTCCTGACCTTCGCCATCGTCATCGGCGAATTCACCATGGCCAGCCTGCTCAACCGGCCTGCTTTCGGACCCTATCTGCAGAACGTCGGCGCCAATCGCGCCTATGAGCCGGCGGCGCTTGCCATCATCGCCTTTGCCATTACCTGGGGCTGCATGTCGCTGATCCAGATCCTGTCGCGCTTCGCTCCGCGATCGGCGAACAGCCCGAACTGATCGAAAAGCCGAAAGAAAAAGCCATGGCCGAGCCATTCCTCTCAATCCAGCAGGTGCGAAAATCCTTCGGCGCCGCCATTGTGGTGCAGGATTTCAACCTCGACGTCGAGCCGGGCGAATTCGTCTCCTTCCTTGGCCCGTCGGGCTGCGGCAAGACGACGGTGCTGCGCATGGTCGCCGGTTTCGAGGAGCCATCCGCCGGCAAGATTGTCGTGGCCGGCAAGGACGTCACCCGGCTCAAGCCCAACCAGCGCAACATCGGCATGGTGTTCCAGGCCTATGCGCTGTTTCCGAACCTCACCGTGGCGCAGAATATCGGCTTCGGGCTGAAGGTCGCCGGTATGCCGAAGGCCGATGCCGACAGGCGCGTTGCCGAGATGCTCGACATCATCAAGCTGCCGCAGATGGGCGACCGCTATCCCTACCAACTGTCCGGCGGCCAGCAGCAGCGCATCGCGCTGGCGCGGGCGATTGCGCCCAAGCCGAAACTGCTGCTGCTCGACGAGCCGCTGTCGGCGCTCGATGCCAAGGTGCGCGTGTCGCTGCGCGAGGAAATCCGCTCGATCCAGAAGAAGCTCGGCATCACCACCATCTTCGTCACCCACGACCAGGAAGAGGCGCTGTCGATCTCCGACCGCATCGCCGTCATGTATGGCGGCAAGGCCGAGCAGGTCGGCACGCCGTTCGAGATCTACAACCGGCCGGCAACCAAATTCGTCGCCAATTTCGTCGGCACGCTGAACGTGCTCGAAGGCACGGTCACCGACGCCGCTTCGGGCAAGGTGCGCGTCAACTCGCAAGAGGTCTCGCTCAAGGGCAAGCTCAACGGCTCGAAATCCGGCGACAGGCTGTCGCTGGCGTTGCGGCCCGAGGCGATCTCGCTCGGCCGACACCCCGGCCGCGATTCCAGCCTTTGGGGCGAAATCGCCGAGGTGCATTTCCTCGGCTCGGTCATCCGGGTTCGCGTCGGCATCGGCGGCAGCACGGTCTCGCTCGACACGTTCAACAGTCCGGCCACACCGCCGCCGGCCGTCGGCGAAAAGGCCGAGATTTCGTTCTCGTCGGGCGACATGCTGGTGCTGCATTAGGAGAAGAGTGAATAGTGAACAGTGAATAGTAAGAATGCGCTTTACGCGCCGAAATTCCTCTGCACGCAGCCATTCACCATTCACCATTCACCATTCACCAGCAGCCAAAGCCGTCGTCGTTTTTGCAGTGCCAATCGCCCGGCTTCACCGCTACGATAAGGCATGGCGCTTTTTGAACTCACCCTTGTCCTGCTTCTCATCGCGGTCGCCCTGACCGCGCTGTCGCGGCGTCTGCAGATTCCCTATCCGTCATTGCTGGCGCTGGCCGGCGCCGGCATCGCCTTCCTGCCGTTTGCCCCGACCATCGAGATCGACCCGGGGCTGGCGCTCGCTCTGTTCATCGCGCCGGTTCTGCTCGACGCGGCCTATGACACGTCGCTGCGCGATCTCAACCGCTACAAGGTTTCGCTCATCCTGCTGGCGCTTGGCGCCGTCATCTTCACCACCGTGACGGTCGCGCTGGTCGGCTGGACGATGGCAGGCTTGCCCATCGCCGCCGCCATAGCGCTCGGCGCGATCGTAGCGCCGCCCGATGCGGTGGCGGCGGCGGCCGTGCTCGGACAGTTCAAGGTGCCGCACCGCATCACCGCCATCCTGGAAGGCGAGAGCCTTCTCAACGACGCCACGGCGCTGCTGATCTACAGGATGTCGGTTTCCGCAGCCGCCGGCACCATCCTGTTGAGCAGTGCCGTTCCAATGATCCTGCTGTCGACGGTCGGCAGCCTTGCCGCAGGCTATGTGCTCGGCCGGTTGTCTCTCGCCATACTCGGCCGCATCGACGACCCGGCGAGCGGCACCGTGGTGCAATTCGCCTCAACCTTCGGCGTCTGGATCCTGGCCGACAGGATAGGGCTTTCCGCCATCATCACAATCGTCGTCTATGCCATGACGATCGCACGTACATCGCCGCGCCGCATGCCGGCAAGGAATCGTGTCAGTTCCTACTCGGTCTGGGAGACGGCGGTGTTCGTGCTCAACGTGCTGGCCTTCGTTCTGATGGGCCTGCAAGCGCGGTCCATCGTCGGTCGACTTGCCGAGCAAGGACAAAGCGAGGCGTTCGTCTTTGCCCTGGCTGTGCTGGCCGTCGTCATCGTATCGCGGCTCGTCTGGGTTCTGGGCTGCGGCGCGATCCTCAGAGCGCTGGCACGTCTGGGCGACGAAGACAGGCGGAAGGATGCACCGACATTCCGCGGCGGCGTGCTCATCGGCTGGTGCGGCATGCGCGGCCTGGTGACGCTTGCGGCAGCCTTCGCCTTGCCGGCCGACTTTCCGGGCCGTGATCCGATCGTGCTCGCCGCTTTCACGGTCGTGCTCGGCACATTGGTGCTGCAAGGCGTCAGCCTGAAACCGTTGCTGCTTCTGCTCAATCTCGACCTCGACCGGACGGTCGACCGGGAGGTGGCGCAGGCGCGCGTCGCCATCATGCAGGCGGCGCTGGACGTGCTCAGCGGCAAGACATCGAGCGCGGCCGGGGCGGTGCGAGAGCAATATGCCGCCCAGCGCGCCATCGCCGAAAACCCCGAGGATGCCCAGGCGGCGACCGAGTATGACAGATTGCGTCTCTACGCCATCAAGAGCCAGCGCGATGCGCTGGAGCGTTTGCGCATCGACGGAACGATCGGCGACGAAGCCTACCACCGCCTTGAGGAAGAAATCGACTGGTCGGAACTGGCAGCATCCCCGCCCGGTCGGTTCCAGCCGCTGACCACTTAGCATCTGGCCCAAGCTCCCTCCGCCCGGCTGCACATTGCAAGGCTGTCAGCGAACGGCTACTGCCAGCAGGAAACTGAGCCGGATAAGCAATGAAGCTGGTCAGCTATAACATCCAGTATGGCTTCGGCAGCGATGGCCGCTACGACCTGGCGCGTTGCGCCAAGGTCGTGGCCGGCGCCGACATCATCGCCTTGCAGGAGGTGGAACGGCACTGGTTGCGCAGCAACGAGGACGACCAGCCGGAACTTCTTTCGCAATTTCTGCCCGACTACCATTGGGTCTACGGGCCGGCCTTCGACATGGATGCCAGCCACCGGCGTGTAGGCCGCATCGTCAACCGGCGGCGGCAATTCGGCACCATGGTTCTGTCGAAGCTTCCGATCGTCTGGTCGCGGCTGCATACGCTGCCGCTCAGGCGCACGCTGCGGCCGCTCAACACCCGCAATGCCGCACTCGAATGCATGATCCGCACCCCTGCCGGTCCGGTGCGGGTGCTGTCGTTGCATCTGGCGCATATCGCGGCCGAGGAGCGGCTGGAGCAGATCGACTATTTGCTCGCCGAGCATCGCCGTGCGCCGTCCGAGGGCGGTCCATGGAGCGGCGCTGACGACGAGCCGGCGCGCAACTGGAGCAATGGCGAACAGGAGCCAGAAAACCCCGTAGCGGCGATCTGGTTGGGCGACTTCAACATGGAGCCGGACAGCGCCGAGTACCGGCGCCTTATCGGCAGCGCGCCCTATCATCGCGGTGCCGCCTATCTCGACGGTTTTGTCGATGCCGCCGCCGTCGCAATGGAACCGACAGCGGATTTCCACACCCATGTGAAGACTATCGATGGCAGGCTGGCAAAGCGCCGGCTCGACCATTGCTTCGTCGGCGGCATGTTTGCCGGGCGCGTGCGCTCGGTCAGCGCCGATATCGGCCAAATCGCTTCCGACCATTTTCCGCTCTGGGTCGATATCGACCTGGAGACGCCGATCGTCATCGGGACGGGCGGCGGATGAACCGCCGATGAGCCTGTTTGTCTTTTTCGCGGTGCTCGCCGCCGCTTCCATGCATGCGATCTGGAACGCGCTGGTCAAGGTCCATCTCGACCGTTTCCTGTCGATCACACTGATGACGCTCGGCATGGGTGCCGCTGCGCTGGTGACGTTGCCTTTCGTCGAGGTGCCGAAGCCGGAAGTGTGGCCATACATCCTCGCCTCGGTTGTCTTCCACATGGGCTACAGGACGTTCCTGATCGGCGCCTACAAGGCCGGCGATTTCGCCCAGACCTATCCGCTGGCGCGCGGCACCGCGCCATTGCTGGCCGCTTTGGGGGGCGTTGTGGTGGTTGCCGAGATGCCGGCGCCGCTCGCCATTCTCGGCATCCTCTTGTTGTCGGCGGGCACGCTGGTGCTGTCGTTTCGCGGCGGCGCGCATCTGGAGAAATTGAACCTGCGCGCCGTCGGTTTCGCGTTGGGCACATCGATCTTCATCGCCAGCTACACGCTGTCGGACGGCAGCGGCGCGCGGCTGGCCGCCACCGCGTCGAGTTATGCCGCCTGGCTGTTCGTCTGCGATGCGCTGTGGGCGCTGGTGCTATGCGTCGTCTCTCGCGGCCCACAGGCGCTGCCGGTGCTGGCGCGCGACTGGAAGGCCGGAATCTATACCGGCGTGCTCAGCGGCGGCGCCTACTGGATCGTGATGTGGGCGATGACCAAGGCGCCGATCGCCTCGGTGGCGTCGCTGCGCGAAACATCGATCCTGTTCGCCATGATGATCTCGGTCTTCGCGCTCGGCGAGAAGATGACGGCATGGCGAGGTGCCGCGGTGCTTAGCATCGTTGCCGGCGTCGTTGCGCTGAGAATGGGATAGTCACGCGATCTCCAGATCAAACACCATCAGCCCGTCGGTGCCGCCTTCGAGCGCCGCGACCAGTTTTGCGCCGGCTCGCTGATGCGCTTCATGCTCCAGATAGGCATCGCGTGCCGCAGCGTCGCGAAAGTCGATGGTGAAGCCGTGCGTGAAGCCGCGGGCGAAGGGTTCCGGGCTGGTATTAGCGCTGAATTCGACCTTGCCCATGCCGTCGATCACGGCCCGCAACGCTTCGAGATCGGCATGGATTGCCGCGCGCTCGGCGTCGGCGACATCGTTGCGAAATCTGACGAAGACACAGTGCCTGATCATTCCTTGTCCCTCATGCCGCTTGGTTGGTGGAAAACACCGCCGGCGGCAGCGGCTCGCGGCCAAGGATCAGATCGGCGCCTTTTTCGCCAACCATGATCGTCGGGGCATTGGTGTTGGAGGAGGGGATGCGCGGCATCACCGAGGCGTCGCAGACGCGCAGGCCCTCGATACCGCGCAGCCTGAGATCTGGGGTCACCACACTCATCGCATCGTGGCCCATGCGGCAGGTGCCGACCGGGTGGTGGTCGGTCTTGGAACTGCGGCAAGCGTAGTCGAACAACTCGTCGCCGCTCTGCAGGTCGGGTCCCGGCAGTACCTCGCGCAGCACAAAGGGGGCCAGCGCCTTCTGCCGCATGATCTCGCGCGCCAGCCTCAACCCTTTGATCGACATGTCGCGGTCATAGGAATCGGACCAATAATTCGGATCGATCAGCGGGCGGTCGGCCGGATCGGCACTGTTCAGCCGCACGGTGCCGCGCGAGCGCGGGCGCAGGAACGCCGAGTTCAGTGTCACGCCCGGATTGTTCAGCTTCTCGACGCCGGCCTCGATGCCGGAGCCGAGGCCGAGATGCAGCTGGATATCGGGAGAGGCGGCGGTCGGATCGGCGTACCAGAAGCCGCCGGTCTCGAACAGGCTGGAGGCTACCGGGCCTTTCTTCAGGAGCAGATACTGCAGCCCGGCCCGACGCCGTCCAGTGCAGCTTGGCGTAGTTGTCGTAGGTGTGATCGCCGGTGCATTCGGCGATGACGAACAGGTCGAGATGATCCTGCAGGTTGGAGCCGACGCCGGGCAGATCGTGCACCGGTGTCACGCCGACCGCCTTCAGATGGTCGGCCGGGCCGATGCCCGACTGCAGCAAAAGCTTCGGCGAGCCGATGGCGCCGGACGAGACGATCACCTCGCGCTCGGCGCGCAGGATCGTTGGCTGGCCGCCCGGCCTGTCGACGATCTCGACGCCGACGGCGCGGCCCTTGTCGACGACGATGCGCGTCACCAGAACGCCGGTCCTGACGGTGAGATTCTTTCGCTCGCGGATCGGCCGGAGATAGGCGACAGAGGCGGAGGAGCGCTTCGCGTCCTTCTGCGTCAGCTGATAATAACCGACGCCCTCCTGGGCTACCCCGTTGAAGTCGGGATTGAAGGGGATGCCCATCTCCTGTCCGGCACGGAAATAGGCCTCGCAGATCGGCAGCGGCGCGATCGGGTTCGATACGCCGAGCGGGCCTTGGTCGCCGTGGAAATCGTTGGCATAACGCTGGTTGTTCTCCGCGCGCTTGAAATAGGGCAGCACGTCGCGATAGCCCCAGCCAGCAAGGCCTTCTTCCTTCTCCCAGGCGTCGTAGTCGCGGGCGTTGCCGCGCGTGTAGATCTGGGCGTTGATCGAAGAGCCGCCACCGATCACCTTGGCCTGAGTGTATCGGAAGACGCGGTCTTTCATATGCTTTTGCGGCACTGTCGACCAGCCCCAGGCGGCGATGCCCTTGGTCATCTTGGCAAAACCGGCCGGCATGTGGATCAACGGATGCCAGTCCTTGCCGCCGGCTTCGAGCAGCAGCACCTGATGCGACGGATCTTCGCTCAGCCGGTTGGCGAGTACGCACCCGGCCGGGCCGGCGCCGACGATTATGTAGTCGGTCATGGCATCACCTGTTCATAGCCTCGGCACCGACAGCGCGCCGTCGATATTGATGACCGAGCCGGTCGAAAAGCCGAACTTGCCGCCGGCGAGCGCCGCCACGGCGGCACCGATATCTTCGCTCTCGCCCCAGCGCATCGCCGGCACCAGCCCGCCGTCGATCAGCCCGTCATATTTGGCGGTCACACCGGCGGTCATGTCGGTGCGGATGATGCCCGGGCGCACCTCGAACACGGCGATATTTTCGGCGGCGAGCCGCAGTGCCAGGTTCTTCACCCACATCGAAAGCCCAGCCTTGGAGATGCAGTAATCGGAACGTTCCGGCGAGGCCATGGCGGCGCTGACCGAAGTGATGGTGATGATCGATCTCGCACCATCGCTTGGCAGGCCGAGCATCGCTTTGGCGACGGCCTGGCTGAGGAATACGGTGCCGCGCAGATTGATGCCGAGCACCCGGTCGAAATTTTCCGGCTTGAGCTCGAGCAGATCGCCGCGCAGGACAGTGCCGATGCCGGCATTGTTGACCAGGCAGTCGATGCGGCCGAAGGCGCTTGTCGCGGCATCAATCAGCGCTGCGTGGCCGTCGAGGTCGGCGATGTCGCAGCTGACATAGGCGAATTTCGCGCCGCGCCCGGTGATGTCGGCGGCGAGCCCGTCTGCGGCTTCGTCAGCAAGGTCGGCGACCAGAATATCGAAGCCGGCGCTGGCCAGCGCCTCGGCACAGGCAAGGCCGATGCCGCGCGCGCCGCCGGTGACGATCGCTGCCGGGCGGCTCATGTTGCGAGCTCCGTCTTGCGGATATGGTCGGCGACGCGCAGCGCCTGTGCGGCGATCGACAGCGCCGGATTCACGGCGGCCGAATTCGGCAGGAAGCCGGCATCGACGACGAATAAATTGCTGTGGTCGAAGGAGCGGCAGAACGGATCGAGCGGCGAGGTCGCTGGATCGTTGCCCATCTTCACAGTGCCGCATTGGTGCGAGGGCGTGCGCTTGTCAAACGGACGCGACAGGACGATCGGATAGCCGCAGGCGCGGAAATTCTCGCGCATCACCTTGGTCAGTCCGTCGAGCGACTGCATGTTAGAGCGCCGCCACTGCATGACGATGTCCTTGCCGTCGACCGTGATGCGGCTCTCGGGATCGGGCAGGTCCTCGCACATCAGATACCAGTCGACGGCGTGGCCGGCCATGAAATCGAGCGCGAATTTGGGCGCGCGCCTGACATTGGCCTTGAGGATGTTGCCGTCGATCTTGCCGAGGAGCTGGACATTGCCGAGCGGCTTGCCGCCCTTGCCGTCGGACAGATAATAATCGTTCAGCATCAGCGTCTTCTGGTAGACGGATTTGTTCCGGCGGCGTGGATCGATCGCCAGCATGGCGCTCGAATTGTGGTTCATGAAGTTGCGGCCGACCTGGTCGGAACGGTTGGCCAGGCCTTTGCCACCTCCCTTGCCCTTGGAAGAAGGGGAAGGCGAACGCAGCAGGACGGCGGCTGAATTGACCGCGCCGGCCGACAGGATCACCAGCTTCGGCGCGACTTTCTTCAGCGCACCGTTCTGGCGGTAATGGACGGTCTCGATCGTCCTGGCGTCCGGCGATGCCTCGAGATATTCGACATGGGCGCCGGTCTCAAGCCGGATATTCTGATCGGCAAGGGCTGCTGCCAACGGCCCGGATTGCGCGTCGATCTTGCCGGTCCCGGTGTTGGGAAACGCGTCCCACGGCGTGCTGCCATCTTTCAGCCAGGCTTCGATGTCGACGCCGAGCGGCAGCGATGCCGGATGCAGGCCTAGGCTCTTCAACTCGGCGCGCGCACGCGCGATCGACGGCTCGTCTGGTACCGGCCCGAAAGGGTAGGGCGTAGAGTGGAACGGCTCGGTCGGGTCTTCGCCGAGTGCACCGCGCACGTGAAAAAGCTGCTCGGCCTTGGAATACCAGGGCTCGAATTCCTCATAGGAAAACGGCCAGGCCGGCGAGATGCCGCCATAGTGCTCCATCTCCGAAAAGTCTTCCCTGCGGTAGCGGATCAGCACAGCGCCGTAGAATTTCGAATTGCCGCCGACATAGTAGTAATTGCCCGGGTTGAAAGGCGCTCCGCCGGCCTCGAGCCACATCTCCTTCGGCCGATAATGGCCGTCGACGAAGATCGCGCGGGTGTCGCGTGTGTGCGGCGTTGCCGGCAGGGCTTCGCCGCGCTCCAGCATCAGGATCGAGGCGCCACTGCCGGCAAGGCCGGAGGCGATCGTGGCGCCGCCCATACCGGAGCCGATGATGACGATGTCGGGATTTGTCATGGCCGTTAGACGATGCGTTTCTCGGTCGCCGGATCGAAGAACACCGCCTTGGTCAGGTTGAAGGCGAGCGGCGTGACCGTGCCGGGCTGGATTTTGGCATCGGCGCGCAGCCGCGCCACCACCGCCTTGCCGCCGAGATTGGTGACCGCGAACGTATCCGAGCCGGCCGGCTCGATGACCTCGATGTGACAGTCGGCGCGGGCGATGTTCGAGGCGTTGCGTTCGGCACCCTCGGGATCGGTCAGTGCTTCCGGGCGGACGCCGAAGATGATCGGTTTTCCCTGGAATGCCGACAGGCCGGCCGGCGCATTGCCCAGCGGCAGCGAGATCGGCTGGCGCGCCTCGCGCTCCATGACGACGGAGAAGCCGCTGCCGTTGCTGCCGATCGTCGCCGGGATCAGGTTCATCGCCGGCGAGCCCATGAAGTCGGCAACAAACAGGTTGACCGGATTGTTATAGATTTCGGCTGGCGTGCCGAACTGCTGCACCTCGCCGTCGCGCATCACCGCGATCTTGGTGGCCAGCGTCATCGCCTCGATCTGGTCGTGGGTGACGTAGACGATGGTGGTGCCGGTGGTGGCGTGCAGGCGCTTGATCTCGATGCGCATGTCGACACGCAGCTTGGCGTCGAGATTGGACAAAGGCTCGTCGAACAGGAACAGCTTTGGATCGCGCACCAGCGCCCGGCCCATGGCGACGCGCTGGCGCTGGCCGCCGGAGAGCTGGCTTGGCTTGCGCTTCAGCAGATGGCCGATCTGCAGGACCTTCGCCACCTTGTCGATCGCCTTCTGGCGCTCGCCGGCCGGCACGCCGCGCATCTCCATGCCGAAGGCGATATTGCCGGCAACCGTCATGTTCGGATAGAGCGCGTAGCTCTGGAAGACCATGGCGATGTCGCGCTTGGAGGGGTGGAGATCGTTGATCGTGCGTCCGTCGACGCGGATTTCCCCTTCGGTGATGGTTTCCAGGCCGGCAATAGTGTTGAGCAGCGTGGACTTGCCGCAACCGGAAGGCCCGACCAGCACGAGGAAGCCGCCCTTTTCCAGGTCGAGGTCGATGCCTTTCAGGATCTCGACCGCTCCGAAACGCTTCTTCAGCCCGTCAATTTCCAGAAAAGCCATGCGATTATCCTTTGACGGCGCCGGCCATCAGGCCGCGCACGAAATAGCGGCCGGCGAGCACGTAGACGAGGAGCGTCGGCAGCGCGGCGATCATCGCCGCCGCCATGTTGACGTTGTATTCGACGACGCCGGTCGAGGTGTTGACGACATTGTTCAGCGCCACCGTCATCGGCATCACGTCGCCTGAGCCGGCATAGGCGGAAGCGAAGAGGAAGTCGTTCCAGATGTTGGTGAACTGGTAGATCACCGTCACCACGATGATCGGCAGCGAGTTGGGCAGCATTATGCGCCGGAAGATCTGGAAGAAGCTGGCGCCGTCGATCTGCGCCGCCTTCACCAGCTCGTTCGGAAACGCTTCGTAATAATTGCGGAAGAACAGGGTGGTGAAGCCGATGCCGTAGACGACGTGAACGAACACCAGGTTCACGGTCGGATTGCCGAAGCCGAAGGTGAGGCCGGTCGCGTTCTGCAGCTTGACGCCGAACCGGCCGAGGCTGCCGAGGATCGTTGCCATCGGCAAGAGGACGGACTGGAACGGAATGAAGCAGGCAAACAGCATCAGCCCGAACACCAGCGTCGCCCCGCGAAAGCGCCACTTCGTCAGCACATAGCCGTTGAGCGCGCCGAGCAGGGTCGAGATGATGACGGCCGGAACCACCATCTTGATCGAGTTCCAGAAATAACCCTTCATGCCGACGCAGGTGAGACCCGAGCAAACCTCGCTCCACGCCCTTATCCAAGGTGCGAAGGTCGGCTCCTGCGGCAGCGCCAGCATGTTGCCGTTCTGGATTTCGTCCATGGTCTTGAACGAGGTCACAAGCATGACGAACAGCGGCATCAGATAGAACAGCGCGAACAGCGCCAGCAGCCCGTAGATGACAATACGGTTGACCGTCCTGGCGCTGATACCGCCAGTGCTCTGGCGAGCAGGAGTGGCCACGGCGCTCATCGCGGCTTCTCCCGAAGCTCGGAATAGAGATAGGGAACGATGATCGCGGTGATGGTCATCAGCATGATCACGGCGCTGGCCGAGCCGACGGCCATCTCGTTGCGCTTGAAGGTGTACTCATACATGAAGTTGGACGGCAGCCAGGCCGAACCGCCCGGCCCGCCGCTGGTCAGCGCGACCACCAGATCGTAGGATTTGATGGCGAGATGCGCGAGGACGATCAAGGCGGACAGGAAGATCGGCCGCAGCAGCGGGATGACGATGCGACGGTAGAGCTGGAAGGTGGTGGCGCCGTCGATCTGCGCCGCCTTCAGGATCTCGCCGTCGATGCCGCGCAGGCCGGCCAGGAACATCGCCATGATGAAGCCCGACGCCTGCCAGACGCCGGCGATGACCACCGTGTAGATGACGAAATCCTTGTTCTTGATCCAGTCGAAATGGAAGCTCGTCCAGCCCCATTGGTGCAGTGTCTGCTCGAGGCCGAGGCCGGGGTCCAGAAACCATTTCCAGGCAACGCCGGTGACGATGAACGACAGTGCCATCGGGTAGAGGTAGATCGGCCGCAGCACACCTTCGCCGCGGATCTTCTGGTCGAGCAGGATCGCCAGGAACAGGCCGAGCGCCAGGCAAATGGAAATGTAGAGGAAGCCGAAAATCCCCATATTGGTGATCGACGTGTACCAGGAGGACGGCGGATCGCTTTCGAAAGTCCAGCGCCATAGCCGCTGATAGGCGCGTGGCCCGGTGATCGCATAGGAGGGAAAGGTCTTGGAATTGGTGAAGGACAGATAGATCGTCCACAGGATGAAGCCGTAGACGAAGACGATTGTGGCGGCGAAGCTCGGCGCCAGCACGAGCTTCGGCAGCGCGTCCTGAAGGCGCGAGCGCACCGTGGCGCCCGGACGGGCATCGTGCTCCGGCGTCAGCGTGATACTGGTTTCAGCAACTGTGCTCATCTGTCCATTCCGTATGGCGGGTCCGGAATTCTGCTGTCTCGGGCTCTGCGGCACGAAAGCGTGCCGGTCGGCGCAACCGCAAAACCTCGCCGCAGGGGATCTCCCCGGCTTGCGCCGGGGAGATCATTCACATGGGCGGGTGCCTTACTTGGCGTCTTCGATCGCGCTGACCAGTTGGGTCACGGCCTCGTCCGAGGTCTTGATCTGGCCGTGCACGAATTTCGAGACGACATCCTTGTAGGCGTTGGCAACCGCGGGAGGCGCGCCATAGCCCTGCGCCAGCGAACCGAACAGCGTGCCGCCTTCATTGGCGGCCTTCAGGTCGGCCATGCCCTTCTTGCCGCAAGCGTCGAAGTCGGTGTCCGGCACGTCGGTGCGGGCCGGGACAGAGCCCTTGACGACGTTGAAGGCCGACTGGAAGCTCTTCGACAGCGTGGCGGTGGCCAGGGCGATCTGGGCGGCCTTGCGGTCCTCCGGAACGTTGAACATGCCGAACATGTCGGAGTTGTAGACGACGCTGCCGTCGGTGCCCGGGAAGCGGTAGCACAGGAAGTCGGTGCCCGGGACCTTCTTGGCGGCGTTGAATTCGCCCTTGGCCCAGTCACCCATCACCTGCACCAGCGCATCGCCCTTGATGACCATGGCGGTGGCGAGGTTCCAGTCCCGGCCCGAGAAGTTCGGGTCGACATAGGTGACGAGCTTGGCGAGATTGTCGAACGACTTCTTCATCGTGTCGGACTTCAGCGACTCCTCGTCGAGGTCGTTGAAGGCCTTCTTGTAGAACTCAGGCCCGCCGGTCGACAGCACGACTGAGTCGAACATTGTCGCTTCCTGCCAGTTCTGGCCGCCCAGCGCGAGCGGGATGACGCCCGCCGCCTTGGCTTTGTCCAGCAACGCAATGAAGTCGTCGAAGGTCTTGGGCTCGGTGCCGCCGATCTTGTCCATCACCGCCTTGTTGATCCATAGCCAGTTGACCGAGTGGACATTGACCGGAGCCGCGACCCACTTGCCGTCATAGACGGAGAATTTCTGCAGGGCCGCGGGAACGGACTTGTCCCAGCCTTCCTTTATCGCCGTCTCGGTCAGGTCGCCCATAACGCCGGCTGCGGCGTAATCGAGCACGGTATAGCCAAGCATCTGCGAGGCGGTCGGGTAGTTGCCCGCTGCCACCATCGCCTTCAGCGCGGTCATGGCAGCGTCGCCGCCGCCGCCGGCCACCGGCACGTCCTTCCAGGCAAAGCCTTCCTTGGCCAGATCCTGCTTGAGCACGTTCAGAGCGGCAGCTTCGCCGCCCGACGTCCACCAATGCAGCATCTGGACTTCCTTGACGTCCTCGGCATGGGCCGCGAACGCAACGCCCGATGCGAGAGCCGTCCCGATAAGCAGTTTGCGCAACATGTACTTCCTCCCTTGTTGAACTTACACGACCGGCGGATGCCCGCCGGGTTCTTCCCAACTCAGCCGACCCACCATCCGGTGCGCTGGCCGCGATGAAACTGGATTGTCTTTTCCTCGGTATAATCCTCGACGGCGCGCTTGCCGAGTTCGCGTCCGAGACCGGACTGCTTGTAGCCGCCGAAAGGCAGCTCGGGGTAACCCTCCATGAACGTGTTCACCCAAACGGTTCCCGAACGCACATTCCGCGCCACCGACATGCAGGTATCGATGCTGGCGCTCCACACGCCCGCCGACAGACCATAGGGCGTGTTGTTGGCGATGTGCAACGCCCTTTCAATCGATTCAAAAGTCAGCACCGAGAGCACCGGACCGAACACTTCCTCGCGTGCAATGGCCATGTCTTCGGTGACA
This sequence comes from Mesorhizobium sp. M0018, assembly GCF_040323955.1. Taxonomy (NCBI): domain Bacteria; kingdom Pseudomonadati; phylum Pseudomonadota; class Alphaproteobacteria; order Hyphomicrobiales; family Phyllobacteriaceae; genus Mesorhizobium; species Mesorhizobium sp. M0018. Next base: position 257,556 of record NZ_JAMYVL010000001.1, on the reverse strand, counting down.
TCGCGAACGATGGTCGGATCAAGATACTGGCCGGCGCTCGAAGCAAGCTGATTGCCGCCGCTACAGATCCGGCCGCCGCCGTTTTCCGCTGCCGTCACGTAGCCGGTGACCTTGGCCATATGGTCGGCGGAGATCATCGCGCCGACCTTGGTGCGGTCGTCGAGCGGGTCGCCGACAACCACCTTGGCGGTGAGGGCATTGACGGCGCCGAGGAACTCGTCGGCGATCGCCTCATGGACGATCAGCCGGCTGCCGGCATTGCAGCATTCGCCGGCATTGAAAAAGCCGCCGAACACCGCCGCGTCGGCGGCGGCCTCGAGGTCGGCATCGGGAAAGACGATCTGGCCGTTCTTGCCGCCGAGCTCCATCGCGACTTTCTTCAGCGAGTTGGCGGCAGACGCCATGGTCATCTTGCCGACGCGGGTGGAGCCGGTGAACGACACCATCTCGACCAGCGGATGGCTGACCATCGGTGCGCCGACATCGGCGCCCAACCCGGCAAGGATGTTGACGACGCCATTCGGCAGGCCGGCCTGCATCAGGATCTCGCCGAGCACAAAGGTCGAGGCCGAGGTCATCTCGCTCGGCTTGACCACCGCCGTGCAGCCGGCGGCGAGCGCGAAGGGCAGCTTCTGGCTGACGATAAGGAACGGGAAATTCCACGGCGTGATGATGGAGACGACGCCGATCGGTTCGCGCAACACGACGCCGAGCATGGCATCGCCGAGATTGGCGTAGCTTTCGCCGTGAAGCGTGCGGGCAAGTGCCGCGGCATAACGCCAGATATCGACGGCGCCGCCGATCTCGCCGCGCGCCTGCGCAATCGGTTTGCCGGATTCCAGTGCGTCGAGCCGGGCAATCTCGTCCAGCCGCGCCTCGATCAGGTCAGCAGCCTTGAGCAGGATCGCGGCGCGCTCGGCGGCCTTCATGCGCGGCCACGGGCCGGTCTCGAAGGCCCTGTGCGCGGCCTGTACCGCAGCCTCCACGTCCGCCGCGCCGGCTTGTGCATAGCGCGAGACGGTGAAGCCGTGGCCAGGGCTGCTGCGCTCCAGCGTGCGGCCGTCCTGGGCGTCGACGAACCTGCCGCCGATCAGCAGCCGGTAGCTTTTCGGCGCTGCGGCTGCCTCGGCGGGTATGGCGATGTTGAGGGGTGCGTTCATGTGATTTCCAGGTTCCTAAGATCTTGAGAACGCCGGCTTCTGCTTGGCCTTGAAAGCCTCGACGCCGGTCCTGAGATCGCTTGTCAGCGCGATGAAGCCGCTGGCCAGCGCTTCGGTCGCGGCAGCACTCTCTTCGCCCTCGGCGATGGCAATCATCAGCTTGGCGGCTTCGGTCGCGAGCGGGCCGCGCTCGGCGATCTTGCCGGCCCAGGCCTTGGCTTCGGCGAACGCCTTGCCGGTCTCGACCACCCGGTCGACAATCCCCACTGCCATCGCATCGGTAGCCAGAAACACCTCGCCGCCGAGCGCCATCCGCCGCACTGCCTGCGCACCGAAGCGGCGCACGGCGCGCTGGGTGCCGGACCAGCCGGGAACGACGCCGATCGAGGTTTCGGGGAACCCCAGTTTCACCTGCGTTTCTGCCACGCGAAAGTCGCAAGCCGCCGCCAGTTCCAGCCCGCCGCCCAGCGCATGGCCGGCAAGAACGGCGATGGTCGGCTGCCGCAGCCGCGCCAGCCGGTCGAAGACGCGGTGGCCGTAGCGCACCCATTGCACCTGGAAATCGGCAGCGCTCATTTCTGCCCAAGCCTCGACGTCGCCGCCAGCGCAAAAGCCCTTGCCTTCGCCGCAGACCAGCACGACGCGGACGCCGGTTGCTGTCTCGGCCTCGTCGAATGCCGCTTCCAGCGCCCGCAGCATCGGAATATCGAGCGCGTTGAATTTCTCCGGCCGGCGCAGCGTGACAATGCCTATGGCGCCGTCGGTTTCAAAGGTTACCAGACGCTCAGCCATGTGCGCCTCCAAGCGACGCGCCGCCATTGAGCGATAGGCCGATCGGCCGGGCCCGGTAGAGCGCATCCGGCGTCACTTTCAGGTCGTTGGCGACGGCGAGCGGGATCTCGGCCTGCGCCAGCACATCGCGCTCGAGGTCGATGCCCGGCGCCAACTCGGTCACCATCAGCCCCGCAGGCGTCAGCTTCATCACGCAGCGCTCGGTGACATAGGTGATATCCTGTCCCTGCGCGACGGCACGCTTGCCCGAGAAGGAGATATGCTCGACCTCGCCGACGACCTTCTTGACCTTGCCCTCCTGGTCGATGCGGATGCCGCCACCGGCAAGCGACAACTTGGCGCCGGCATTGAAGAAACCGGAAAAGACGATCTTCTTCGCCCGCGCGGTGATGTCGACGAAGCCGCCGGCGCCGGCGGTGACATGGGGCCGCGCCGAAAGCTTCGAGACATTGACCGAGCCGTGCCGGTCGATCTGCAGGAAGGACAGCAGCGAGGCGTCGAAGCCGCCGGCCTGGAAATAGATGAACTGGTGCGGCGAAGGCATGAAGGCATCGGCGTTCGACGAGCAGCCGAACTTGAAATCGAGCAGCGGCACGCCGCCGACCGCGCCCTGTTCGATGACCCAGGTGACCTTGCCGTGCTGGCCTTCCTCGAGCAGGATGCGCGGCACATTGGCCGAGATGCCGAACCCGATATTGACCGCCATGCCGTCGGCAAGCTCCATGGCGACGCGGCGCGCAATGACCTTCTGGACGTTCATCTCGGCGTTGCGAAAGCTCGACAGCGGCCGGAAGATCTCGCCGGAGATGGCCGGATCATAGGGCGTCAGCGTCGTCTGCAACTGGTCGGGCGCCACCACGATATGGTCGACCAGCACGCCGGGCACGCGCACATCGTGCGGCTTCAGCGTGCCGTTCTCGACGATGCGCTTGACCTGCGCGATGACGATGCCGCCATTGTTGCGGGCGGCCAGCGCCTGTTCGAGGCCGCCGAGATAGGCACCCTCATGCTCATAGGTAAGGTTGCCGCGCTCGTCGGCCGTGGTGGCGCGAATGATCGCGACCTGAGGTACGATCGAGCGGAAATAGAGCCACTCCTCGCCATCGAACTGCTGCACCGAAACGATCGGCTCGCTGGCGGCCGCGTTCATGGCGCAACCCTGATGGCGCGGGTCGGCAAAGGTATCGAGCCCGATCTTGGTCAGCACGCCGGGACGCTTGGCGGCGGCTTCGCGGTGCATGTCGAACAGGATGCCGGACGGCACGTTGTAGGCGGCGACCATATTGTCGCCGATCATCTTCCAGATCTGCGGCGGTTCGGAAGATGACGGCCCGGATGGATAGGAGCCGCACAACGTGCGCTTCAACAGGCCGGGCTTGGCTAGATGGTCGATGCCCTTGATGCCGTACATGTCACCGGCGGCGATCGGGTGCAGCGTCGTGATGTCCCTAGGATGGCCTTCGGCGTCGAAGCGCTCGCCGATCGCGGCAAGCACCGCATCCGGGCAGCCGAGGCCGCTCGACGACGACACGGAAACGACCACGCCATCTTTGATCAGGCCGGCAGCCTCAGCCGCGGAAACGAGTTTGCTCACGCTGCGCTCCCGAGCTTCGGGTCGATGGCAACGGCCTTGCCGGACCTGGCCGACTGCAATGCCGCTTCGGCTGATGTCAGCGACCAGACGCCGTCCTCGCCGGTGGCGGAAGGCTGGCCCTCGCCGCGGATCGCCGCGTGGTATTGGCGCAGCGAACGGGCATAGAGGTCTTCGCGGTCGAAGCTCAATTCCTCTTCGTCTTGTGCCGTGCGAAGCAACACAGAGCCGAGCGGCTTCTGCGTCATCACGTCCTTGGCGATCAGCGAGCCTTCGCTGCCATGCACCTCGAAGCCGGTGCCGGCGAATTTGGTGGTGAAGCCCTCATGCGATTGGGCAATGATCCCCGATCCGAAGCGCCAGAGGCACATGGCGCCGTCTTCCAGCCCGCCGGCGGCCATGCCGGCCGACTGCGTGAATGCCGAGATCTCGACGGGATCGTCGCCGAGCACGAAGCGCAGCGTGTCGGCATCGTGGACGGTGATGTCGAGCACCACGCCGCCGCCGGCGTCCGGCCTGGTGATGCGCCAGCCCTGCAGGTTTTCCGGCAGATAGACGGAGTGGAACACGCGCGCGGCGATCGGCCTGCCGATGCGGCCGGCAGCGATCGCTTCGCGCATCGCCCGATGCGAGCCGGCATTGCGCAGGTGGTGATTGGTGCCGAGCACGACGCCGGCGGCCCTGGCCGCCGCGACCATCTTGCGCGCGTCGGCGCTGGTCAGCGCCAGTGGTTTTTCGCAAAGCACATGCTTTCCCGCCTCGATGGCGGCGAGTGCCTGTTCGAGATGCAATTCGTTGGTGGTCGAGATGTAGACGGCGTCGATGTCGGAGCCGAGCAATTCATCAATCGTCGCGACCGCCGCCGGAATGCGGTTTTCCAGAGCATAGGCGGTAGCCCGCTCCGGGCTGGAGCTCATCACCGCGGCGATCTCGCCGTCCGGCTGCGCGCGGATGGCGCCGATCATGAACTGTCTTGCGATCGTGCTGGCGCCGATCAGCCCCCAACTGACGGTCATGCCGCGTCTCCCATTCCTGCGCAGCCATGCTCCTTGCGATCGGGGCCGCAGCTTTCCCTGACCACGAGGTTGACGGCGCCGATATGATCCTCGGCGCGCGTGGTGCGCGATTGGATCATCTTCAGCACGACATGGGCGGCGCGCTCGCCGAGGCCGGCGGTGTTCACCGCGACGCTGGTCAGCGCCGGCATATAGTGCTCGGCCTCGGCGACGTCGTCGAAGCCGACGACGGCAAAGTCCGCGCCGGGTTCCAGGCCGCGCTTGCGCAGCGCCAGCAAGACGCCGAAGGCGACCGCATCGTTGAAGCAAAGGGCCGCGGTCGGCGGCGCGGCCATGGCAAGTGCGGTTTCCAGGCAGGCAATACCGCCCTTGCGGCTGGTTTCGCCCTCGAAGACCAGCCTGTCGGCCGGATCGATGCCGAGCGCTTCACAGGCCTCGCGAAAGCCGCCCAGGCGTTCGTGATAGACGACAAGGTCGGACGAGCCGCCGAAGAAGGCCAGCCGGCTGTGGCCCTTGCCGATCAGATGGGCGGTGGCAAGATAAGCGCCGCGATGATTGTCGGGCGTGATCACCGGGATGCGGCTTTCGGGAAGCCGGCGCATGACGAAGACGACCGGAACGCCTGCGGTCTCAAGGCGACGGAACGCGCCAGGCGTGGTGCCGCGCGCCGGCGACACGACGAGCCCGGCGACACCCTGCTCCATCAACGATTTCAGAACCTCTTCCTGGCGCACCGGGTTTTCGGCCGTATTGGCGATGAAAGGCACGACGCCGGCCGACTGGAAGACGCGCTCCATGCCGACCGCGAGCTCGGCGAAAAACGGATTGGTGAGATCGTTGATGACCATGCCGATGACGTTGGAATGGGCCTTGCGCAGATTGGCGGCGCCGCGGTTGTAGACATAGCCGACGTCCTCGATCGCCTTGCGCACCTTGAGCGCGGTTTCGGGCCGGATCAGCCCGCTGCCTTGCAGCACCAGCGATACCGTCGATTTGGACACGCCCGCCTCACGGGCGATGTCGAGTATCGTTGCCTTGGCCCGGCTGGCCATCCAGATCTGTCCTCCCGGTGGTTTCTTGTGCGATTTTATTGGAACGATCTAATCCCTGCGGCGCATTTGAGTCAATCGCGTTTTTGCGAAGCCGGGAAAAATGCGGCTCGGCGGCGCAATCCTCCGGCAAGCAGGGCTTTCGGCTACTGCGATGCAGCAATTTTCGCTGCACGAGGCAGGGGGCAAAATATCTTGATTTGTTGGAACGTTCCATTTAATAGGCATTGGTAGGGGAGAGAGCCATGGACATCACCTTGCCCGGGGAAGGCGCCAGCCGTGTCCGCTACCGGCTTGTCGGCCAGCCGGTGCAGCCGGTGGCCGGCGCTCGCTTCTCGCGCATCGCCTACGCCGCCGCCCATGTCGTTGCCGATCCCCTCGCCATGACCGATCCGTGGTCGAGGCCCGCGGTCGACTGGGACAAGACGATGGCGTTTCGCCGTCACCTCTGGCGGCTTGGCTTCCGTGTCGCCGAAGCGATGGACACCTCTCAGCGCGGCATGGGTTTCGACTGGGCGAATGCCAAGGAATTGATCCGCCGCTCGATCGCCGAGGCGCGCAGCGTCGAAGGCGCCGATCTTGCGTCGGGCGCCGGCACCGACCATCTGGCGCCGGGGGGCGCCAGCAGGCTAGATGATGTCATCGCGGCCTATGAAGAACAGCTCGGCTTCATCGAAGGGCTTGGCGGCAAGGCGATCATGATGGCCAGCCGGGCGCTGGCGGCGGTCGCCAAAGGCCCCGACGACTATATCGGCGTCTACGACCGCATCCTGTCCCAGGCCTCCGGCAAGGTCATCCTGCACTGGCTGGGCGACATGTTCGACCCGGCGCTGAAAGGCTACTGGGGCAGCAGCGACTTCGAAACTGCGCTGGAGACGGTGGTCGCGATCATCGAACGCCATGCCGGCAAGGTCGAAGGCATAAAGATATCGCTGCTCGATGCCGGCAAGGAGATTGCGCTCAGGGATCGGCTGCCCGAGGGCGTGCTGATGTTCACCGGCGACGATTTCAATTACCCCGAGCTGATCGCCGGCGACGGCGACAGACATTCGCACGCGCTGCTCGGCATTTTCGATGCCATCGCGCCGGTCGCCAATGCAGCGCTGGCAAAGCTGGCCGACGGCGACCGCGCGGGCTACGACGCGCTGATGGCCCCGACAGTGCCGCTGTCGCGCAAGATCTTCGAGGCGCCGACCGAATACTACAAGGCCGGCATCGTCTTCATGGCATGGCTGAACGGCCATCAGGAGCATTTTTCGATGGTCGGCGGCATGCAATCGGCGCGCGGCATCCGTCACTATGCCGATCTCTTTCGCCTTGCCGACCAGGCAGGGTTGCTGGCCGACCCCGAGCTTGCCATTGCCAGAATGACAAGCCTCTGCACGGTAGCGGGCGTCTGATCGCGAGCGCTACAGCGTCCGATCCAAAGGTTGCTTCGGGTGGCTTTGCGATTTGCCTTGTCTGGGCAAATCTGTATGCGGTATGCGTCCGGCAACAGAGAAGCCGATCCGGCGCTCCGCCGGCCAACTGGCATAGCTGCCGTTCTGCATTGGGGTAAGCTGATGACCTTCGACCTTCAGGGCAAGCGCGTTTTCGTGGCCGGACATCGCGGCATGGTCGGCTCGGCCATCCTGCGCCGATTGGCCGACGAGGATTGCGAGGTCCTGACCGCCTCGCGCGCCGAACTCGATCTTCTCGACCAGGCCGGCGTGCGGCGCTGGATGGCCGACCGCAAGCCGGATGCAGTGGTGATGGCGGCGGCCAAGGTTGGCGGTATCCTGGCCAACAACAGGCTTCCCGTCGATTTCCTGCAGGACAATCTCGTCATGCAGAACAATGTCATCGACAGCGCCTTCCGCAACGAGGTGCAGAAGCTGCTGTTTCTCGGTTCATCCTGCATCTATCCCAAATTCGCGGCGCAGCCGATCTCCGAGGACGCCTTGCTGACCGGGCCGCTCGAGCCCACCAACGAATGGTATGCGATCGCCAAGATCGCCGGGCTGAAACTGTGCCAGGCCTATCGGCGCCAGTACGGCGTCGACTACATCTCGGCGATGCCGACCAATCTCTACGGTCCGGGCGACAATTTCGACCTCAATTCCAGCCATGTCGTGCCCGCTCTGATGCGCAAGGCGCACGAGGCCAGGCGCGCCGGCCGCAAGAGCCTGGAGGTGTGGGGATCAGGCACGCCGATGCGCGAATTCCTGCATGTCGACGACGCCGCCGACGCGCTGGTCTGGTTGCTGAAGAATTATTCGGGCGACAGCCACATCAATGTCGGCTCGGGGGAAGACATCACCATTGCCGATCTTGCCCGCACCATCGTGTCGGTCGCTGGCGCCGATGCCGCAATAACATTCGATGCGACGAAGCCGGACGGCACGCCGCGCAAGCTGATGGACGTGTCGCGTCTGTTCGCCACCGGCTGGCGCCCGCGCTACTCGCTGCGCAGCGGGTTGGAACAGACCTATGCCTGGTTTCTGGAGCACGTCGAGACCGGCGATCTGCGCCTCGGTGCGGCCTGAGGCCGGTATTGGCCGGGAACCTCAGTCGACGAAAAATACCGACGGCCAATTGAGGGATTATTTGGATGGTGGGCGTGACAGGGATTGAACCTGTGACCCCTGCAATGTCAATGCAGTGCTCTCCCGCTGAGCTACACGCCCATCCGAAGCCGCGCATACACCATTTTTGGTTCGGCACGTCAATAGCGGGGAAAGGGAAAGAACGCCTGGCTTGCGGCGTCGGTCAAGACGCGAGAAAAAACGCGTCAGGCGGCCTGCAGCATCTTTTCGACTTCGTTGACGAGGTCGCGCAGGTGGAACGGCTTCGATAGCACCTTGGCGTCTTTCGGCGCCTTGGAATCAGGGTTCAGCGCGACGGCGGCGAAGCCGGTGATGAACATCACCTTGAGGTCGGGATCGATCTCCGTGGCGCGTCGGGCGAGCTCGATGCCATCCATCTCGGGCATGACGATGTCGGTCAAAAGCAGCGAAAAAGGTTCCTCGCGCAGCCGCTCATAGGCGCTGGCGCCATTGTCGAAATCGCTGACCTGATAACCGGCGCGCTCCAGCGCCTTGACGAGGAACCGGCGCATGTCGTCGTCGTCTTCCGCCAGCAGAATGCGTGCCATGTTGTCCCGTCCGAATCACCCAACCGACAATGCCGTTCGGCAAGCCCGTTAACCATGCTGTATATGAGGAGGTGACGGTAAACATCAAGTGAACGTTGGCCGCACAATCCTGATTTGGCTGGCGCTTCGGCGGCTGGACATGCGGGCGGCGAGGTGGCACTTTCCCATCATGATGCATTGGTATTCCCGGGTTCGTCCAAATTGAAAACGGCAGCCGAGGATTTTTCGGTCGTTCCACCCTTCGAAATCCGATCGGGCGCCGAACAGCGCGTTCCCTTCCTCTTCAACTCGCCGCATAGCGGCCGCTACTATCCGGACCGGTTCATGGCTATGGCCAAGCTGGACCGCAACGCCATCCGCCGCTCCGAGGACTGCTATGTCGAGGAATTGTTCGGCGGCGCCGTCGCGCTCGGAGCGCCGATGCTGGCGGCAAACTTCCCGCGCGCCTATCTCGACGTCAATCGGGAGCCGTGGGAACTCGACCCGCGCATGTTCGCCGAACCGGTGCCGTCATTCTGCAACATCCGCTCGGCGCGGGTGGCCGGCGGGCTCGGCACCGTGCCCAAGCTGGTCGGCGAGGGGCTCGACATCTATTCCGGCCGCTTGCCGCTGGCGGAAGCCGTGGCGCGCATCGAAGCGGTCTACAAGCCCTATCACGAGACGCTGAAACGGCTTTTGACCAGAACCCATGCGCGCTTCGGCTACGCCGTGCTGATTGACTGCCACTCGATGCCGGCAAGCATAAGGGTCGGCGACAGCGGATTGCGGCCGGATTTCATCGTCGGCGACCGTTTCGGCATCTCGGCCGCGGCGGCGTTGACCGAGACGGCGATCGGCCTGCTCACCGGCATGGGCTACAGCGTCGCCCACAACAAGCCCTATGCCGGAGGCTTCATTACCGAGCACTATGGCCGCCCCGTGCGCCATCTGCATGCGCTGCAGATCGAGGTCAATCGCGGGCTCTACATGAATGAGCGGACGTTCCAGAGATCGGCTGGTTTCGACGCACTGGCCGACGATCTGGCGCGGTTTTCGGCCGAACTGATGGCGATGCCCGATCACAATTTCATGGATCTGCCGCTGGCCGCCGAATAGCCGCGGAATCGCGGTACCGCCGCTCATGCGGCAGCGTAAAAAAAGACCGCATCGTTTTCACGACACGGTCGAAGTCTAGGGAGGAAACGCCCAAGGAGGGCATGGACAGGAACCCCTGTCCGAGAACAAACGTATTGTGCGCTGCACAAATGTCAAGGCGCGCTCCGGCTTTTTTAATTCACTGTGAAGTGGAAACTGCATTTCCATGACGGCGGCGTTGCATTCGAGCAACAGTTGGCACCATGCGAAAGGCTCCGAACGCCCTTGTTTCGGCATAAATCCGTAGGCAAACGGGTATCTCCAAACATGCTGGAGCGGGAGAATCAGTTGGACATCAACATCGAGTTCATGCGGCGCATTGCGCGTGCCGCCGCAGCCGAGACCTTGCCGCGCTTCCGCAGCCAGGGCGCGGTCACCAACAAGGAGCGCGGCAGCTTCGACCCGGTCACCGAGGCCGACCGCGAGGCCGAGCGCGCCATCCGGGCGCTGATATCAGCGCAATACCCCGATCACGGCATTCTCGGCGAGGAACATGGCAGCGAAAACATCTCCAGCCGGCATGTCTGGGTGATCGATCCGATCGATGGAACGCGCGCCTTCATTTCCGGCCTGCCGGTATGGGGCACGCTGGTCGGGCTGACGGTCGACGGCGATGCCGTCGCCGGCATGATGTCGCAGCCCTTCACCGGCGAGTTGTTCTACGCCAATGCCTCCGGCTCGCATTATGAAGGTCCCGGTGGCTCCCGAAAACTCGCTACGCGCAAGACGACGAATCTCGCCGAGGCGACGCTGTTCACCACCACGCCGGCGCTGTTCAAGGGAGACGCGCGCCTGCGCTACGACCTGTTCGAGCAACAGGTCCAGCTCGCCCGTTACGGCACCGACTGCTATGCCTTCGCGATGGTGGCGGCGGGCAGCGTCGATATCGTTGCCGATCCCGGATTGAAACCGTACGACATCGTCGCGCTGATCCCGATCATCGAGAAGGCAGGCGGCGTTGTCACCACCTTCGAAGGCGGGCCGGCGGAAAACGGCGGCGACATCCTGGCGGCGGCGACACCGGAGCTGCACGCAGCCGCGATGGCGGCGCTGCGCGGCTGAGCATCCGGTGCACCCACGCGTCTGTTTTGCGCAAATCCGACGGAACCGCGGTACGGTCCTAAAGCAAAGCGCGTCGCGTTTGAGTGAACTCATGTGACGCGCTTGTTTTATGCATGTTATCGCAAAACCGCTGCGCGACATGCATTAGCTGTCGGCAGGCCAAGCGTCCGAGAGACGCAGGCCCCACAAAATGAGCACGAAAGAGATGAGGCCGGTCGGCGCGGACGAATACGCCACACCTTTGATCACAGCTTCCTGAAAGGCACTTCCGTGGAAGGCTCCGGCCGCCAACGGCATAGTCTCGTTGCCGGCCGCCCAGGCGCTGGCGATCACGTAGGCGGCCAGGATCGCCAAAGCCGAATAGATCAGCAGCCAGAAAGCAATCCGCGACGTCGCCGCGCCGAGATTGAGCCTAGACCATGTGAGGCCTAGAGCCAGCAAGAGAACGCCCTCCAGGGCGCTGAGCGTGTGCGCGGACAGTCCGAGCCGCGGTGCGGCGAGATACGGTATTGCAAACCCTTCGAATGACGAAAACAGCAGCAGCGCGACGCCAATCTGCAGTAGCCGATGCCCCTGACGTGACAGCGTGTTCGATGCGTTCATGGTCGTTTTTCTCCCGGCAAATGGCCTCCATTCTCTTTGGCAGCAACCTAGCGCTCGATGCCTTAACGGGAATAAGGGGCTGCGCCGGACAAGCGACCCGTGCGGGCTTTGTTGGCGGGCGCCGGCAAAGCGGTCAAACAGCGTCGCCGGTTCCGGGGATGAAGGCATCGAATGCCGCAAGCAACTGCTCGCGATAGAGGTCGGCTTCCTGGAGGATCTCATGGCGGGCGCCGTCGATCATCACTAGCGAGCCGACGCGCAGACGCCTCGCATAGGCTTCGACTGCCCTGGTCGAGACGACCTGGTCGGCGCCGGCGGCGATCATCAGCAAGGGCACCTGGATCTTGGCCATGAAATCCGGGTCGCTGACGATCAAGGATGCCTCGGTGGCCGCCTTCAGCCAGCGGATCGTCGGTCCGCCGAGCGCCAGCTGCGGATAGGTTTCGTAGATCAGCGTGTTGCGCCGATAGCGTTCCGGGTCGCTGGTCAGCTTGTTTATGGCGAAGGGCACCGATTCCTTGGGCCGCGGCCCCCATGCGGCATAGAGCCGGCCAAGGCCGAGAAGGCAGAACAGCGAACAGAGGCGGCGGACGGTTTTTACCGAAACCGGCAGGTCCGGCACGGTGAAGAACGGTGCGATCAGCACCATGCGGCGCACGCGGTTCGCCATCGAGGGCGCGGCGAGCAGCGCAATCACCGCGCCGGCCGAGTGGGCCAGTATGTAGTAGGGTCCTCGGCAATCGGGCAGCACGATCTCCTCGAAGAACTGCTCCAGATCGCCGGTGTAGTCGAAGAAGCTCCGGACGAAGCCGCGCTGTCGGTCGCCGATCAGCCGGTCGGAAGCGCCCTGTCCGCGCCAGTCGAGGGTTGCCACGCCAAAGCCCCGGTCGGCAAGGTTGCGAATGGTCTCGAAATACTTCTCGATGCACTCGTTGCGGCCGGTCAGGACGACGACGGTGCCCTTCATCGGGCGGGCAACCGCGGCAAACAGCCCATAGCGGATCTTCTTGCCGTCGCGCGTGGTGAAGAAGCCGCCGGCCGCGTTTTCCGGCAGCGGATTGCCCGGAGTTTCCTGGAAGAGAGGGGGCTGGTGGGGAAGATCGGTCATGCGGTTTTTGGTTGGTGTCGGTGCCGGCGTGGGCGCAAGTCAGGCATAAACGCCCATGCGCCAAAAGCAAAGGAATTTGGGACGCCGGGGAGGTCGACCGCCAGGCAGCGAACAAGTAAGGCCGGAAGCAGCCTTGGCGTGCTTCCGGCCTCTGTCGACCGGGAGGAAGGGACGTTACACCCGGTTCGGCCTCGTCGTGTCGCCTTTTTCGCGACCTGTTCGTTATCTCGAGAACAGTTTTAATGCCGCCTGGCTGAACGCTCGCCGAAGCCACGGTTCATCTGCCGTTCATCGGCATCGGGACGTGGGCCGGGGACCGGTCCCGTTCGGACGCGGGAAAATCTTGAAATGCCGTCGCCGGCTTCCCAAATTTGTCATGCGGTCGCCAATGTCGGGGCCGCTGGCCCATCCGGAACGCCGTCACGGGTTTCGCACCGGCCATACGCAACCTTGTTGCTCAACAGGAGAACACACCATGCGTCACGTTGATTTTTCCCCGCTCTACCGTTCGACCGTCGGTTTTGACCGGTTGTTCACCATGCTCGATTCGCTTGCGCAGCCGGAAGGCCAGACGTATCCGCCTTACAACATCGAGCGCACGGGCGAGGATGCCTATCGCATCTCGATGGCTGTGGCCGGCTTCTCGGAAGATGAGATTTCGATCGAAGCTCACCGCAATGTGCTGACCGTCAAGGGTGAGCGCAAGGAGGAAGGCAATGGCGAAGGCTCCGAACTGCTCTATCGCGGTATCGCCAGCCGAGCCTTCGAGCGCCGCTTCCAGCTTGCCGATCACGTCGAGGTTGTCGGCGCCGCGCTGAAGAACGGCCTGCTCTTCGTCGACCTCAAGCGCAACATCCCCGAAGAGCTGAAGCCGCGCAAGATCGCGATCACCTCGGCTCCGGCCAAGGCCAAGCAGATCGAGGCCAAGACTGCCGCCTAAGCCAGGCAGCTAAACTCCGGGACGCCAACTCCCCGGGAAGAAAGGGCGGTGCAGCAATGCGCCGCTCTTTTTGCTGGTGGGCAAGGCTTGCTATCCGGCGAGCAGGTAGCCGAAACGGTCGACCTCGTCGGGCGTGGTCGCGAAGCTGGTGACAAACCGATAGAGCGCTTCGTCTTCGCCAATGTAGCCGTCGTAGCCGAGCGGCCTGTGCCAGTCGTGGAAGGCCGCCCCTGCCGCTTGCATTCTTTCGGCCTCGGCCTTTTTCATGACTGCGAAGACCTCGTTCGCCTGCGGCAGCCAGGCCAGCCGGGCCGAAGGGGAATCTTCTATCGCCGCGGCAAGCCGTGCCGCCATCGCATTGGCGTGCCGTGCTGTGTCGAGCCACAGCCCACCCCTGAAATAAGCATCGAATTGCGCGGCGATGAAGCGCGATTTCGAGAACAGCTGGGCCGCGCGCTTACGCAAAAAGGCCAATTCCTTGGCTCGCTCGAGGTCGAACAGCACGATCGCCTCGGCGCACCAACAGCCATTCTTGGTGCCGCCGAAGGAGAGGATGTCAACGCCATGCTTCCAGGTCATTTCGGCCGGCGTCGTTTCCAGCGCGACGAGCGCATTGGCAAAGCGGGCCCCATCCATGTGCAGCGGCAGTCCATGCTGCTTTGCGATCGCCGAAATCCTGGCGATTTCGTTCAGTGTGTAGACGGTGCCGACTTCGGTCGACTGGGTGATCGAAACGGCAACCGGCCGCCCGGAATGGACGTTTTCGGGTGCGAAACGGTCCACCGCCCGTTCCAGATTGCCGGCATCGATCCTGCCGAGTGCGCCTTCGACTGTACAAAGCCGCGAACCGCCGGTGAAATATTCCGGTGCACCGCATTCGTCCTCGATGATGTGCGATTCGCGATGGCAGAAGGAAATGCCGCCTGGCTTGTTATAGGTAGTCAGCGACAGCGAATTGGCTGCGGTGCCGGTGGCGACGAAAAACACCGCGACTTCGCATTCGAAGATCTCATTGAAGCGCTGGTAAACGGTCTTGTCGAGGGCACCGTCGCCATAGGCGGTGGAGAAGCCGTCGGCATGGGCCGACAGGCCGGCAGCGATACGGGGATGGGCGCCTGCCCAATTGTCGGAAGCGAAAATCATGCGTCTGCCTATGCTGGGGAAATCGGTGCGAGCTTGGCCGCTTTCGCATGCCGGTCGCAAGGGGCAGATACCGAAAATCCGCTAAAGCCAGTGAAACGCATGAGCGTAGATGCAGCGACGGAAGGTTACGCTGACACGGCGTTCCGCGCAATTTTCTGTCGCGAAAGCTTCAAGAAATTTGTGAATCGGTCTTGTGTGCATCCAAAATTTCTGTCATAAAAATTTAGGACAGTAGTGCTGTCTTATTTTGTCGCACAAAACTGGCCGCATTGGCATATGATTGCGCCTCTGCGGCCATTGCCGCGAGCGACAGCTAGACAGTCTGGCTCCGGCCTGTACGAATACCATATGCGAACCATGCGGAAAGCCGCACGGTCGGCAAGAATTTCGCAAGACGTGCCGCAGATTGAAAGGGGAGCCACGCGCTTCCCGACGGAAACCAGCGCCCGAAGGGGACGGAACGGAGGACAGGACGATGACGGACATGACGCCATCTGCGACGAAGGCCGCGCAGACGACAGCGGCAGCCGTCAAAAATCCGTCCCTGACCAATATTCGGCGAACCAGCACCGGCTATGCTGCGCACGGCCTCTATGATCCGCGCAACGAGCATGATGCCTGCGGCGTCGGCTTCATCGTCAACATGAAGGGCGTGAAGTCGCACCAGATCGTCGAGGACGGCCTTGCCGTGCTCGAAAACCTGACGCATCGCGGCGCGGTCGGCGCCGATCCGCTGATGGGTGACGGCGCCGGCGTGCTGGTGCAGCTGCCGGACCGCTTCTTCCGCGAGGAGATGGCCAAGCAAGGGGTCGAACTGCCGAAGCCCGGCCACTACGCCGTCGGCCACGTGTTCATGCCGCGCGACCCGGAGCTGCAGGCGCATATCGAAGGCATCATCGCCGAGGTGGCGCAGCTCGAGGGCCAGCCGCTGCTCGGCTTTCGCGACGTGCCAGTCGACAATTCATCGCTGTCGAAGGCGCCCGACATCGCCGCTTCCGAGCCGGTGCACCGGCAGGTGTTCCTGGGCCGCGGCGCCGAGATCGAGAACGACGACGATTACGAGCGGCGGCTCTACATCCTGCGCAAGGTCATCTCCGGTCGCATCCATGAGGAGACCAAAGGCGTCGATAACGGCTTCTATGTCGTCTCGATGTCGTCGCGGACCATCGTCTACAAGGGCATGTTCCTGGCCTATCAGGTCGGCGCCTACTACAAGGACCTCACCGACCCGCGTTTCGAGACGGCGCTGATCCTTGTCCACCAGCGCTTCTCGACCAACACGTTCCCGTCGTGGAAGCTGGCGCATCCCTACCGCATGGTCGCCCACAATGGCGAGATCAACACGCTGCGCGGCAACGTCAACTGGATGGCGGCGCGGCAGGCTTCGGTCGATTCCGAACTGTTCGGCAACGACATCTCGAAGCTGTGGCCGATCTCCTATGAAGGGCAGTCCGACACCGCCTGCTTCGACAACGCGCTCGAATTCCTGACGCAGGGCGGCTATTCGCTCGCCCACGCCATGATGATGCTGATCCCGGAAGCCTGGGCCGGCAACAAGCTGATGGGTCAGGACCGCAAGGCCTTCTACGAGTATCACGCAGCGCTGATGGAGCCGTGGGACGGGCCAGCGGCGGTTGCCTTCACCGACGGCCGCCAGATCGGTGCCACGCTCGACCGCAACGGGCTGCGGCCGGCGCGCTACATCGTCACCGATGACGACCGCGTCATCATGGCTTCGGAAGCCGGCGTGCTGCCGGTGCCGGAGGAAAGGATCGTCAAGAAGTGGCGGCTGCAGCCCGGCCGCATGCTGCTGATCGACCTGGACAAGGGCCGCATCGTTTCCGACGAGGAGATCAAGTCGGAGATCGCGACCAGGCATCCCTACAAGAGCTGGCTCGCCAACACACAGCTCATCCTCGAGGATCTGAACCCGGTCGAGCCGCGCGCCCTGCGCAGGGATGTCTCACTGCTCGACCGCCAGCAGGCGTTTGGCTACACCCAGGAGGACACCAAGCTGTTGATGTCGCCGATGGCGACCACCGGCCAGGAAGCCGTCGGCTCGATGGGTACCGACACGCCGATTTCGGCAATGTCGGACAGATCGAAGCTGCTCTACACCTATTTTAAGCAGAACTTCGCACAGGTCACCAATCCGCCGATCGACCCGATCCGCGAGGAGCTGGTGATGAGCCTGGTGTCCTTCATCGGGCCGCGGCCCAACATCTTCGATCTTGTCGGCAATTCGCGCCGCAAGCGGCTCGAAGTGCGCCAACCGATCCTGACGAACGGCGATCTGGAGAAGCTGCGCTCCGTCGGCCACACCGAAGACCGTTTCGACACCAAGACGATCGACATCACTTACGGTTCGAATGAAGGCGCGGCCGGCATGCAGGGCGCCATCGACCGGCTGTGCGAGCGCGCCGAGGCGGCGGTCGCCGGCGGCTACAACATCATCATCCTTTCGGACCGTCAGCTCGGGCCGGATCGCATTGCCATTCC
Organism: Mesorhizobium sp. M0018; assembly: GCF_040323955.1. NCBI lineage: Bacteria > Pseudomonadati > Pseudomonadota > Alphaproteobacteria > Hyphomicrobiales > Phyllobacteriaceae > Mesorhizobium > Mesorhizobium sp. M0018. The sequence goes on along the minus strand of NZ_JAMYVL010000001.1, from coordinate 240,326 downwards.
GGCGCTGCTGGCAACGGCGGCCGTGCACCATCATTTGATCCGCAAGGGATTGCGCACCTCGGTTGGGCTCGTCGTGGAATCCGGCGAGCCGCGCGAGGTGCATCATTTCTGCTGTCTCGCCGGCTACGGCGCCGAGGCGATCAATCCCTATCTCGCTTTCGACACGCTGCTCGACATGCACAAGCGTGGCGAATTGCCAGCGGAGGTCGATGCCTACGAGGTCGTCTCCCGCTACATCAAGTCGATCGGCAAGGGCATCCTCAAGGTGATGTCCAAGATGGGCATCTCGACCTACCAGTCCTATTGCGGCGCGCAGATCTTCGACGCCATCGGGCTCAAGTCGGATTTCGTGCAGAAGTACTTCACCGGCACGGCGACGCTGATCGAAGGCGTCGGGCTGGACGAGATCGCCGCCGAAACGGTCAGCCGCCACACCGACGGCTTCGGCAACGACCCGGTGCTGCGCAACAGCCTCGAGGTCGGCGGCGAATACATGTTCCGCATGCGCGGCGAGGCCCATATCTGGTCGCCCGACGCAGTGGCGACCTTGCAGCACGCCGTGCGCCAAGGCTCGTGGGAGACGTTCAAGGACTATTCCGCCCAGATCGACAGCGAGACGGCACAGGCGCAGACCATTCGCGGCCTGTTCAAGATCAAGCTTGCGCAAGAGACCGGGCGCAAGAAGGTCAAGCTCGACGAGGTGATGCCGGCGGCCGATATCGTCAAGCGCTTCTCGACCGGGGCGATGTCCTTCGGCTCGATCTCAAGGGAAGCGCACACGACGCTGGCGCGCGCCATGAACGCCATCGGCGGCAAGTCGAACACCGGCGAGGGCGGCGAAGAGGCCGATCGCTATCTGCCACTGCCGGGCGGCGGCAAGAACCCCGAACGCTCGGCGATCAAGCAGGTCGCCTCGGGACGCTTTGGCGTCACGGCGGAGTATCTTGTCAATTCCGACATGATGCAGATCAAGGTCGCGCAAGGGGCGAAGCCAGGCGAGGGCGGCCAGCTGCCGGGTCACAAGGTCGATGCGACCATAGCAAAGGTCAGGCACTCGACGCCGGGCGTCGGCCTGATCTCGCCGCCGCCGCATCACGACATCTATTCGATCGAGGATCTGGCGCAGCTCATCTACGACCTGAAGAACGTCAATCCGGCGGCCGACGTATCGGTCAAGCTGGTCTCGGAAGTCGGCGTCGGCACGGTTGCGGCCGGCGTCGCCAAGGCGCGTGCCGACCACATCACCATATCAGGCTATGACGGCGGCACCGGTGCCTCGCCGCTGACCTCGCTCAAGCATGCCGGCAGCCCGTGGGAGATGGGCCTTGCCGAGACGCACCAGACGCTGGTGCTCAACGGCCTCAGGTCGCGCGTCGCGCTGCAGGTCGATGGCGGCCTGCGCACCGGGCGTGACGTCATTATCGGCGCACTGCTCGGCGCCGACGAGTTCGGCTTTTCGACCGCGCCGTTGATCGCGGCCGGCTGCATCATGATGCGCAAGTGCCATCTCAACACCTGCCCCGTCGGCGTCGCGACACAGGACCCGGTGCTGCGCAAGCGCTTCAAGGGCACGCCCGAGCACGTCATCAACTTCTTCTTCTATGTGGCGGAAGAGGTGCGGGCGCTGCTTGCCGAGATGGGCTACACCCATCTCGACCAGATCATCGGCGACACCGACCTTCTGGAAAAGCGCGAGCTGATCCAGCACTGGAAGGCACGCGGGCTCGACTTCAGCAAGATGTTCTACAAGCCCGATGCGCCGCACGAGGCGGTGCACTGGACCGAGCGGCAGAAGCATCCGATCGACGACGTGCTCGACCGCAAGCTGATCGAACTCGCAAAGCCGGCGCTCGAAGCCAGGCAGCCGGTCAGTATCGAACTGCCGATCCGCAACGTCGACCGTTCGACCGGCGCCATGCTGTCGGGCGAGGTGGCAAAGCGCTTCAAGCACAAGGGCCTGCGCGAGGACACGATCTCGGTCAAGCTCACCGGCACGGCCGGCCAGTCCTTTGGCGCCTTCCTGGCGCGCGGTGTCTCGTTCGAACTGGTGGGCGCCGCCAACGACTATGTCGGCAAGGGCCTGTCGGGTGGCCGCATTGTCATCCGCCCGCCGGAGAACACGAAAATCGTTGCTGCCGAATCCATTATTGTCGGCAATACCGTGCTCTACGGCGCAACCGAGGGCGAGGCCTATTTCTGCGGCGTTGCCGGCGAGCGTTTTGCCGTGCGCAATTCGGGTGTCGCCGCCGTCGTTGAAGGCGTCGGCGACCATGGTTGCGAATACATGACTGGCGGTATCGTCGTCGTCATCGGCCAGACCGGCCGCAACTTCGCCGCCGGCATGTCGGGCGGCGTCGCCTATGTGCTCGACGAGGCGGGTGATTTCGCCGAACGCTGCAACATGGCGATGGTCGAGCTGGAGCCGGTTCCGGAAGAGGACGACCTGATGGAAAAGCTGCTCCACCATGGCGGCGATCTCGACCATAAGGGCCGTGTCGACGTATCCGGCGATATGACCAGCCATGACGAGGAGCGGCTCTACCAGCTGATCTCCAACCACGTCCACTACACCGGCTCGGTACGAGGTCGCGAAATCCTCGACGACTGGGCGACTTTCCGGCCGAAATTCCGGAAGATCATGCCGGTCGAATACCGCCGCGCGCTGATCGAGATGGAGCGGATGCGCATGAACGTGGCGGCGGAATAGATTTGGAAATTGCCGGGAGGCCATGCGTCCCGGCAACCATCTTCATCAACAATCCTGACCTCGGACTGAAGGTTGCCACAGCTGCCTTATGAGGTTAACGGGTGCGTCGCCAGGCGTGCCTTCCGGACAGCAGGGACTGGACTATGGGCAAGGTAACAGGGTTTCTCGAGATCGACCGGCAGGTGCACAAGTACCAGCCGGCTTCCGACCGCATCCGGCATTTCCGCGAGTTCACGCTGCCGATGTCGGACAAGGAGGTCGAGAAACAGGCCGCGCGATGCATGGATTGCGGCATTCCTTATTGCCATGGACCGACCGGCTGCCCGATCCACAACCAGATCCCGGACTGGAACGACCTCGTCTACAATGGCGACTGGGAAAACGCGATCCGCAACCTGCATTCGACCAACAATTTTCCGGAATTTACCGGCCGCATCTGCCCCGCACCTTGCGAGGAAGCCTGCACGCTGAACCTCGAGGATATTCCGGTCGCCATCAAGACCATCGAGCAGGCCATTGCCGACAAAGCCTATGAAACCGGCCATATCCGGCCCTATCCGCCGGAACGGAAGACCGGCAAGCGCGTCGCGATCATCGGCTCGGGGCCGGCAGGCATGGCGGCTGCCCAGCAACTCGGCCGCGCCGGCCATGACGTTCACGTCTATGAGCGCGAGAGCCGGCCGGGCGGGCTGATGCGCTACGGCATCCCCGATTTCAAGATCGAGAAGCATTATATCGACCGGCGCATCGAGCAGATGCAGGGCGAAGGTGTCAGCTTCCATTGCGGCGTCAATGTCGGCGTCGACAAGCCGGTCGCCGAACTGCTCGCCGAATATGACGCCGTGCTCTATTGCGGCGGCTCCGAAACGCCGCGCCCGGCCAACATCCCGGGCGACGATCTCGACGGCGTGCACGACGCCATGCCGTATCTGGTGCAGCAGAACAAGCGTATCGGCGGCGAGCCGATCCAGTCGGTGGCATGGCCGTCGCGCCCGATCGTCGCCGGCGGCCAGCACGTCGTCGTCGTCGGCGGCGGCGACACTGCCTCAGACTGCGTCGGCACCGCCTTCCGCCAGGGCGCGGTACGCGTCACCCAGCTCGACATCCGGCCGCAGCCGCCGGAAAAGGAGGACAAGCTGTCGGTCTGGCCCTACTGGGCGACCAAGATGCGCACGTCATCGTCGCAGGCCGAAGGCGCCGAGCGCGAATTCCAGGTGGCGACGCTTGAATTCATCGGCGAAGACGGCCAGCTGACCGGGGTCAAATGCTGCGAGGTCGACGAAAAGCGCAAGCCGATCGCGGGCACGGAATTCGTCATCCGCGCCGATCTCGCGTTCATCGCCATCGGCTTTGCCGGGCCAGCCGCTCGCGGGCCGATCTCGGAACTCGACGGGCAGATGAAGATCGTCACCGACAGCCGCCGTTCGAAGAATGTCGAGGCCAATGACCGGGACTACAGGACCAGCGTCGAAAGGCTCTATGCGGCGGGCGACGTGCGGCGCGGCCAGTCGCTGGTCGTCTGGGCGATCCGCGAGGGTCGCCAGGCGGCGCGCGCCATCGACGAGGCGCTGATGGGATCGAGCGTGCTGCCGCGCTGAGCCCGTTCCGAAGAGGTTCTGTTTACTGGCGGATCGCCGTCGTCGTATCGGATGCGGCCGCCGTCGCAGGCTGTGTCTTGGGCGGCCAGGAGAAATCGTCGGCGCGGCCCGGTGAGGCGTCGGGCGCCTTGCCCTCGACGATCAGCCTTTCGCCCGGCAAATTCTTGTCAGCTTTTGCCGGCGGGGCGGCGCCGAGAAGTTCCGAGCCGCCGTCCAGCGCCGGATCGCTGAGCAGCATCGGCACGGTGCGATCGACAGCTATCGGTGCCGCGGCAGGTGCCGGCGCCTCGACGGGAGCGCCGGCCGGGGCAGAAGCCGTCACCACGCTTCCTGGCGCGGCCAGCCCCAGGATCTTCATCAGCTGCTTTTCGGTATAGAAGGCGAGCTTGCGCTTGCCGGCCTTCGACATGTTGATGCCGTCGTCGGAGCGCAGGCGCACCGATTGGCCGTTGATGTCCGGTCCGCTGGTGATGAAGGCGCCGTTCTCGTCGACGAACCCGTCCCAGACGTCGACGAATTCGCCGCCGTGGCTTTCGGCGGACGAGCGGAAGATGTCGTTGAAGGCCAGCATGTCGGAGGTCATTTTCGAGACCCGGAAGGCCGGCATGCCGACCCACAGATACGGCACCTTGGTTGCGGCGATGGCCTTGCCGAACGCATCGGTCCGGCGCTCGTATTCCTTGGTCCAGTTTTCGGATCGCGGCTGCTCGCGTACATCGCCGACGCGCATCTGCTGCCGGTCGTTGGATCCGAGCATGACGACGACGGCTGCCGGTTTTTCGGCAGCGATCAGCGACTTGACCTGTTCTGGCCAGTTGTAGACATCGTCACGCACGAAGCCGGACGATCCGTTGGCACGGACGACGATCCTGACGCCAGTGTTTTCGGCAAAGGCGGCGTCGAGCCCCTCAGCCAGCCCAGACGCCATGAAATCGCCGACCACCAGAACGACGCGTGCATCCGGCGCCTTCTCGACTACTGGGGTTGTCGGCTCGGCCGGCGGCGGCCGGCTAACTGACCGGGGCTTTCTCAGCTTGGGCCTGGGCTTTGTTCTCTGGAATTCTCTCTGGAATTCGGGCGGCGGCTGCTCAAACCGCTCGCTTCTGCGCGGAAACAACAGGTCGCGCAGCGACCAGCCACGACTTTCCGGCTCCTGCGCCATGGCCGCGGTATGAAAGGCACTGGCGCCGCCGACCGCCAGAACGGCGATCGCCAGAACGAGGATCGGCACGCGACGAACGATTAACCGGATGCGCGCAGCCGAAACCAATCACCCTCTCCATCCCGCAACCGGCTCTAGTTCTGCCTGAGCCATTTGAGCACTTCCTTGCTCGGATACCCGTCCTGGGTCAAGCCAGCCTTTGCTTGGAAGGCCATGATGGCGGTTTTCGATCCGTCACCGATCTTGCCGTCGAACTTGCCGTCGTAATAGCCGTGCTCGGAAAGTCGCTTCTGAAGCTCCTGCCTTTCCTCGAAGGAGAGCTTGGTAAACGGTCGCTTCCAGTCCTGCACAAGCCCGCCATAGCCGGCAATTTCGTCGGCAAGAAGGCCCACGGCGAGCGCATATTTGTCGGCATTGTTGTAACGCTTGATGACCGAGAAATTCTTGATCATCAGGAAAGCCGGCCCGCCGCTGCCGCCGGGCAGCTTCAACGTCGCTTTGTCCGCACCGTTCTTGAACGGCTTGCCGTTGGCACGGCTGACCCCCAGCGCCTGCCATTGCGACAGCGACTTCGAGCCTCCGGGCAGCTTCTTGCCGTCCGGAAGGCTGACCTCATAACCCCAGGTCTTGCCTGCCTGCCAGCCGTTCTTCCTCAGCAAATTGGCGGCTGTCGCCAGTGCGTCGGGAATCGAATTCCAGATGTCGCGCTTGCCGTTGCCGTCCATATCGACCGCATAGGACTGGTAGCTGGTGGGGATGAACTGGGTATGGCCCATCGCGCCGGCCCATGAGCCGCTGAGATGGCTTTCGTCGATGTCGCCGGTCTGCAGGATCTTCAGCGCCGCGATCAGCTGGGTGCGGGCAAATTTCGCTCGCTTCGGATCGGCATAACCAAGCGTCGCCAGCGAGCGCACGACATTGCGCATGATATCATCGCGCTTGAGGGTTTCGCCGTAGTTCGATTCCATAGACCAGATGGCCAGCAGGATGTAGCGGTCGACGCCGTATCTTGCCTCGATCCTGTCCAGCCAAGGCTTCCATTTCCTTGCCATCTGCTGGCCGACGGCGACCGACTGGTCATGGACGCGGTTGTCGAAATAATCCCAGGCGGGTGCGGTGAATTCGGGTTGAGTACGGGCCTTTTCCAGTACCACCGGGTCAGCATCGTTGATGCCCTTGAATGCCTGGTCGTAGACGGAGCCGGAAACGCCGCTCGCCACGGCGGTAGCACGGAAGCTGGCGACCCATTGGCGGAAGCCGGCATTGGCAAAAGCCGGCCCGCTGGGCATGAGCAAAGCAAGCGAGAGGCTGGCGGCCGTCAGGACGCTGGTGAAGCGCCTTGCGGCGTTGCGAACGGACATCTTTTCCTCCTTCTTCATCTCAGGAAGACTATTCATCGCCGAACCCGGTTAGCATTTGGTTTACCATAGGTGCCGTGCGGGGTGAAAAGATGCGTCAATGCTTTACCAGCTGAGATTTATGACCCGCCGTTCAGTAATCCTCGATTTCGGCATGAAAATGTCTCGAATCGGGATTGCCGAACAGGCATGCAAATGGATAATTGGCACATGAAGAGAGTTCGCAAGGCAGTGTTCCCGGTTGCCGGTCTCGGCACGCGCTTTCTCCCTGCTACCAAGGCCATTCCCAAGGAAATGCTGACGGTCGTCGACAGGCCGGTCATCCAGTATGTGGTCGATGAGGCGCGCGATGCCGGGATCGAGCATTTCATCTTCGTGACCGGCCGCAACAAGGCGGTCATCGAGGATCACTTCGATGTCCAGTTCGAGCTCTACGACACGCTTGCGCAGCGCGGCAAGGACGACCAGCTCGCCCGCCTGCAGCGGCTGCAACCGGCGCCGGGGCAGACCAGCTTCACCCGCCAGCAGGTACCGCTCGGCCTTGGCCACGCCGTCTGGTGCGCGCGCGAGCTCGTCGGCGACGAGCCCTTTGCGCTGCTATTGCCCGACATGATCATGCAGTCGGAAAAAAGCTGCATGAAGGACATGGTCGAGCTTTACGCCGAGACCGGCAACAACATCGTCGCCGTGCAGGAATGCGATCCGGCCGAGGCGCACAAATACGGCATTGTCGGCCGCGGCGAGGACGCGCATCACGGTTTCCGCATCACCGGCATGGTGGAAAAGCCGAAGACCGGCACGGAGCCGTCGAACCTCTACATCAACGGGCGCTATATCCTGCAGCCGGAGATATTCAAGATACTCGAAGGTCAGGAAAAAGGCGCCGGCAACGAGATCCAGCTCACCGATGCAATGCTGAAGCTGCAGAAGCAACAGCCCTTCTACGGCTACCACTACCGCGGGCGGACGTTCGACTGCGGCTCGCCCGAAGGCTTCGTCGAGGCCAACGTTGCCTTCGCACTGTGGCGCAGAGACATGAATGCCAGCATGGCCGGTGTCATTCGCACGCTTCTCGACGAACTCGCGCCGTCAGAACGCCGCGGCATAGCCTTGTAGTTTCAACACCGGTTGCCGCGCTGATCGGCTAAAGCGCGCCGCGTTCGACCGGCCTCATGCGACGCGCTTTAGGTTCTTGTTTTAGGCAAGTCGTTATCGCAAAACCGCTGCACACTTTTGCGCGACATGCATTTAGCGCTGCAACTTCAAGCCGACGAAGATACTGTTGGCCGTGTAGTCGCGCCCAATCAGGTTGCTGGTCAGTTTTTCAGTCCTGGCGCGGGTGGTGAGCCCGGTGTAGCGGTTCAGCCACCACGTCAGCCCAGCCTCGGCGCTCAGCGTCAAATCATGATCGTCGGAGCCGGTATAGTCGCGCCATTCGAGGCCGAGAGCGGCATTTCCGGTCAGGTTGGCGCGGATCTGCCGCTCGCCGGTGAGGCTGCCGGAATAGAGCATGTCGCCGCTTTCGCCCGCATTCGTCGTGTTCTCGGCGGTCGTCTGTGCGGTGAGCCCGATCGTGGTGCCGCGTTCCGGCGACCATTTGAGATCGGCATTGACCGTCGCGCCCGAAATAGCCGGCAGGGCATCGTCGTCGATAGCTTCGCGCAGCCAGCCGACCGAGAACTCGCCGGTAAGCTTCTCGCGGAGATCGAGCTCGACGCCGGCCCGTGCGCCAAGCCTGGTCGAGGAGCGCTGGAAGCCGTTTGGATCGACGCGCAAATCATAAGCGCGCCGGCCGATCTCGATTTCGGTGAACGGGGTGATGGCAGGCGAGATCTCGTAACCGGTACGCAAAATGGCCGTGTAGAGCGTCGAGTCGCGGCCCTTCTGCGACAGCGATCCGCCCGACGAAAGCTTGGCGTCGCCAAAGATGTCGTGCTCGATCGCGCCGGTCAGCGCGAAGCGCATCTTGCCGGCATCCTTCTCGACGGCGAGACTGCCGTTCATGGTCTGGCGCACCGGCTGGCCAACGGCGCCGACGACCGCGTCCGGCGCCGAGGCCGATTCGGGCACGGCCTCATAGCCCAGCTTGGCGATGGCGCGCAGATCATTGTCGAGATCGATGTTGAGTGTGCCGTCGACGCGGCCTTGCGCCTCGTGAATGTCATAGCCGGACAAGGTTTCGCGGAAGATGCCATAGCCCTCAACCGTCGCCGAATTCTCCCGCCAGTCGGAGACGGCGTTGAAGCGCAGAGTCGTTTCCGACAGCAAGGCCGGCTTGCCGAGGCTGCTCGAATCGGCGTTTGTCGAAGACGTCAGGCCTTGCTCGAGCGTCGGCCGGATTACGAAAGAGCCGAGCTTGATGCCGGTGGCGGCGAACGGGTCGTCCTCGTTCTTTTTGTTCTGGCCGTCGATGGCTTCGGTGCGCTCGGCGCCGGGGTCGAGCCTGAGCCTCTCGGCGGAATCGATGGTGACGGCACGGCGGTTGACCGTATCCTGCTCGTCTATAGCGGCGGTATCGGTGTCATCGGTCGCCGCCGCGGCTGCAGTCGCGGCTCTCATGCGCTTCTGGCTGTCAGCGGTCTCGTCTTCGGCGTTGGCCGCATTGGCGGCGCGTGGCGTCGCGCTTGGCCGCCGTCGGGGTGGCGGAGCAGGGTTGTCGGGAAATGGGTCGCCGCTGGCCGCTGGTTGATCGAAAGTGCCGCCGGTTGTGGCCGCCTCGCCCGTGCCGTCGTCAGGCAACGCCCCTTGGCTGGCCGGGCGATAGGTAGGCAGCGGCGTATTGTCGTTGGCGGTTGCAGCAGCCTGCGCGGCTTGGGTTCCGGCTATGCTCGATTGCCTGATCTTGTACTGCTGTTCGTCCAGGATTGTCGATTCCGAAACCTCGCCGCGCAGCTCGGTTTCCTGGGCGCAAAGCAGTGCCGGCCGCGACAACGCAAAGACACTGGTTGCCAGCAGCAAAGCGCAGACCGCCTTGCCCTTTCGTCCCATTTTGTTTTGAGGCTGAAACCCGGACATCGGCACCACTGCTTGCGCGGCGCACGCGCGCCATACTTACGAAACCGTAAATGGGGATGGTTAACGGAGCGTTGAGGCATGGCCCGTCAGGAGGTTCGGGACGGCAATTCCGTTGGACAGGCGCGCGCCGAAGCGCTAATCGCATCGTCCATGGACGTGAAATCCCCAGACAGGAAGCGGCATGACGGGCAGGCCGCGATTGCCTCGGCGCTGAGAACCGTGGCGACGGAGCAGGCCGGCGTCGCGGCACTGGCAGACGCTCTCGAAAACGGGCTGGCCGAGCCGTTCGCACGAGCCGTCGGCATGGTGTCGCAGATCGATGGCCGCGTCATCGTCACCGGGGTCGGCAAAAGCGGCCATATCGGCTCGAAGATCGCCGCAACGCTCGCCTCGACCGGCACGCCGGCCTTCTTCGTCCACCCTGCCGAAGCCAATCACGGCGACCTTGGCATGATCGCCAGAAACGACGCCATAATCGCGCTTTCGTGGTCGGGCGAAAGCCTTGAGCTCAAGGGCATCATCGCCTATTCGAGGCGCTTCTCGATCCCGCTGGTCGCGGTCACCGCGGGTGAAAAATCGGCTCTGGCGCGCGCGGCCGACGTTGTGCTTCTGCTGCCGCGAGCACCGGAAGCCTGCCCGCACGGGCTTGCGCCGACGACCTCGACACTATTGCAAATGGTGATGGGCGATGCGCTGGCCATCGCGCTCCTCGAGGCACGCGGCTTCACCCCGGACCATTTCCGCACGTTCCATCCCGGCGGCCAGCTCGGAGCCAACCTGACGCAGATCCGCGAGATCATGCATGTCGGCGACAGGCTGCCGCTGGTGTCGTCAGGTACCGGCATGCGCGAGGCAATCCTCGAATTGTCGCGCAAGGGGTTTGGCTGCGTGGCCGTGACTGCCGCGGACGGCAAGCTGATCGGCATCATCACCGATGGCGACATCAGGCGCCATATCGGCAGCGATCTCCTGGCAATGAGCGTCGATCAGGTGATGACCAGAGAGCCGAAAATGGCTTCGCCCGACACGCTTGTTGCGACGGCGCTGCAGACAATCAACGACTCGGCTATCACCAGCCTGATGGTGGTCGAAGGCAGGCGGCCGATCGGGCTCGTCCATCTACACGACCTGCTGCGCATCGGTGCTGCCTAGCGGGTTCCTAGACCGCCTCGACCGTCAGTTCCAGGTCGGTATCAGCGGCGCCCGTCACGCGCACTTGCGTGCCGGCCGGCAGGTCAGGGCCGGAGACGCGCCACAACGTGTCGCCCAGCTTTATGCGGCCGCGCCCGTCCTTGATCGGCTCGGCAAGGGTCGCCGTCCGGCCGACCATCTGTGCGCCGCGACGGTTGAGCAGGGGCTGGTCGGTTTCATCATGGCGCCCGCCCACCAGCCGCTTTCCGACATAGGCCGAGACCAGCGACAGCGCGAGGAAGGCGAGGACCTGGATCTGCCAGGTCCAGAAACCGGCATCCCAGACGAGCAGTGAGACGACGCCGATCAACAGCGCGGCAATGCCGATCCACAGCATGAAAATGCCCGGCGCGATGACCTCCATTACCAGCAGGACGAAGCCGAGGACCATCCAGCTCCACGGGCCGAGTTCGGAAACAATGCGGCCGAGCATGGCTGTGGCCTCAGGTTTCGCTCGGACGAACGACCGGCGGGCGGGCGGCCTGTCGTGCGGCACCGGCGGTGCCTTCGCTTCGGAAAACTTCCTTGGCGATTTCGCCAATACCGCCGAGCGTGCCGATCAGCGATGAGGCCTCCATCGGCATCAGCACGAGCTTGCTGTTTGTCGCCGAGCCGATCCTGGTCAGCGCTTCGGTGTATTTCAGCGCGACGAAGTAGTTGAGCGCCTGCACGTCGCCTTTGGAAATCGCCTCCGACACCACCTGCGTGGCGCGTGCTTCAGCCTCGGCCGAGCGCTCGCGCGCCTCGGCATCGCGGAAGGCGGCTTCCTTGCGGCCTTCGGCCTCCAGGATCTGCGATTGCTTGAGGCCTTCGGCGGCGAGGATCTGCGCGCGCTTATTGCGCTCGGCCATCATCTGTCGGCCCATCGATTCGACGAGATTGGCCGGCGGGTTGATGTCCTTGATCTCGACACGAGTGATCTTGATGCCCCAGGGATGCGCCGCCTCGTCAACGACGCGCAGCAGGCGCTCGTTGATGGCGTCGCGGTTCGACAAAAGTTCGTCGAGGTCCATCGAGCCCATCACGGTGCGGATGTTGGTCATCGTGAGATTGAGAATCGCATTCTGCAGGCCGGAGACCTGGTAGGCGGCCTGCGCCGCGTTAAGCACCTGATAGAAGGCGATGCCATCGACGGCAACGGTGGCATTGTCGCGGGTGATGATCTCCTGCGTCGGTACGTCGAGCACCTGCTCCATCATGTTCATCTTGGCGCCGACACGGTCGACGAAAGGCACGATCAGGTTGAGGCCTGGGTTCAATGTCTTGGTGTAACGGCCAAAACGTTCGACGGTATAATTATAGCCTTGCGGAATTGTTCGGATGCCCTTGATAAGCACCAGCACGACAAGGGCGACAAGAACTAGAAGCGCGATATCAAAACCACTGAAACCCATTTGGCTCTCCCCTCAAAGGCCGGCTATGTTGGATATTCCACGCGACCGATTCCACCAAACACTTAAGTGTGTTTCAGCAATGTTACAATCAGGTGATCACGGATTGCGGGTGCATAGACGGGTGATCTGTTCAGGCCCAGCCGGACAGCTCGCGCCGCACCATCGCCTCGATCACCGCCATGCCCTCGGCACTGTCGTTGAGGCAAGGGATATGTGCGAACTTTTCGCCGCCGGCATGATAGAAGGTCTCGGACGCTTCCCTGCCGATCTCGTCCAGCGTCTCGATGCAGTCGACGGAAAATCCTGGATTGACGACGGCGACCGATTTCACGCCTTCGCGCCCTAGTCTTTCGACCGTCTTGTCGGTGTAGGGTTGCAGCCACTCCTGCGCGCCGAAGCGCGACTGGAAGGTGGTAATCAGCTTGTTTTCATCCCAGCCGAGCTTTTCGCGCAGCAGTCGGGTCGTCTCGAGGCAATGGGCCTGGTAGGGGTCGCCCTTGTCGGAATAGGGTTTCGGAATGCCGTGATAGGAAGCAATGACAATTTCCGGTTCGAATCCGAGGCTCGCCAGATGCTTTTCGATCGAACGGGCGAGCGCCTCGATATAGGCCGGCTCGTTGTAATAGGGTGGCACGCTGCGAATGGCCGGAGCGCGGCGCATCTTCATCAGCGCGCGAAACAGCTGGTCGTTGGCAGTCGCAGTCGTCGTCGCCGAATATTGCGGATAGAGCGGGAAAGACAGGATGCGGTCGCAGCCTTGCTCGACCAGTCTCTCGGCCACGCTCTCGGTCGAAGGGTTGCCGTAGCGCATCGCCCAGTCGACGACGACATTGGGTAGCTCGCCGAGCGCGAGCCCGAGCTTCTCGGCCTGGGCGCGGGTGTAGGTTCGCAGCGGCGACTCGTTGCGCTCCCAGTTCCATATCCTGGCATAGTTGGCCCCTGATTTCTTCGGCCGGGTGGTGAGGACCACGCCGTAGAGGATCGGATACCAGATCGCCTTGTTGAGCTCGATGACGCGCGGATCGGACAGGAACTCCCGGAGGTAGCGCCACATCGGCTTGAAGCCGGTGCCGTCCGGGGTGCCGAGATTGATCAGCATGACACCGACCTTGCCGGTCCTGACCAGAGGGCGCCCTGCCGACGGCGAGGCGGCAGTCTTCTCGGCTTTGATTTCAGCAGGGTTGGCAAGCGTCATGAGGTTCTCCAACACCGCGAACCAACGGTGCCGCGGCGAAAGTAGCGATGCCGCGCCGGTTTTCAAATGCTGCGTCTGGCCGCACCTTATCCCAGAAATGCAACACCCGCCCGGTCTGCCGGGCGGGTGCATTGCGTTCCTGCGGCCGGATTACTTCGAGGCCGCCGGGATCGTCAAGGTTGCGCCGACCGGAAGGCGGCGTGGCTCGTAGGCTTTGTTGGCATCGGAGATTATTTTCCATTTGGTGCCGTCGCCATAAGCCTTCACCGCGAGATCCCAATAGGTATCGCCGGCGACGATTACATGGCTGCTTTCGGCCGGTGCCGGCTCGGCCGGAGCAGGGGTCGCCGGAGCCGGTGTGGCCGGAGCCGCAGGTGCCGCCGGCTGGGCCGGCTCGGCGGGTGCGGGTGCCGGCGCTGTTTCAGCCGGGACGGCCGGCGGCGTCTTGGAAATGTCGCCGGAGCCGGCCGGCATTTCGGGCATTGCCGGCTCAACGGGCTTTGCCGGCGCAGCCTCAGCAGGTTTTGGCGGTTCGGCAGGGTTGGCAGGTTCTGCGGCCGGGGCCACGGTCGCGGCGATCTCGGTGATGCGGCCGTCGAGCTTCGGCGTATAGGGCCGGTGCGCGCCTAGGTAGTCGGCGACGACCTGTTCCAGCCCCGGGCCGTAATCATAGGCGTTCTTGGCCTTCTCGGCGAACACCTTGTAGCCGTCGCCGCCCTGGCGGACATAGTTGTTGGTGGCGACCAGGTAATCCTTGTCCGGCTTAATTGGCGTCCAGGCGCCGCCTTCCATGACCTCGACCGATTTGACGCGTCCGTTAGGCGGCGCCGATTTGTCGAACGCATATTTCAGGCCGGCAACCTGCGGGAAGCGCCCGGCGCCGTCCTCGACCTGGCTGAGGCCGCTTTCGAGGCCGGCAAGCAAATCCTTGCCGGAGATCTGGAAGGTCGCCAGCGTGTTCTGAAACGGCAGGACGGTGAGAACCTCGCCCATGGTGACGGTGCCCTGGTCGATGGAGGCGCGCAAGCCGCCGCCATTCGAGATGACGATCTCGACACCTTGGCCCTTGACCCGGTCGAGGACGGCGTCGGAGACCAGATTGCCCATCTCGCATTCGCGGGCGCGGCAGTTTTCGCGACTGCCGTCGATCGCCTTGGTGGTCTCGGCGACTTCCTTGTTCTTCAAGGCCTCGATCGGCGCGCCGAGTTCCTTGATGCGGGCAAGCACGGCGGGGTCGGGCGTGATCGATTTGTCGAGATGGATGGGATCGCCGCTGGCCTCCTTGACGACGCCGTTGTCGTCGAACACGACCTTGAACTCGCCGAGATATTTCGAATAGGACGCCGCCTGGACGACCGGCACTTTGTAGCCGTCCGGATTGTCGACCATCGTCGGATAAGGGCCTTCCGCCTTGGGGTCGGTGTTGGACAGCAGCGAATGGCTGTGGCCGCCGACCACCACGTCGACGCCCGGGATCTTGGCGATCACGTCGCGCTCGCGCTTGTAGCCGATATGGGTCACCGCGATGATCTTGTTGACGCCCTCTCGCTTCAGTTTCTCGACCTCAGCGGTGATCGACTTGACGTCGTCTTCGATGGCAATATTCGGGCCAGGGGTGGCAAGCTCCGGCGTGTCGTTGGTGACCGCGCCGACGATCCCGATCTTCTGGCCGCCGACCTCGACCACGATCGACGGCTTGACGCGGTCGCCGAGCTTGGATTGCGCATTGGCCTTCACATTGGCGCCGAGCACCGGAAACTGGATCATGTCGAGAAACGGCGCCAGCGCCGACTCGCCATCGTCGAACTCATGGTTGCCGAGAGCCTCGGCATCGAATTTCATCTGGTTGAGGAATTCGCCTTCGGTCTTGCCTTTGTAGGTCGTGTAGAAGAGCGAGCCCTGGAAATTGTCGCCGGCGCTGAGCAGCAGCACGTTCTGGCCTTCCAGCTTCTTGCGCTCCTGCGCGATCGCGGTGACCAGGCGGGCGGCGCCGCCGACGCATTCGCCCTTGGTCTCCTCCTCGGCCGAGCAGGTCGATTCGTACTTGTTGTTGCTCTCGATGCGGCTGTGCCAGTCGTTGATGTGCAGGATGTTGAGCGTGTAGTCGGCAAAGGATACCCCTGCCGACAGGCCAAGCGCCGATGCCGACAGCGCGGCGATGGCAGCAATCTTCTTCATTCTCGTCTCCCGGATAACTTGAGTACAGCGCCGCGCGTCATTTGGGACGCGCAAAGGACGCTGTACCAATTTTTATTTTGCGCATGATCCTTTCCGAAAATCGACTCCGATTTTCGGGGTCATGCGCAGAGGCGTTTAACGCTCTTGTTTGACTGGGATGTAACAGCCCTCTTGGGCTATGTTCACATCGCGTTTCAGTCGATGCAAGCGGAAATCGGCATCAGCTTTGCCGGCGTAAAAAGAAGACGGCGGCTTGAAGCCGCCGTCTTTTGCAAAGTCAATTCGGAATCGGATTTCAGGTGCGCCTGGTCAGCACAAAATTCTGCCCGCTCGCGCTGGTGCAATTGAGCTGGCTGGTGGAGACCATCAGGCAGTTGAAGCTGATTGGCGTCTGGCGGATCAGCGAAGTGCCATGAATCTCGACTGAGGTGCCGCCGGTCATGGTGTAGCTGCCATCGGCAAGCTTCTGGCCGGTGTCGGTTGCGACGGTCGCGAAGCTGCCGCCCTTGAAGGTGGACAAGCCCGTGCCCTGCGCGTCGATCCAGGAGCCTTCAACCCCCTTGGCCGTGATCACCGGCGGCTCGCCTGGGCCGGTTGTCGTGCAGGCCGCCAACGCGACCGTAGCGGCCGCGGCAATGCCAGCCGAAAGCAGTCTTTGCGCAATCGTCATCTTCAAGATCCTCTCCTCTCGCATCGGCCCGAAAATCGATCCGATTTTCGGAAAGCACGATGCGCACATTCAAAGTGCTAGAGCGTACTTTGTGCGTCCAAATGGACGCACGTGGCTCTAGGCCGCCCCTCTTCAATCGCCCGATTTCCGGGCGATTGCAAGCTGGCCGAGTGTCGAGGCAACGCTGCTATCGAACGAGGATGTTGCGGAATTGCCACGGGTCTTTGGTATCGAGATCCTCGGGAAACAGACCAGGCCGATTGTCGAGCGGTGTCCAGTCGGTATAATAGCTCCTGACCGGCCCGAGATAGGGGCCCTGCACGTCGAGGCAGCGCTTGTAATCCATCTCGTCGGCCTCGACGATGCCGGCCTCGGGATTTTCCAGCGCCCAGACCATGCCGGCCAGCACCGCCGACGTGACCTGCATGCCGGTGGCGTTCTGATAGGGCGCCAGCTTGCGCGCCTCGGCCAGCGACAGCTGCGAGCCGTACCAGTAGGCGTTCTTGGCGTGGCCGTAGAGCAGCACGCCGAGTTCGTCGACGCCATCGACCAGTTCATTTTCGTCGAGCACGTGATGCACGGGCTGAGCCTTGCCGGCGACACCGAACATCTCGTGCAGCGACAGCACTGCGTCGTTGCAGGGATGATAGGCGTAATGGCAGGTCGGCCGGTATTGCACCTTGCCCTTCTTGCCGCGCAGCGTGAAAAAATCGGCAATCGAGATCGCTTCGTTGTGTGTCACCAGGAAACCGTATTGCGGGCCGGGCGTCGGACACCACGTGCGCACGCGTGTATTGGCGCCGGGCTGCTCCAGATAGATCGCGGCCTTCGAACCGTTCTTGTGGCTTTTGGCGTTCTTCGGCATCCACGCCTCATGCGTGCCCCAGCCGAGCTCGGCCGGCTGCAGCCCTTCCGAAATGAAGCCTTCGACCGACCAGGTGTTCCAGAACACGTTCATCGGCTTGGGCTTCTTGGTGCGCTGGGTGTCGCGCTCGGCGATATGGATGCCCTTGACGCCGGCCTTCTTCATCAGCCTGGCCCAGCCTTCGCGATCGTGCTGCGCGGGTTCCGAGAAGTCGAGGCCAAGATCTGTGGCGAGATTGACCAGTGCCTGCTTGACGAACCACGAGACCATGCCCGGATTGGCGCCGCAGCACGAGATCGCCGTGGTGCCGCCCGGGTTCTTCGCGATTTCAGTACGTACGGTCTCGCGCAGCGCATAGTTGGTGCGTGAGGCGTTGTCGGCCTTCTCGTCGAAATAAAAGCCGAGCCAGGGTTCGACCACCGTGTCGATATAGAGGACGCCAAGCTTGCGGCAGAGCTTCATCAGCTCAAGCGAGGAAGTGTCGACCGACAGGTTGACGCAAAAGCCCTGGCCGCCGCCATTGGTCAAAAGTGGTGTCAGCAGCTTCTTGTAGTTCTTTTTGGTCACCGCATCCTGCATGAAAGTGATGCCGCGCTCGTCGAGCAATTTGCGGTCGGTGTCGCGCGGGTCGATGACCGTCATGCGCGACTTGTCGAATTTGAAATGGCGCTCGATCAGCGGCAGCGTTCCCCGTCCGATCGAGCCGAAGCCGATCATCACTACAGGGCCGGTGATCTCACCGTAAACGGGCCAGTTTTCATTCGCCATTTATCGATTACTCCCTCAAAAAACGCTTCGGAACAGCGGCTTGGCCGCGGCGCGACAAACCATAGATCATTGTCACAATAAAGCGAAAAGCGGACGGCCGGCCTCACGCCGCGCCATCCCGGCTACGGCTCGACTAGTCTCGCGAATGCAGGCTTGAAGAGGTCACGTGCCTCGGAGACCGGCAGTTCCAGCAGATCGTCGGCGCAGGCCTGGATGGCATGCGGCAGGGTCTGGAGCCCGAAAACCAGAACCTGCTTGTCGCCCTCACGCCAGAGGCTGACCGCTAGATATTCGCCGATGAGATCGTCCATGCCGCATTCGGCTTCGTGATCGATATCGGTCTGATCGATCGGTTTCTTGCGCCGCTGCTTGACGAAGGAGGCCAGGGAAGGACCGGGCTTGCCATCCACCGTATCCGAGAAAATGTCCTGAAGGCCAAGCAGGACGCCGCGCCGCACATCCATGATGTAGGCGTCCGAATAGTTGGTCGGATGCGCTCCGCCGCAGAAGATGCTGCCGGACTCCCGCCAGCTCATCAGCCGCGGAGTCAGCGACGTCACTTCGAATGTGCTGTCCTCATAGCCGCCGAGCGTGCCGCCGTTCATACCGTCAATTGGCCCGCCGTCGTTGAAACCGGCATATTGCGCCGCCACGCAGCCCAGTGCGCCGATGTTTGCGCGCCAGTGCCTCTCTTGCAGCAGAGCATTCGCGGCCTCGATCGGAACGTCGCCGGACAGTTCGACAATGCGCGGCGTGGCAAACCTGGTGCGGGGGTCGACGACATAGCGGTAGGTTGCGTCCGGCCAACCAGTCGTCTTGCCGTTATCGAGCTGAGTGTCCATCCGCAGATAGTCATAAGGGGACGTTTCCATAGTGAGCGGCGTGTCATTGGCGAAGAACTTCATGAAGCTGAAATCGTAGAGATCGAGCGGGGTGCCGGGCTCGTTCCCGGTCACTTGCCGACTTGCGACCCGTTCCAATCTGAGCGGCAGCGCCTTCTTTCCGTTCCAGCTGCCTTCAAGGGTCTTGCCGTTACTGGATGAGGCCAGGCGCCACACAGCGGCAATCGGCGCGGCCTTTCCGTCATCGCAATTGTCGGCGCCGCATGCCTCCTCCTCGGCCAGTTCGAACTTGCTGCCCCTTTGAGACCGGGCCTGCAGCGGGATGTCAACGCCCTTCGAGCGGTAGAAATAGCGGCCGGCCAGCGGGCCGCCGGGCGCCGCGGGGTCGCCGGTGAATTCGACGACGATATCGGCCTTTCCAAGCTTGCCGGCATAAGTCACCGGCTCCGCCTCGGCTGCTGTCGACAGCACCAGGATCGCGGCCATGAACGTGACCGGCCTGCTAAGATGCTGGATCATTGTTCCCCCCAGCGATCATTTTCAGTGTTTCCACCAGCCGGTCACGGTCGGCGGTCATCCCCTTGTAGTCGAGTTGTGCCTCGTCCAGCGCCAGAAGTTGTTCGGCCAAGGACGCCGCGAGCGCCGCGCGGTCGGGGTGGCGTTCCAGCACGGCGAGCGGGTCGAGATGGATGCGGATGGTGAAGAGTACGTCGCCCGAAACGGGGAGCTTTCTCAGCGTCTGCCGCTCGACGCGGATAAAGGCATGGGCGTCGATGTCGCCATCCGGGAATCTCGACGGGCGATTGCTGGCGCGGTCGACGCGTTCGAGGTTGGAGAGCGGGTGGTAGAGTGCGTCGCCCGCCTGGATCGACCAGTTGTAGCGCTCGACGGCTTGGCCCTGGAGGCCGTCGAACATGCGGTTGATGAGATCGGCCGGGCGTGTGCCCGGGCCGAAACCCGGTACCGGCGCGTGGATCTGCTGCAGCGGCTTGCCGAATTTTTCGATCAGCGACCATGACGACGGGAAGCAGAGCGAGCCGGCCGCCAGACGCCAGCCGCTCTCGTCGCGACGCATCAGGATCAAATCCTCCTGGACGAGCAACGAGGCCGCGACAAGCGGCGCATCGCTGAAAGAAGCTGAGGTGCCTGAGCCCTCGAGATTGTCGATGCCGCCGATCACCTCGATCGCATTGTCGGTACGCCTGTGGGTCTCAGGAAAGTTCGCCGCCAGATGCGCACCGAGCAGATCGAGCACTTCGCGCTGAGCGTCGCGCGTTGTTTGCTCCTCGACAAAAACCTTGCCGGGAATTTCCGCATAAAGCCGGCGTTTCTCGGCAAGATAGGGCAGCAGATATTCGTCGACCTCGATCCAGCTATCGAGATTGAGCGGCTTCAGCCCGATGGTGAACAGTTTCGACGAGCCGTCATAGGGTGTGTGGGTCGGCGGGCGGAAGCTCATGCCTCTTTGTAGGCTTCCAGTGCGGCGGCGGCCATTCTCGCCGTGAATTCGGTGATTTCGTAATCGGCGGCACCTGCCTTGGCGAAGGGATCGTCCGCCAGTCTGGCTTCGAGCACTTCGCGTGGACCACGCGCGATGATGATGCCGCCGGTCCTTGGCCGCTTTGGCCCGGAGGCGACAAAGATACCTTGCGCATAGCAGGCCTTCAGCCACTCGACATGCGCTTGCTGCAGGCGGTCGATCTCGGTCAGCGGCACCTTGTAGTTCAGCGAAACCACGAACATTGTTGTCTCCAGATGCTTCAGCCCAGCCGCGCCGGGATCAATCCGCGCAGCGAGTTGCCGACGAACAGCGCCTTGGCCGATTTCAGTTCGTTCCACGTGTAGACCGCTTCACCGGCGCGGCCTTGATCCAGCAGTTCGCCGCGCAGGACGCCAGGCAGCAGGCCGCAATCGAGCCGCGGCGTGGCCAGCACGCCGTCGCCGAAATCGGCAAAGACATTGGTGATCGTGCCCTCGCAGATTTCGCCGCGCTCATTGGCGAGCAGCACCTCGTCGGCGCGCCCGGCGAGATATTCGGCGCGCGCGCGCGTATAGGTTTGTCGGCGGCTGGTCTTGTGGCGCAGCAGCATATCGCTCGAATCAAGCCGCACGCGCGCCAGCTGCAGGGTCCAGACCTTGTCTGCGGCGAGCGGCTCGTAGGGCTGCACCGACACCGCCATTTCGCCCTTGCGCGACAGGACGAGGCGGGTGCGCAACGCGATCTGTTGGTGGCCGACCGCATTCATCAGCGCTTCGCCGACCCTTGTCGGATCGCAGGCGAAACCGAGTTCGCTTGCCGAGCCGTAAAGCCGCGCGAGATGGCGGTCGAAACGGAGGAAACCCGAGCCGGGTTCCCAGCGCATTGTTTCGATCAGTTCGAAATCGGCAGTGTTCCTGTCGCGAAACGGGCTTTCAGCAGACACTCCTGGTACTCCTCTTCGGCTGTCGAATCGAAGACGACGCCACCGCCGACATTGTAGACCGCCTCGCCATTGGCAAAGAGCGAGATGGTGCGGATCGCCACCGAAAAGCGCATCCGGCCCCCGGGCGCGATCCAGCCTATGGCGCCGCAATAGACATCGCGCGGGCCACTTTCCAGCTCGCGCAGGATCTCCATGGCGCGGATCTTCGGTGCGCCGGTAATCGAGCCGCAGGGGAACAGCGCGGCGAAAATCTGATGGATGGCGAGGCCGGGCAAGAGTTTCGCCCGCACGCGGCTCACCATCTGGTGGACGGTCGGGTAGCTCTCGATGCGGAAAAGCTCCGGCACATCGAGCGTGCCAACCTCGCTGATCAGTGAAATGTCATTGCGCAGGAGATCGACGATCATCCGGTTCTCGGCCTGGTTCTTCTCGTCGTTGCGCAAGAACGCTTTCAGGCGATCGTCCTCGGCTTTTGTTGCGCCGCGCGGCGCGGTGCCCTTCATCGGATGCGTCTCGATCATGCCTTCCGCGTCCACCTCGAAGAACAGTTCGGGCGAACGCGACAAGACGATCGGATCGCCGAGCGCGACCAGCGCCCCATACTTCACCGGCTGGCGTTCGGTCAGCGCGTTGAAGGCGACCAGCGGGTCGCCCGACCACTGCGCATGGACCGGAAAGGTCAGATTGCCCTGGTAGCAGTCGCCCTTGCGGATGTGGTCATGCAGCCTGGCAAAGCGTTTGGCGTAGTCGTCCGAAGACCAGGCTGCCTTGGCGTCGAAGATTGGGCCGTTGCTGGCCGGCGGATCGCCTGGCGCGACCGTCTGCTCGACCGGCGCATCGAACACGCCGAGGCAAAAAAGCGGGGCGCGGCGGCCGGCCGGCAGCAGCGGAACGAGCTTGGGTTCGAGCAGGTAACCGGCCTCGTAGGAGAAATAACCGGCCAGCCATTTGCCGCCGTCATGTGCAGCCTGCGCGGCTTCCAGCGCCGGTAAAAAATCCGCCTCGCCATGCGCTGCGATTATCTCGGCCGGCCGGTCGAAAACGAGCTGCCGCGCGGTCTCGTCGTTCCTGAAAATTGCAAAGGGCAGGGGCAGGGACATAAGGCTCGGATGCTGCGGTCACCAGCGATCGATCTATATGGGGGCTCGACCGTGCGCAATCGAGGGAACGGCGTCCAAAGACGCAAAGGCGCGGCGGGCAAAAACAAAAGCGGCGCCCGAGAGCGCCGCCTGTTCCCGATGCCGCCTTGCGATGGATCAGGTGTTGCTGGCTTCTCCCGCGGTCGGGAAGCGGCGCGCAAATTCCTTTTCGTCGCCGGCGGCAAGCAGTTTCGCCTGCTCGATCCAGCGTTCACGTTCGATGCGGCCGTCGAAATTCAACGTCGCCTCGATCCGCTTGACATCGTCGGGTGTCCAGGCGGCGATCTGGGCATAGGTCGTGACCCCAAGCCCTTTGAGCAGCCGCTCGTTGGTGGGGCCGATGCCGATCAGGCGACGCAGGTCGTTGGCTTTGCCTGGGGCAATAGCTGTTGCCTTGCCGGTCGCGGCTTTCTTTGCCGCCGGCGCGGCCTTGCTTGCCGCCGGCGCAGCCTTGCTTGCCGTCGGCGCGGCGCTCGCTTTCGATGCAGGCGGTTTCGGCGTTGCCGTTTTCGCGGCACTTGCGCGTGGCGCGGTCGCGGCCTTCGCCGTTGCAGATTTCTTCGGCGCCGGTTTGGCTGGTGCGGATGTCGAAATCAGGGTTGACGGCGCCTGCATCGCCGCCTTGGTCGCACCGGCATTGGCGGCTGGCGCCTTGGCTGTTGCCGCCTTCGCGGTTGGCGCCTGGGTGGTTTTCGCCTCGCCCAGCCGGCGTTCGAGATCGGCGCGGGCGCGGCCGCATGCATCCAACTCACCGGTCAGACGGTCGCTATCGGCCCGCAATCTGTCGCGTTCGCTGCGCCTGCGGTCTAGATCGCCGCGCAAACTGTCGAGTTCGCCACGCAGGCGTCCCCAAATGAACCAGCCAACCAACACACCTACCAGGAACGCCAGGAGCATGTAGAAAAAAGTGCCCATTGTCTTTCTCTCTCCAGTCCGATCCGTCCGCCCTGGCCTGTAGAGCCATGACCTCGGCGAAGGACCATTCGATGGTGGTTCCGCAATTTGCAGAACAGCCGGCTTCGATCGAGCTGTCGGCGACCGGTTTGCCCCTGGCCAACAACCGTTGTCGCATCCGCCGACACGCCATGGCCGGTCGGGATTTTCCGACCGGATCCATTCGTGCCCGGCTGAGCTTGAGGGCGGACGCTATCATACAGCTTACGGGAATCTAACGGAAAACTTCCATGGAAAGTTATTTAAGAACAAATAACCAAGACAAGAATAGACCATCGCCAATATGCGTTGCTGCTAAACTGTTCTGGAAAACCCGGTCATCCGGTGTTGCGCATCGTCCAGTGTTGCGCATCACTTGTCCAGTGTTTCCAGCTCGTCGATCAGTCCGCTGATCACGCCAAGCCCGATCTGCCAGAAGGCAGGGTCGGCCGCGTCGAGGCCGAACGGCGCTAGAAGCTCGGAATGATGCTTGGTGCCGCCGGCGCGCAGCATGGCAAAATATTTCTCCTGAAAGCCGCGCTCGGCGTTCTGGTAGACCGCGTAGAGCGAGTTCACCAGGCAATCGCCGAATGCGTAGGCATAGACGTAGAAAGGCGAGTGGATGAAGTGCGGGATATAGGTCCAGAAAACCTCGTACCCTTCGCGCAGCTTGATCGCCGGCCCGAGGCTTTCCGCCTGCACTTCCAACCAGAACTGGCCGAGCTTGTCGGAGGTCAGTTCGCCGCTCCTGCGCTCGGCATGCACCTTGCGCTCGAACTCGTAGAAGGCGATCTGGCGCACGACCGTGTTGATCATGTCCTCGACCTTCTGGGCGAGCATGGCCTTGCGTTCGCGCTTGTCGGTGGTCTGCTCGAGCAGCGAGCGGAAGGTCAGCATTTCGCCAAACACCGATGCGGTTTCGGCCAGCGTCAGCGGCGTCGATGCCATCAGGGCGCCCTGGCCGCCGGCCAGCACCTGGTGCACGCCGTGGCCGAGCTCGTGCGCCAGCGTCATCACGTCGCGCGGCTTGCCCATGTAGTTGAGCAGCACATAGGGATGCGCCGAAGGCACGGTCGGATGGGCGAAGGCGCCAGGCGACTTGCCGGGTCTCACCGGTGCATCGATCCAGTTGCGGTCGAAGAAAGTTCTGGCGATCTCCGCCATGTCGGGCGAAAAGCGCTGGTAGGCGGAAAGCACGGTGTTCTTGGCCTCGTCCCAGCCGATGACCGCCTGTGGGGTCTCGGGCAATGGCGCATTGCGGTCCCAGTGGTTCATCACCTCCATGCCGAGCCAGCGCGCCTTCATCGCGTAATAGCGATGCGACAGGCGTGGATAGGCGTCGCGAACCGCGGCGGCGAGCGCATCCACCACGCTGCGTTCGACGCGATTGGCGAGATGGCGGGAATCGGCAATGTCCTCGAAGCCGCGCCAGCGGTCGGAGATCTCCTTGTCCTTGGCCAGCGTGTTGGTGACCAGCGTAAAGACGCGCAAATTCTTGCGGAAGGTCGTGGCCAGCGCCTCGGACGCCCGGCGGCGCACCTCGCTGTCTGCGTCCTGGAGGCGATTGAGCGCCGGCTCCAGCGTCAGCTCCTCGCCGTCGACGTCGAAGCGCAAATCGGTCATCGTCTCGTCGAACAGGCGGTTCCAGGCCCCGCGCCCGGTGATCGATTTTTCATGGAAGAGCTGCTCTATGCGGTCTTCGAGCTGATAGGGCTTATCCTTGCGCAGATCGAGCACCCAGGGCCGGTAATGGGCGAAGGCCGGATCGGCGGCGAGTGCGGTTTCGATCGCACCATCGTCGATGAGATTCAGCTCGAGCGCGAAAAACAGCAGGTGCGCGCTGGCATCGGTCATCTTTTCCTGGATGTCGCCATAGAGCTTGGCGCGCTGCGGATCCGACGTGTTGCCGGCATAGACAAGCCCGGCATAGGAGACGATGCGGCCGATCAGCTCCTCCAGCGCTTCATAGGCCTGAAGCGCCTCGCCAAGCCTGCCGGCGCCGCCACGCCCGGCCTCGGCGGCGAGCGTGCCTTTCCAACGGCTCTCGAAGGCGATGGCATCGGCGGCGGCCTTGGCGATGTCGCGCTTCAACTCGGGCGCCTGCATGCCCGAATAGAGATCGGCTAGATTCCATTCCGGCAGGTCGCCAAGCTCCGCCACGCCCTGACCGGGCGCCGCCGCCAGCTTTCGAGCAAAAACCATGCGCATTGCCGATCCTTCCAGACACAAAAATTCGAGGAAACGAGAAGCCGGTCAAATCCTAAGGAATTCATTCACCGGGTTTTTTGAAAGCTTATTTAGAACCCTGTGCCAAGATGATCCATAGGGCGCATTCTCGGGCGGGCACGGTCGGATCAGTCATGGCAGCTTCCATACTCATAGTCGATGACGATCCCGTGCAGCGCAGGCTGCTCGAGGCGGCGGTGACGAAATTCGGCCACACCGCGATCGTCGCCGATGGCGGCGAGGCCGGTCTCGATCTCGTCGACGGACCCAATGCGCGCGACGTGTCGGTGATCATCCTCGACCTGATGATGCCGGGCCTCGATGGCATCGGCGTGCTGAAGGCGATGCGCGAGCGTGGCATCCATATTCCCGTCATCGTGCAGACCGCGCAGGGCGGCATCGAAACCGTCGTTTCGGCAATGCGTCACGGCGCCTTCGACTTCGTCGTCAAGCCGGCCTCTCCCGACAGGCTGCAGGCGTCGATCGGCAACGCCCTCAAGGTCGAAGCGCTCGAAGGCGAAGTGAAGCGCTCGTCACGGCAGCGCGGCGGCCATCTGACGTTCAAGGACATGATCACCCACAGTCCGGCGATGGATCGGGTGATCCGGCTCGGCAGCAAGGCGGCGGCGTCCAACATTCCGATCCTGATCGAAGGTGAATCCGGCGTCGGCAAGGAACTGGTGGCGCGCGCCATCCAGGGCAGCGGCGACCGCCGCTCGAAACCCTTCGTCACCGTCAATTGCGGCGCCATCCCCGACAATCTGGTCGAATCGATCCTGTTCGGGCACGAGAAGGGCTCGTTCACCGGCGCCACCGAAAAACATACCGGCAAGTTCGTCGAAGCGCACACCGGCACGCTGTTCCTTGACGAGATCGGCGACCTGCCGCTCGACGTGCAGGTCAAGCTGTTGCGCGCCGTACAGGACGGCGAGGTCGATCCGGTTGGCGGCCGCTTGACCGTCAGGGTCGACATCAGGCTGATCTCGGCAACCCATCGCAACCTGCTGCAGCAGGTCAAGGACGGCAAGTTCCGCGAGGACCTGTTCTACCGGCTGAACGTCTATCCGATCTTCGTGCCGCCATTACGCGACCGTCGCGGCGACATCCCCTATCTGGTCGAGCACTTCATGGAGAAGGTGGCGCCCGCCGATCCGCGCCACCGCCTGCGGGGCATCTCGGCTGCGGCGCTTGCCATGCTGCAGGCCTATGACTGGCCGGGCAACATAAGGCAGCTCGAAAACGCCGTCTTCCGGGCCTCGGTGCTCGCCGACGGCGACATGCTGACCGAAGAAGAATTCCCGCAGATCCGGGCGCAAGTCGAGGGCACGGTCAATCTCGATTCGGGTATCGCCTTGCCAGCTCCAGGGTGGCCAGCTTCAGGGGGGCCAACTCCAGGGTGGCCAGCTTCCGGAGTGGGTTCGGGCAGCCAGCCGCGTGATAACGTCCCGGCCGCCGTCGGCGTCGCCGCGGCCGAGCCCGATGCACCGGCCAGGCCTCGTTTCGGCACGCTGCGGGCGCTCGACGAGCGCGGCAATGTGCGTGCGCTGGCCGACGTCGAACTCGAAATGATCAAGCTCGCCATCGATCACTATAACGGCCAGATGAGCGAAGTCGCCCGCCGCCTCGGCATCGGCCGGTCGACGCTCTACCGCAAGCTCAAGGAATACGGCATCGACCCGGAAACCGGCCGCGTCGAACGGCTCGCTTCCTGAGTCACAGGGCCAAGCCGGTTCTCATCCGGACATCATTCCACGCAACTGCGCCTCGAAATGATGTGTTCGCCACAGTGTTCACGTATTAAGGCGGACGGTAACAGATCGTGTTTCGAGCTGGCGCCAAAACATGATCTAAACCAGCGGTTTACCAAGATATCCTGCGCAATATTTTTGGCGGGATATCGCCACCGTGTTACCGCATTTCGGCTTCAATAAGCGATGATTAACCATTAGGATCGATATTCGGATGCACACACCACGCATCCGTTTGGTCAAATCCGGGGACAAAACGGCAGCCTGCAAGGCCTTTTGATTTGAACAGAATCGAACGACACGAAAACGGGCGGCATTATCACATGAGCGTCTGGCCGAGATGGCTGGCAGCGGTGATTGTTGCCGTCGGGTTCCTTGCAGCGGCGGCAACCGGCGCCAGCGCCGAGACACGTTCGCTGAAGCTCTATCATCTCCACACGCATGAAAAGGCGGAGATCGTCTACAAGCGCAACGGCCGCTACGACCAGGCGGGCTTGCGAAAGATCAACATCATCCTGCGCGACTGGCGTCGCAACGAGCCGACCAAGATGGATCCGCGCCTGCTGGACCTGGTCTGGGAGGCCTATCGGGAGAGCGGCGCCACCGACTACATACAGGTCGTCTGCGGCTATCGTTCGCCGGCCACGAATTCGATGCTGCGCAGCCGCAGCAGGGGCGTCGCCGAAAAAAGCCAGCACATGCTCGGCAGGGCGATGGATTTCTATATTCCCGGCGTGCCGCTGAAGAAGCTGCGCGACGTCGGCCTCAGGATGCAGGGCGGCGGCGTCGGCTACTACCCCAGCTCCGGCTCGCCCTTCGTGCATATGGATGTCGGCAATGTGCGCCACTGGCCCGGCATCAGCCGCCAGGAACTGGCGCGCGTGTTCCCCAACGGCAAGACGCTGCATGTGCCGAGCGACGGCAAGCCGCTGCCTGGTTATCAACAGGCGCTCGCCTCCTACAAGGCCCGCAAGGGCGCCGGCGCACCGGCCATCGAGCTCGCCAGCGCAAGCGGCGGCGGCAAAAAATCCCGCGGGTTCCTGGCAGCCTTGTTCGGCGGTGGCGACGACGAGGCGGACGACAGCGCCGACGTGGCGATGGCCGAGCCGGCGCCAAAGCCCCGTAACGTGAAGCCGGCGCCGTCCGCCAAGAGCAGCAACCTGCCTGGCATTGCCATCGTCGCGCCTCAGGATGCCAAGCGCGCCGAGATTCCGGAAGTCGCCGATGCTCCGGCGCCTGCGCCTGAACCGGAGGATGACACGCCGGAGACGATCATCGCGGCATTGCCGGCGCGCAGCATTCCGCTGCCGGATTTTGCTCCGCGCCCGAAGACGGACGTCGGCGCCCAGCCGCCTGAGAACGTTCCGTTCGGCGTGGCGGATGCGGCTGGATCGACTGAACAGGCGGTGGCGACCGCGCAAGCGCCGGCAAGCGTGGCGCCGGCAAATGTTCCGTTCGGCATAGCAGACCCGTCTGCTGCGGCCGGCCCGGTGCAGGTCGCGGCAAACAACGTTCCCGTGCCGAGCTGGCGGCCCGATCATTCGCTGCCGGCCGATCTTTCGCCTGCTAGTCTTGCGCCGCAGGACAAGCAAGTGTTGCTGGCGCTGGCGAGTGCGGCCGAGCGGAGCAACACCGCCACCGACGCATTCTCGGTGTTGCCGTCGGCGCGGCCCGACAGTTCCCAGCCCGACGAGGTCAAGGCCGTTCTGGAAAGGGTCAGCGCGACCGACGAATACAAGGTCGCGTCGCTTTCCGAGCAAGCATCGGTGTTCGAGGAACCGGCGAGCGACGACGGGGCATCGAGCGACGGGGCATCGCCGCGCGAGGCCATCGTTGCCCGCCCGGCCGGCTCCGATCCGGCCGCCGTCATCGGTGCAGGCGTGAAGACCACACGCAAGGAACCCAGGGCCACCGCTCGCGACCTGAAGCCCAGCCCCAAGCCGGTGGTGGTCGCCGCCGCGCCGCAGGCCGCCCGGTGGGCGCTGCACAGCGGTGAGTATGTCGCAACCGTTTCAGATGCGACAACGGCGCCGCGCTACGCCTACGACTTCGTCCGTACGGCACCGAGAGAGGTCTATACGATAGGCTTCCAGCCGGGCAACGAGATGGCCGACGCAAACCGGTTCACCGGCAAAGCCGTCAAGTTCATGTCGGTGGCCCGCTTCAAGACCGAGTAGGCCGCGCTGGGCAAATATCGTAAAGGCTGCGCTGGCACCCCCGCGCGGCCTCCACCGCCGGCACTGGCTTCCTTCATCCAGGGATGCTAACCAGCGGTCGGCATTCTCCCGCTTCGTCTAATGGTAGGACAGCGCCCTTTGAAGGCGTGAATCGTGGTTCGAGCCCATGAGCGGGAACCAGCCCGGCGAACCAGATCGGCGGCGGCTTTTGATGCAGAAGATGCTAGCGCCCGAGCTTGCTTGCCGCGCGCGCCAAGGCTTCGATCTCGTCCCATTTGCCGGCCTTGACCAGATCGTCCGGCGCCACCCAGGAACCGCCGACGCAGATGACGTTGGGCAGGCTGAGGTAGTCGGCGGCATTCTTGCCGGTGATACCGCCGGTCGGGCAGAATTTCACGTCGGCAAGCGGCGAGGCGAAAGCCTTGAGTGAAGCGATGCCGCCCGACTGTTCGGCCGGGAAGAATTTCAGAAAGCGCAGGCCGGCTTCGCGGGCGGCCATGACCTCTCCCGGCGTGATGGCGCCGGGCAGCAACGGCACGTCGCTGTCCTTGGCTGCCGCGAGAAGCTCGCGGGTGATGCCGGGGCTGACGATGAACTTCGAACCGGCGGCCGCCGCCTCGCCGAACTGGCGGGCGTCCAGGATGGTGCCGGCGCCGACGACGGCGTCTTCAACCTCGCCCACCACCCGGCGGATCGCCTCCAGCGCGTCGGCGGTGCGCAGCGTGATCTCGATCGCCGGCAGGCCGCCGCGGGCCAGCGCCCGGGCCAGCGGCACCGCGTCGGCGGGATTGGCGATCTTCAGCACCGGTATGACCGGCTGGCCGTTGAGGAGCGACAGGAGCTTTTCGGTCGTGCTGGGCATTCGTCGTCTCTCCTCTGTTGATCAAGTCGACCGGTTAGCAGAAGGAGGTTTTTCTGTCCACGAAACGCGGCGTGTCGCGATGTCACGCGTGGTGTTCGAAACCTTCCGCGATCAGACCGCTCCCGGCTCTGCCTTGATCCGGCTGTCGTGAGCGTCTAGTGGCTTGGTGATGACACTTCCCAGCCAAGCCTTCCGCGTTGCCGCGCTTTACCGCTTCGCCCGGCTCGACACCTTCGAGGCGCTGCGCGCGCCGCTCGCCGCCTTCTGCTACGCACGCGGCATCAAAGGCACGCTGCTGTTGGCGCGTGAGGGCATCAACGCCACGGTCGCCGGCAGTGAAACGGCAATCGCGGCGCTCATCGATCATCTCGAATCCATCGACGGTCTCGCCGGCCTCGAGATCAAATACAGCAGCGCCGCAACGATGCCGTTCCACCGCATGAAGGTGCGGTTGAAGCGCGAGATCGTCACCATGGGCGTGGAGAATATCGATCCGGCGGCAGGTGCAGGCACCTATGTCGCGCCGGCCGACTGGAATGCACTGATCTCGGATACGGGCACCATCGTCATCGACACGCGCAATGCCTACGAGGTGTCGCTCGGCACCTTCAAGGGCGCTGTCGATCCCGCCACCAACAGCTTCCGCGAATTCCCGGCCTGGGTCGAGCAGCATCGGCGCGAGCTCGACGGGCGCAAGGTCGCCATGTTCTGCACCGGCGGCATACGCTGCGAGAAGGCGACGGCCTATGTGAAGTCGCTCGGTTTGGAGGTTGTGTTCCACCTCAAAGGCGGCATTCTGAAATATCTCGAGGATGTGCCCGCCGAACAGAGCCTCTGGCAAGGCGAATGCTTCGTCTTCGACGAGCGCGTTTCGGTATCGCACGGGCTGGTCGAAGGCGAGGCCGAACTCTGCCGCGCCTGCCGGCATCCGCTGGCTGCAGAAGACCGGCTGTCGCCGGAATATGCCACCGGCGTTTCATGCCCGCATTGCTTCGATGCCCGCTCGGACGAAGATCGCGCCCGCTACTCCGAGCGCCAGCGCCAGGTCGAACTGGCGCAAGCGCGCGGCGATCGTCACATCGGAAGTTAGCTTCACGTTAAGCAACTTTACGTTAAGCAACAGAGAAACGATCGATGACCCACAGCCATGTCCCGTCGTTCTGCCGGCGCGCGACCTCGGTGGTGATGGTGCCGTCAGGAAGCCGGGTCGAGGTCAGCGCCAGGTCGCCATTGACGACAGCCGGGCGCTGATCTCCGGACT
This sequence comes from Mesorhizobium sp. M0018, assembly GCF_040323955.1. NCBI lineage: Bacteria > Pseudomonadati > Pseudomonadota > Alphaproteobacteria > Hyphomicrobiales > Phyllobacteriaceae > Mesorhizobium > Mesorhizobium sp. M0018. The sequence goes on along the minus strand of NZ_JAMYVL010000001.1, from coordinate 208,614 downwards.
GAAATTTTCGGCCGGTTGCGGTGATCTCCGCGAACAGCCCCCGGATGGCTTCGCGGCCGAACGTCAGCTGTCCGCCACCGCTGTCGATGACGGCATGCTGCTCGAAAAGCGCGGCCATGCCGTCAATGTCTCCGACCCATTGCCGTGAAATCAACAGGCGCTCCAGTTCCTGGGGGTCGCGTGCCGGCTGGCGGTCTGTCTCATCGGTCATGCCAGGCTCCTCTCAAGCGACATGCCGCGACATTACCGAAGTCGAAGCTGGTTTCGACACGTCCGATGTCCACAGCGTCGCGCGTTTTTTGACGCGGAAGGAGGCTGCAGCACTGTAATTTCCGCGTGAAATCCAAGCAGATGTCGGTGCGAGGTCATGCGTGGCAGCGGGCAAAAGGACGCGCCGCGTCATTGTAATGTCAAACTGCGGGACCTAGGTCTTCGACGTGCAAACCTGCCCGCGCACCTTCGGCCGGGCCAATTCTGGAGGCATTGATGTTCGATCCCAAGAAGCTCCTCGACGATCTGCTCGGCTCGCAAGTTCCCGGCACCGGATCGACTGTCCGCGACAAGGCGGGGCAGGCGGTGCAGATGGCCAAGGACAATCCGCTTGCCGCCGGCGCGCTGGCCGCGGTGCTGCTCGGAACCGGCCCAGGCCGCCAGGTCACCGGTGCGGCGGTGAAGCTTGGTGGGTTGGCTGCGATCGGCGGCCTCGCCTACAAGGCCTACCAGAACTACAAGAACGGCAACGCGCCGGCCGAGACGCAAGCTGCAGGCGAACCGGAATTGCTGCCGCCGCCGGCCGATACCGCCTTCCATCCGTCGCAAGCGCCGCAGGGCGAAGACGAATTCACGCTGACGCTGGTCAGGGCGATGATCTCGGCGGCGAAGGCCGACGGTCACGTCGATGACGAAGAGCGGCAGAAGATCGCCGGCAAGCTCAGCCTCGCCGGCGTCGGCGCCGAAGCGGAGAAATTCCTGATGTCGGAACTGGAGGCGCCGCTCGATCTGGATGTGCTGATCGCCGGGGCCAAGACCGATGCGCAAAAGCTGGAACTCTACACCGCCTCGCGTCTTGCCATCGATCCGGACACGCGGGCCGAACGCGGCTATCTCGACCTGCTTGCCGGCCGTCTCGGCCTGCCGGATGCGCTGGTCGACCATGTCGAGGCGACGGTGACGGCGGCGAAGGTGCCGGCAGCGGGCAGCACGGCCAAGCCGGTCGCAGGCTCGCGCTGGTAGCTCGAAGAGGAAGCCTCGGAGCTCGGCGCCGTTGGCGTTAGCTTCTCGTTAATCCGGTGAGCGCATGATTTCAGTCAGTCGGATCGGTTTTCCTCCTCCCATGCCCGGTTCGGATCAGGGGCGGTCGCCAACGGCCGCCCTTTTTGTGAGCACAGGCTTTGGGCCGGCTTGCCATGGTTCCCGTCATTTGCGATGCCTCATCCCTTTCAGGGAGTACAGCCATGACCGACTATAAAACCGCCATCGTCACCGGCGCCGGCACGGGCATCGGCAAAAGCGTCGCCACGGCGCTGCTCAAGGCCGGCTGGACTACGGTCTTCTGCGGTCGCCGCAAGCCGGTGCTGGAGGATGCGATCGCCGCGGCCGGGCCGACGCAGGCCAAGGCATTGGCCTTCGCCTGCGACATCAGCAAGGCCGATCAGGTCGACGATCTGTTCGAGACGGTGGCTGCGGCTTTCGGGCGCGTCGACCTGCTCTTCAACAATGCCGGCACGAGCTACAAATCGACATTGATCGACGACATCCCGGTCGACGTGTGGAACGACATCGTCGGGGTCAATCTCACCGGCTCGTTCCTGTGTGCTCGCGCCGCGTTCGGCGCCATGCGCAGGCAGCAGCCGATGGGCGGCCGCATCATCAACAACGGCTCGGTATCGGCCTATGCGCCACGGCCGGGCTCGGTGCCCTATACGGCGACCAAGCACGCCATCACCGGGCTGACCAGGACGCTGGCGCTGGACGGCAGGCCCTTCGACATTGCTTGCGGCCAGATCGACATCGGCAACGCGCTGACCGACATGGCGCAGGCGATGACGGTCGGCGTGCCGCAAGCCAACGGCACCATTGCCGCCGAAGCGGTGATGGATGTCGAGCGCGTCGCCGATGCCGTCCTCCATATGGCCAGCCTGCCGCTCGACGCCAACGTGCTGTTCATGACCGTGATGGCGACGAAGATGCCGTTTGTCGGGCGAGGGTAGGCAACCGGTCCAGGTTGTATACATGTCGTTGTCCCAAAACCGCTGCGCACTTTGGGCGACATGCACTAGACTAGGCCGTAAACTCATAAATGCGGAATGACCGGGATAGGTGGAAAGCGGGCTTGGGATTTGTGGAAAGCGGTCATGGCGTATGTCATGCTAGAATTGCAGTCATAGAGAATGGTTCATGCATGAATTGGGAACAGATAGCATCGGATTTCGCTTGGGACGGCTCCTGGCGAGACATCTACGTTCTGAACACGTCTGAGGCAGATTGGCAGGTCGTCTGGGACATCCTCCTCGAATGGACCCCGCCTGCTAGTTTCAGTGTCTCCGGCAAGATCGAGTCGATGCCATTGGGCGTCGAAGCGGCCCTGGAAAGCGAAACAGGCAGCTTACTGTCTTTCTACGTCGGGCCAATCCAGCTTGCATGTCACTTCTTCAGCGCTGTCGAAATTGAGTTCGACTTCGATCCAAGGCAAGTCAGCGGAAAAACCGAGGTTGAGAAGCTTGACCGCTTTATGCGATTGCTCGGTGACGCTACTGGGAAGCAGATAATTCTCACGCAGGAACATGATCAAGAGGCTATCATCGCCCGCTACTCTCCCGATCTTGACAGTGTGGTCTGGACGTCACTTTCATAGCCAAATGTCTGCCTCCGCAGCGGACTTGATCAAAGATTTGCCTGAAAGTGCGATGCTGCTCGCCGACAAGGGCTACGATGCCAACGCATTGCGCACTGCCATCACCGACCAGAACACTTGGGCCAATATCCCCCAAAGCCTATCGCAAGGCCCCGATCTACTTCAGCCCTTCCTATACAAAGCCCGTAACCTGATCGAGCGCTTCTTCAACAAAGCCAAACAGTTCCGTCGCATCGCGACGCGCTACGACAAGCTGGCTGAGAACTTTCTTGCCGCCCTAAAACTCGTCGCAATCCGCATCTGGCCACGTAGCTATGAGTCTACGTCCTAGGGCCGGGTGACCGGAAGCGGCACGCCGGGTAAATATAGCGAAATCGGGCGGATTTCGTAGACGGCGGTCGGATTGACACGGCGAAGGTCGCGCGCAATGTCGATGGCGGCGTCACGGTTGGCGCAGTCGACGACATAGAGCCCCAGCAATTGTTCCTTGGTCTCGGCGAAGGGGCCGTCGATAACCATTCCGGTGCCTGGCCCGCGCAAGGTGCAGGCGTCTTGTGTCGCGCCGAGCCGGGCCGCCGGCCCAAGGGTGCCTTGGCGGTAGAGCCGATCGTTGATCTGGAGAAGATCGGTCATCAGCGCCGCATCCTGCTCAGGCGTCAGTGCCGTAATCGCTTCTTCCTCGTGATAGGCAAGAATGGCATAGAACATGTGGCTTCTCCTATCGTCGTCCTCACTTCGCCAGGAACGCCTCGATCCGCTCCAGCGCGCGCAGGATGTTCTCCTCGGAATTGGCGTAGGACAGCCTGACATAGCCTTCGCCGAGAATGCCGAAATCGGGGCCGCCGATCAGCGCCACGCCGGCATCCTCGAGCAGCGCCGAGGCGAGCTTCTTGGCCTTCCAGCCGGTCTTGGAAACATTGGGGAAGGCATAGAAGGCGCCTTTCGGCGTAATGCAGGAAACGCCGGGCAAGGCATTCAACCCCTCGACCACGACCTTCCTGCGGCGGTCGAAGGCGCGCATCATCTTGTCGACGTCGTCCTGCGGGCCGTCGATGGCGGCTATGCCGGCATACTGGCTCGGCGCGTTGACGCAGGACCAGCAATTGACCGCCAGCTTGCGCACCTTGTCGTAGAGATGCGCGCCCTTGTCGCCATTCGGCCAGATCGACCAGCCCATGCGCCAACCGGTCATCGCCCAGGTCTTCGACCAGCCGTTGAGCACGATCAGCCGGTCGCGGATTTCGGGGAAGGCGAGCAGCGAGCAGTGCGTCTCGCCGTCATAGGTCATCACGTCGTAGATCTCGTCGGAGAGGATGGCGACGTCCGGGTGCGCTTGCAGCCCCCTGACCAGCTTTTCGATCTCGGCGCGAGGCGTGACGCCGCCGGTCGGATTGGCGGGCGAGTTGAGGATCAGCAGCCTGGTCTTCGGGGTGATCAGCGCCAAGGTCTCCGCAGCCGAAAAGGCAAAGCCGTTCTCCTCGCGCATCGGCACCGGGATGGGGGCAGCACCGGTGAACTCGATCATCGAGCGGTAGATCGGAAAGCCGGGATCGGGATAGAGAATTTCGGCGCCCGGCTCGCCGAACATCAGGATCGCCGCGAACATGGTCGGCTTGCCGCCGGGCAGGATCATCACCGCTTCGGGCGAGACTTCGACGCCGGTGGTGGCCAGCGTGCGGCGTACCACCGCTTCGCGCGTCGCCAGCAGGCCGTTGGCCGGCGTATAGCCGTGATGGCCATCGCGCAGCGCCTTGATCGCGGCCTCGACGATGTGCTGCGGCGTCTTGAAGTCGGGCTGGCCGATGCCGAGATTGACAATATCGCGGCCCTGGTGGGCAAGTGCCGTGGCACGCGCCAGCACCGCGAACGCATTTTCCTCGCCGAGGCGGTCGAAGGCCGAAATCGTGTGGAGCATTTTTCCCGTCCGTGTGGTTCTTTCAGCGAGCGTGCGTTTTTGTGAGCGTCCGCCCGCAAAAGTCAAACGGATTGGAGTTTTCGGTGTCGGAAAATCTCAAGAATTGGCAACCGCGCCCGCGGCCCGAACGCAAGGTGCTGGAGGGGCGAACTGTCAGGCTGGAGCCGCTCAACGCCGAAAAACACGGTGACGGCCTGTTTGAGGCCTCGTCGGTGGCCGATGCCGGCGGCCGCTTCGCCTGGCTGCCAGACTACCCGCCGGAGAGCCGTGCCGCCTTCCAGCCGTGGCTGGACAAGGCAGAAGCCAGCGAGGACCCGCTGTTCTTCACAGTCATCGACAAGGCCAGCGGCAAGGTCGCCGGGCGCCAGACGCTGATGCGCATCGACGCCGCCTACGGCGTCATCGAGATCGGCAACATCTATTGGGGCCCGTTGATCTCGCGAAAGCCGGCGGCGACGGAAGCGCAGTTCCTGTTCATGAAGTATGTCTTCGACGAGCTTGGCTACCGCCGCTACGAATGGAAATGCAACAATCGCAACGAGCCGTCGAAGCGCGCGGCGGAACGTTTCGGCTTCAAGTTCGAGGGCATTTTCCGTCAGCATCTTGTGGTCAAGGGCGAAAACCGCGATACCGCGTGGTATTCGATCATCGACAGGGAATGGCCTGATCTGCGCAGAGCCTATGAAGCGTGGCTCGATCCGGCCAATTTCGACAGCGATGGCCAGCAGAAGCGGCGGCTCGAGGATTTTCGCGCCGAGTTCGGCGCCTGACCATGCTCCCGAAAAGTGGTATCCGGTTTTCGGATAGGATTATGGTCAAACGAGAAGACAGAGCCTCCATCCCGAGTCTGCCGGGATAGATCAGGCTCTAGCAGGGGCTATAGATGGCGCATACCCACGACCACGCTGCGCAGGGCCACGACCACAGCCATGGCGCAGGTCATGTGCACGGCTCGACCGACAAGAAGCGCGTGCTGATCGCTGCCTGCCTGACCGCCGGCTTCATGGTCGCGGAGACGCTGGGCGCCATCTTCACCGGTTCACTGGCGCTGCTGGCGGATGCCGGCCATATGCTTGCCGATTGCGTCGCGCTCGGCCTTGCCTGGTATGCCTTTCACCTTGCGAGCCGGCCGGCGACCGTGCGCCTCACCTACGGCTTCGGCCGGGTCAAGACGCTGGTCGCCTACACCAACGGCATCGCCATCTTCGCCATCGCGCTGTGGATCGTCTACGAGGCTTGGGGCCGCTTGCAAGCGCCGGCTCCGGTGCTCGGCGGGCCGATGCTGGTCGTCGCGATCGCCGGCCTGCTGGTCAATCTCGGCTCGTTCTACGTGCTGCACGGCGGCGACCACGGCAGCCTGAATATGCGCGGCGCCATCCTGCACGTGCTCGGCGACCTGCTCGGCTCGGCAGCGGCGATCGTCGCGGCGCTGGTGATCCTGGCGACGGGCTGGACGCCCATCGATCCGATCCTGTCGATCCTGGTCTCGCTGCTGATCCTGTCCACGGCCTGGTCGCTGATGCGCGAGGCAGCCCACGTCCTGCTCGAAGGCGTGCCGGCAAGCCTCGACCGCGACCTGATCGCCAGGGACATCGAAGGCTCGATCAAGGGCGTGCGCGAGGTGCATCACATGCATGTCTGGTCGCTCGACGGCTTCAGCAACATGGCGACGTTGCATGCCTGCCTCAATGACGGCGTCGACGCGCATATGGCGGTAAGCGCGATCAAGAAGCGGCTTGCGGCGGAACATGGCATAGCCCATGCCACGGTCGAACCGGAATTCGGCCGATGTGCCGACAGCCATGAGCATGATGACGAGCACGATCACGCGCATGATGCGGCACCGCACCGCGGCCATTATCACTGACTTCGGGAGTTCTGGGCATTGGCAACGATCGACATGAACTCTCGCCACCCTGGCGCCGCGTGATGGACCGCGACACCCGCAATGCGGCGATCGGCGCCGCTTGGGTTTTGCTGCTGTTCGGCATCGCAGCCTATTATCTTCCAACAGTGATGCTGGCGGTCGGCAGGGTCTCGACGGTGCTTGCCGGTGTCGTCGCGGCGATCTTCATGGTGGCAATCTTCGTCGTGTTCTGGCTGCGTAGCCGCAGCCAGCGCAAAAAGGGAAAGTGACATGCGCATTCTGATTACCGGCGCGGCAGGCATGGTCGGCCGCAAACTCATCGCCAGGTTGGCCAAGGACGGGACGCTCGGCGGCCGCAAGATCGCCGCGCTCGACCTTCACGATATCGTGCCGCCGCAAGCGCCGGTGCTCGAAGGTGTCAGCATTACCCTCCACACCGGCGACCTTGCCGCACCGGGAGCGACCGCAAATCTGGTCGCGCCGCGCCCCGACGTGATCTTCCATCTCGCCGGCGTGGTGTCGGGTGAGGCGGAGGCCAATTTCGATCTCGGCTATCGCGTCAATCTCGACGGCACCAGGGCGCTGTTCGATGCCATCCGCTTGGCCGCCTATACGCCACGCGTCGTCTTCACCTCGTCGATCGCCGTGTTCGGCGCACCGTTTCCCGACATCATTCCGGACGAGTTCCACCCGACGCCGCTGACCTCCTACGGCACGCAGAAGCTGATCGGCGAGGCGCTGCTTGCCGACTATACGCGCCGCGGTTTCTTCGACGGCATCGGCATCAGGCTGCCGACCATCTGCGTCAGGCCGGGAAAGCCGAACAAGGCGGCCTCAGGGTTCTTCTCCGGTATCATCCGCGAGCCGCTGAGCGGCCATGAAGCGATCCTGCCGGTGCCGCGCTCAGTCGTCCACACACACGCCAGCCCGCGTTCGGCGGTGAATTTCCTGATCCATGCGGCTCAGATCGACGGCAGTGCCGTCGGCCCGCGCCGCAACCTGGCGATGCCGGGCGTCGCCGTCAGCGTCGGCGAACAGATCGAAGCGCTGGAACGTGTCGCCGGCGCCAAGGCGGTGAAACTGATCCGCGAGGAGCCCGACGAGACGATCTGGGCGATCGTCAAGGGCTGGCCGACGCGCTTCGAGGCGCGGCGCTCGAGGGAGCTTGGCTTTGCCGCCGAAACGAGCTTCGACGAGATCATCCGCGTCCATATCGAAGACGAGTTGGGGGGCAATATCCCTAGTTAAAGCGCCCCGATCGGACGCAACGAGGTCAGGCGCCAGTCAGGCTGGCCGAAAGCAGCAGCAGGCCGAACAGGAAGACGAAGGCGGCGCCGCCGATCTCGACGAAGGAATGGATGCGGTTGCCCATGCGGCCGTCGCCGGCGAAATACACCGCCCAGTTCTTGGCGGTCACCGCAAGCGTCGCCAGGGCCGAGACGGTGATTGCGGTGCCGAGCGCCATGGCCAGCACCGAAAGGATGCCGCCGAACCATAGCCCGTTCAGCAAGGCGAAGCTCAGCACGATCAGCGCGCCGGAACAGGGGCGGATACCGACGGCAGCGACCGCCGACCAGGCCGTGCGCCAATCGAAGCGATCACCGGAAAGCAGCGCCGGGTCGGGGGCATGCGAGTGTCCGCACGTCTCGCAGACCTCGCCCGCCGCATGGCTGTGGTGATCGTGCGCAGCATGGGCGTGGTCGTGGGCGCCGTGGTCATGCGCATGATCGTGGTGGTCATGCGCATCAAGCGCGTGGGAATGTGCCGCATGGGCATGCGCGGAATGTGAATGGCCGGCATGTGAATGGCCGGCATGGGCAGCCGAGAGGCTGTAGCCCGGATTTGCGCCGAACAGGCGAAGGATGGCCGGGCCGGCCTTGCGCCACAGCAGCCAGGCGCCGAACAGAGTGACGAAGACATAGCTCATGATTTCAAGGAACCATGCGGCGTCTGTCATCGAGACGGCAGTGCCGCGCAGCAAGAAATAGGCGACCAGCATCACCACGATCGCGGTCAGCGCCTGCAGCAGGGCCGAGACGAAGGACAGCATGATGCCGCGCCGGAGCGCCACTTCATTGGCCACCATGTAGGAAGAGATCACCGCCTTGCCGTGACCGGGGCCGGCGGCGTGGAAAATGCCATAGGCAAAGGACAGGCCGATGAGCAGCCACAACTTGCTGCCGTCCTGGCGCATCGCCTTCATCGCGCCGGCAAGCGCATGATAGAATTCCTGCTGGCGCAGATTGATCCACATCAGGATGTGGGCGAACGGGCCGGTGGCGGTTGGAGCCATGCCGTCATTGGTGCCGATGCCGAGTGAACTCTGGGCGTGGGCGGAGCCGAGAAAGTGCGTCATCACAAAGGCGGCGGCCAGAAGACCGAATGCCAAACGCAGGGACGGTTTGGTCACTGGATCTATCCTTCCGGCTGACAGGTCAGTTCAAGCTTGGTGGCAAAGATCTTGCTCATGTCGGTGCCTGTCGGATCGTTGAAGAAGGCCTCGGTCAGGGTCTTCTGGTTCTGGGCGATCGCCTCGTCCGGGTTCGGGCGGACAACCTTGCTGGTGCAGGTCGGCGGCAACCCATCGACCTGCAGATTGGCATCCTCGGTGAAATCGATCGCGGTGTAGAAGGTCGGGTCGTAGACGCCGATATCTATCTTGCCGCTCAGTTTGATCGGTACCTTCGGTTCAGATTCAAACAGGATGATCAACTGGTCATTGTCGAAATTGGCCATCAAATGCGGCGGCGGGGTCATTGCCACGTCCTTGCCGTCGACGGTGACGAGCTGGAAATAGTTGAATTCGGCAAGCGAGGCATGGACGGTGTCGGCGACATCCTTCAGCTCCTTGTCGTCGAGTTTCAGGTCGGAATTCTTGTCGAACTCCATCATCACCGTGCTCGAAAACAAATCGTCGAAGCGCCAGACATGACGCAATGCCTTCACAGTTTGGTGATCCGGGCCGAGGACCACTTCGAGGCGGGCTTCGGCGAAGACGTGGGGATGCACCTCAGCCGGTCCGACGGCGGCAAACGTCGCGGTCAAGGCCGAAGCCAGCATGATTGCTTGCCGTTTCAGGTGCATTCTCGGTCGCGATTCAATCGGCTTCGGTGAATTGCCGACAGTTACCAGAAAGCGGGCGAAAATGGGACCGCAACGCGGCTGAAAGCTCATGCGTTGTCCAGCGTCTTGAACCACTGCACCAGGAAGTCGACGAAAACGCGAACTTTTGCAGGCAGATAGCGCCGGTGCGGATAGACGGCAAAAATGCCGCCGCCGGGCAGAATGCGGTCATCCAGCGCAGTCAGCAGCTTGCCGCTTTCGATGTCGGGCGCGGCGATGAAATCCGGCAGGACGGAAAATCCCAATCCAGCCACGGCAGCGGCCCTTGCCGCCATCGGGCTGTTGACCTCGATCGGGCCGGAAACCGAAACGCTCACCGTATCGCCGCTGTCGCCTTTGAACGGCCAGTTGGTGAGCCAGCGCCCATTGGTGTCGATGATGCAAGGCACGCGGGCAAGGTCTTGCGGCCTGACCGGCATGCCGTGCCTGGCGATCAGTTCAGGAGACGCGCAAAGCCGTACCGAAAATGGCGCCAGGCGCCTGGCGATCAACGAGGAATTTTCCAGCCGCGAAATGCGCACCGCCAGATCGAAGCCCTCCTCGACCAGATCGACGAAACGGTCGTCGAGATGGATGTCGAGCACGATGTCGGGGTGCTGCTTGGCGAAGTCGATCAGCGACTGGCCGATCGGCGCGTCGGCAAAGGTGCGCGGCGCCGACAGCTTGATCCTGCCGCGCACGTCGCCGGAGGATTCGCGCACCGCATCGGCAAGGCTGTCGACCTCGCGCACGATCTCCGAGGCGCGCCGGTAATAGGTGTGGCCGGCCTCGGTCAGGGAAAACTGCCTGGTGGTGCGGTTGAGCAGCAGCGCGCCGAGCTCGTCCTCCAGCTCGCGCACATATTTCGACAATAGCGCCTTCGAGCGGCCGATCTTGCGCGCCGCCGCCGAAAATCCTTCGGCCTCGACCACGTCGATGAAGGCGCGCATGCGGGTCAGCGTATCCATGTCATGCGCCTCCTTGGTGGGCCGAAAGGATGCGGGCGGCCAGCGCAATCAACTGCCGGTCGCTGTTCTTCGGACCGAGCAGCGAAAGGCCGAACGGCGCCCCGCCGGTCTTGCCGAGCGGCAGCGTGATTTGCGGAAAGCCGGACAGGCCGGAAAGGCAGAGCAGTCTCAGCGCCCGCTCGCGATAGGTCTGCAAATCGTCGAATGACGCGGCCTTGAGCGGCGCGGCACCAGGAGCGGTCGGAAGCACAAGAACGCCGTCGTCGCCAAGCAGGCCGGCCAGTTCGAGGCGAAACGAAACGCGACGTTCCGTTTCACATTGCGCGGTTGCCGCGTCGATTGTCGCGCCGTGCTCGAAACGCTCCTTGACACCGGGTCCCAGCATGCGGTCGCCGCCGGCGATCCAGGCGCCGTGACTTTGCCAGGCTTCATAGCCTTGCAGCTTGCGGAAGCACCAATAGAGATCGTCGGTCGAATGCGACAGCGGGCCGACGCTGCGCGGTGCGCCCAGCACCGAAGCGACACTGCGGAGCATGGCGAGATATTCGTCGGCCTCGTGCGGGCCGAGCACGAGGCCGTCCAGCTCAGCGAGAGTGACGGGGCGTCTCAGTTCATGGGAATGCGGATCGTCGCCGAGCAGCACCGTGCCGACCTTTTCGTAGATGACGATGTCGCTTGCGAACCAACCGAATGTGTCCAGCGAAGGCGCCAGCGGCATGGCGCCGTCGAGCGGGATACGGCCATGCGTCGTCCTGAGGCCGATCAGGCCGCAGAAGCTTGCCGGCGCTCGGATCGAGCCGCCGGTGTCCGATCCGGTTGCAATGTCGGCCAGCCCGCCGGCGACTGCCGCGGCAGAACCGGAGGACGAGCCGCCGGTGACGCGGTCGGGTGCTGCCGGGTTGATGGGCGACGGGAAATGCGCGTTCAGCCCCAGCAGGGAAAATGCGAGTTCGTCGGTCTGCGTCTTGCCGACGAAGCGGGCGCCCGAATCAAGCAGCGCCTGGACGGCCGGCGCGGTCGCCATGGCCGGTGAAGCGTCCCGGTATTTCTGCGGATTGCCGCAGCCGGTGCGGTAGCCGGCGACGTCGAAGATGTCCTTTACGGCAAGCCGCAAGCCGGCAAGCGGGCCGGATTTCGCATTGGCTACAGGGGTTTGATCAAGGTCGAGAAAAGCGTTCAGCGGGCCGCGAGTGCCTGTCATGCGTTCGATATCCGGATGTGCTTGCCGCAGCATTGTTGTTCTGGTTGCCGCAGCATTGTTCGATGCCACAAATTTTACAACCTGCCATACGATTTTTATTGATTGTGAAATCTTTCGATCTTATATCGCGCTTGCCCAAAGTCGCACGTGCCTGTGGGTGTCCGTCGATCCTCGAATGGTGAGGGCAATCGGTAAGGTAACTGGAGCCAACCCCTCCAGTCGGTTTAGCGGCCAACCGCCAACCGAGGACACCTTGAAGCAACGACGGTGCGGGCCTTTCTGGTGTTCTGCCGGTCGTCCAAAGACCGGGGTTACTGAAGAGGCACACCTTCATTGCCGGCAGTGCGGACGGGTCTCCCATCCAAGCCAAGGCAGACAAAGCGAACCGAGGCCGGGCAAGGCCAAGGTTCACCGCCGCGAGACGGCGCTTCATGGTTCCGGGGTCTCCACCGGCTGGTTCCATGGATTTCCGTCCCGCCTTTGTCCACCGCGTGTTCGCGAGGCCGAGAGCCCGCGTCCGCAAGCCCTTGTGCGCGCCGCAAGGCGCTGATGGAGAGACCCGATGGCTACCCAGCGCATCCTTGACTTTCTCGCCACCCGACGTCCGAACGGCCCGTGCCTCGTCGTCGATCTCGATGTCGTGCGCGACAATTTCCGCGCCTTCGAGAAGGCGCTTCCCGATTCCAAGATCTACTATGCGGTGAAAGCAAATCCGGCGCCGGAAATCCTGCGCCTGCTTGCTGCGATGGGCTCGTCCTTCGACACCGCTTCCGTTGCCGAAGTCGAGATGGCGATGGACGCCGGTGCGCCGGCGGACCGCATCTCCTTCGGCAACACCATCAAGAAGGAGCGCGACATCCAGCGCGCCTACCAGCTCGGCATCAAGCTGTTTGCGGTGGACTGCGTCGAAGAGGTCGAGAAGATCGCCCGCGTCGCTCCCGGCGCCCGTGTGTTCTGCCGCGTCCTGACCGACGGCGAGGGCGCCGAATGGCCGCTGTCGCGCAAGTTCGGCTGTGTGCCGGCGATGGCGGTCGACGTGCTGCGCCATGCCAGGGCGCTCGGCCTCGACGCCCATGGCGTGTCGTTCCATGTCGGCTCGCAGCAGACCGACCTGACCGCCTGGGACCGTGCGCTCAGCGACGCCAAGAAGGTGTTCGCGACGCTGGCCGACGAAGGCATCGTGCTGAAGATGGTCAATATGGGCGGCGGCTTCCCGACCCGCTATCTCAGGGATGTGCCGGTGGCGCAGGCCTACGGCCAGGCGATCTTCTCGGCGCTCAGGAAGCATTTCGGCAACGCGATCCCCGAGACGATCATCGAGCCGGGCCGCGGCATGGTCGGCAATGCCGGCGTCATCAAGTCGGAAGTCGTGCTGATCTCGAAGAAAGCCGATAACGACAATGTGCGCTGGGTGTTCCTCGACATCGGCAAGTTCGGCGGTCTCGCCGAGACGATGGACGAGGCGATCCGCTACCCGATCGTCACCGCGCATGACGGCAGCGAGACCGCGCCTTGCGTGCTCGCCGGCCCGACCTGCGATTCGGCCGACGTGATGTACGAAAAGACGCCGTACCCGCTGCCCTTGTCGCTGACCATCGGCGACGAGGTGCTGATCGAGGGCACCGGCGCCTATACGACGACCTATGCATCGGTCGCCTTCAACGGCTTCGAGCCTCTCCGATCCTACGTGATCTGACGGTTCGAAAGAACCGATCAGATCATCCGGAGATGGGCGCCTGTCGCCCGCCCGGGCTCGCCTGTGGAACAATCCGCTTGTGAAGGATCGCGGAAATGAACGTTGCAGATCTCATCGTTGAAGGCGTGGGAATCTCCCCCCTCGAGGGGGAGATGGCCGCGAAGCGGCCAGAGGGGGTCGGTTCGACTGGACTCGGCCTCCTGCCGCAGATGGAGGCCGGCGCTTCACGCGCGACAACCCCCTCTGTCGCCTTCGGCGACATCTCCCTCTCGAGGGGGGAGATTGCGGTCGTCGCCGAAACCACCGCCGACGTTGGCGCTCGCGAGGCTTTGCTCGATCGCGCCATGGGGCCGAAGCGCCGGAAGAAGTCGTCGGAAAAGCTGCGGCGCGGCCGCCGGCCTTCGGAGGGCCTGGCCTTTGTCGCGCGCGACGCGTCGGGCACTGTTGCCGGCACGGTGCGGCTGTGGGACGTGGTGCTGGGCGAGGGCGGCAAGGCAGCGCTGCTGCTCGGCCCGCTTGCCGTCGACCCGGCGCTGAAAAATGCCGGCATCGGCTCGGCGCTGATGCGCCATGCGGTCACTGAGGCCGAGCGGCTTGGCCATGCGGCGATCCTGCTGGTCGGCGACACGCCCTATTACAAGCGCTTCGGGTTTTCGGCCGCAAAGACCGGCTCGCTGGCCATGCCGGGGCCTTACGAGCGGCACCGCCTGCTGGCGCGGGAACTGGTTGTCGGCGCGCTCGACGGCGCGCAAGGCACGCTGAAGGCGGCCGTGCGCAAGCTGAAGGCACAGCGGCTGCCGCTCGCTGCCTAGAGGGGGCGTGATGCTCAGAGGACCGAGCCGGAGTGGGAGGGCGGTTTCGCCTCCATTGCCCGTTCCGGACGCCGGCGCTGCCCCTCACCTGCCTGCCGGCATCGACGTTGCGGCCAGCCCCTTCTCCCCGTCACTATACGGGGAGAAGTGCCCGGCAGGGCGATGAGGGGCGGCGCCGAGGTCGACCATTGGCGCTTTGCTTGGCCGATCAGCCGATCAGCTGGCTGAGCGCCATGGCGACGCTCATGTCGCCTTCGACCTTTATCTTGCCGGACATGAAGGCCATGGTCGGGTTGAGGTCGCCTGATATCAGCGAGTCCAGATCGTCGAGCGACAGCTTTATGGTGCAATCAGCCGGCGCATCGGTAGTCGAGACATCGGCGCCGTCGATGACGATGACGCCGTCGCTGCCGGTGTCGAATTTCACCGAGCGATCGAACCCGGCACTCGCCACGCGCGACCTGATGTTGTCGGCAATCTCCTGAACGCTCATGGCGGTTCTCCTCGTCTGCTTGCGTTTGTCGCGCGCCGGCGCTTCGACCTGGCCGAAGCCGCTTGCCTGGTTTTACAGCCACGGCCGCCGGCGCATATAGCTTCGGGTTGACGTTTACGTCAACGCAGTTCCCCGAGGTGAAGATGGGCTTTATCGCCGCAGCATCACGCGGGCATGGTTGCCGGTGCTGTCCTTCGCCAAAGGATGCGGTGCTGGTGCCGAGCATGAACGTGCAATCGGCGGCCGAGACCTTCCAGCGCGCCGGCGCCG
Source organism: Mesorhizobium sp. M0018 (assembly GCF_040323955.1). Classification (NCBI taxonomy): domain Bacteria; kingdom Pseudomonadati; phylum Pseudomonadota; class Alphaproteobacteria; order Hyphomicrobiales; family Phyllobacteriaceae; genus Mesorhizobium; species Mesorhizobium sp. M0018. Next base: position 193,436 of record NZ_JAMYVL010000001.1, on the reverse strand, counting down.
AGGAATTGGCGGTGGTCGAGGATTTCACCGATCGCAAGGTGGTCGGGCTGCTGACCGAAGGCCACCTGATGCGGCGCTATGCCGAGGAACTCGACAAGGCGCGGCGGGATCTGTCGGGCGAGGGGTAGCCGCGTCCTGTCCCGATAGCGATGCGACACACATGTCGGCTGCTGCGTAAGGTGGGCTCACGTCAACGGCCCGCTAATCGCCGGCTCCGAAATCCGATTGCGCGAACTGTCTTCTTCCTTGTGGAAGAGTGTCTTGAAGAAAAAAGCGTCGGGAACCGCCTTGATTACTTTTGCGATCACGGCGGTCGCGAGCACGGCAAACGCTAGGCGACCGAGAAGCACGCTCGTAACATCAGCGCCAAGCGTGACGACGACCAATGTATCCTCAATGAGGCTATGGGCAAAACCCATGAACACGCAGGCAAGGAATATCTGACGCGGCTCCGCGCTAGGCGTGCGCGCCTCGCGGATCAGCAGTCCTGCGCCATAGGAAATCCCGAGAAACAGGCCGACAGCGGCGAAAGGTACCGTCTGCTTTTCGATGCCGGCGAGCCGAAAGAGCGGTGCAAGCCCTCTGTTCATCCAATCCAAAATGCCCGACATCTTTAGAAGCTCGATCACCCAGCTCAGCGCAAGCAGAACAACGAGCATGATGCCCAGGGTTTTGAGCGTACCCAGGAAAAAGCCGCCCCAGTCGGTGCTTTCATTCGTCGGCATCCACGCCGGCTTCACCGGTCCTGACAGCCATCCGGTCACGGCGAATATCTGATGCAGAAGGACAGCAAAGACCAAACCCCCGCCAATACGAAGCGCCGTGGTGACTAGGAAGCTCGGTCCGGCCCTCTGAATGATCCGTTGCTCGATCGGAATGGCATGTGCAAACAGCAAGAGAGCCGAAAGAACCGTCATGTCGGCAGTGCTGAGCGCCGAAACCGGAACCAAGGTGAATACGATCACAAGCGCGCCCCAGATCCCGACCAGCAATCCCGTCAGCCAGGCAAAGGCGAGTTCAGGTGGCAACCCCACCTGCAACATGAGCGGGGAGAAGAACGGAGAAATCGCCTGGATGACACCAAGGTCCTGCAGCAGCCGCGTGGCAATCGCAACCGGAACGATCACGCGAACCAGTTCCCAATAGATTCCAAGCGTCTCCAATGTCTTGCGATAGAAGGCGGCGCAAATTGCCATCATGCTGCTCCATCATCCCTGGAGCCGTCTGAGTAGCGTGAGACGCTTCGCATTTGTGGTCAAAGTTTGCGATTCCGTGCAATAAAATTGCAACGCACCGACGCTGAGCGCGACCGACATGGACAAGATCGACAGAAGGCTTCTCAACCTGCTCCAGGATGATGCCTCACGAACTAACGCCAAACTGGCGGGGTTAATCGGGCTTTCCCCTTCGAGCTGCCTGCGCCGCATACGACGACTGAAGAAAAGCGGTGTCATCAGCCGCGTTGTCGCGCTTCTCGCACCGGCAAAGGCTGGCCGGGGCTTGAAGGCGATCGTCACCGTCGAACTGGAGCGTCATGGTGAGCAGTATATGCGGGACTTTCTCGAGTTGGCCGCCCAGGAACCGGCCGTCACTCAGGCCTACAGTGTAAGCGGCGAAACCGACGCCGTCCTCATGCTCCGCCTGACGGATATGGAAGAGTTCGATGCACTGTGCGAGCGACTGTTCCGAGACCGAAGCAACGTCGCGCGATACCACACGATGTTCGTGATCCGAACGGCCAAAGAAGTGACCGCAATTCCACTGTAGTGTTCGGGTTACGATAGACCTGCTGGGCCGCGAATTCATAAACGAGCATTGGCCGCACGGAGCGCGGCTTGAGCTCGAGCCCAAATCATCCCCCGGCAAGGCGCGGCAGCAGGAAAATCTCCGCCCCTTCCGGCAGTTCCTTCGACCAGGTGTCGCGATAGATCGTCCCGTCGATGGCGACGGCGATGCCGCGATCGATGTATGGCTCGAGGCCGGGATACTGTTCAGCCAGTTTCCTGAACAGCTCCCGAATATCCTTCGCCTCGATTTCGACCTTGCTCTTGCCTCCGGCGATCGCGCCGAGCGACCCCCAGAGCGTTACTTCGACCATCAGCCTCCCCGTTCCGCCTCGATCGCCGCCAGAATGCGCGGCGGCGACATCGGGATATGGGTCATGCGCACGCCCGCGGCGTTCGACACCGCATTGGCGATCGCCGCCAGCGGCGGCACGATCGAGGTCTCGCCGACGCCGCGTACCCCGTAGGGATGGTTGGGATTGGGGATCTCGAGGATCTGCGTGTCGATCATCGGCAGGTCCGAGCAGACCGGGATGCGGTAATCGAGGAAGCCAGGGTTCTGCAGCCGCCCGTCCTTGCCGTAGATATACTCCTCGTTGAGCGCCCAGCCGATGCCTTGTGCGGCACCGCCCTGGTATTGCCCCTCGACATAGGTCGGATGCACCGCCTTGCCGGCGTCCTGAACGACGGTATAGCGCAGCACCCTGGTGGAGCCGGTCTCGGGATCGACCTCGATATCGCAGATATGGGTGGCGAAGGAGACGCCGGCGCCGTCGGCGACGAGCTCGCTATGGCCTGCAATCGGTCCCCCCGTCTTCCCTGACGCGGCTGCGATCTCCTTCAGCGACAATGCTGCAAGGTTGCCGTATTTCTCGCCCTTGGCAATCGCGTGACCTTTTTCCCAGACCACATCGTCGACGGGAATGTCCCACATCTGTGCGGCGCGTTCCCGCAACACCTTGATGGCGTTGCGGGCGGCCGAGATCGTCGCCATGGAGGAGGAGAAGGTGCCGCGGCTGCCGTCCGTCATGTCGTTGTAGCCGAGGCTGGAGGTATCGGCGACCACCGCCTTGACCTGCTCATAGGGGATGCCGAGCTCCTCCGCCGCGACCAGCGAAAGCGACGCGCGGGAACCACCCACATCGACCGTGCCGACGGCAAGCGAGACCGAGCCGTCCATGCCGATGTTGAGGTCGGTGCAGGTCTGGCCACCGAAATTGAACCAGAAGCCGCAGGCCATTCCGCGGCCCTGGTTCTTGCCGAGCGGCGCCTTCATGTGCGGATGGTTCTTCACCGCCTCCAGCGTCGGCCCGATGCCGATCGGGCCGTATACCGGTCCATAGGACGATCTGGTGCCTTCCTGCGCCGCGTTCCTGATCCGGAACTCGACGGGGTCCATGCCGATCTCCTTGGCCAGCTCGTCGACCGCACTTTCCACCGCAAACGCCGCCATCGGAGCCGACGGCGCGCGATAGGCCGCGGTCTTGGGCCGGTTGACCAGCACTTCGTAGCCGACCGTCCTGACGTTCTCGAGCTTGTAGCAGGCAAAGGCCGTCATGGCGCCGATCTCGGCCCACGTGCCGGCATAGGGGCCGCAGCTATAGCGCAGCGTCGCCTCGGCCGCCGTGATCGTGCCGTCCTTGCGGGCGCCGATCCGAACATCGATCGAGGTGGCGCTGGTCGGGCCGGAGGCGCGGAACACCTCGTCGCGCGTCATGACCAGCTTGACCGGCCGCCCGGCCTTGCGTGACAGCGCCAGTGCCACCGGCTCGGCCCAGACATGGGTCTTGCCGCCGAAACCGCCGCCGATCTCCGAGGAGGTGACGCGCAGCTTCGAGGCTTCCATGCCAAGCAGTTGGGCGCAGTGTTGGCGGTAGACAAAATGGCCTTGCGTACAGACCCACAGGTCGGCGGTGCCGTCGGAGCTGACATTGGCCACGCAGGCATGCGGCTCGATATAACCCTGGTGCGTCTGCTCGGTCTTGAAGGAGCGTTCGACAACGAAGTCGGCCTGGCCGAAACCTACATGGATGTCGCCATGGCCGTACTGGGTGCGCTTGGTGACATTGGAAGGCTTGAGGGGCTTTTGCTCGAGGCCCTCGGTGAAGATGGCGTCGTTGACCAGAGGTGCGGAGTGCTTCATCGCCTCGTCGACGTCGGTGACATGCGGCAGCACCTCGTAGTCGACCTCGATCAGCTTCAGTGCCTGCCTCGCCGTGCGGGCATCGACCGCAGCCACCGCGGCCACGGCATGGCCGTCATAGAGCGCTTTCTTGCGCGCCATGCAGTTGTCGAGGATGTCGTACATGGCGGCATCGCCGTCGGTGAGGTCGGGCAGGTCGGCCGCGGTGATCACGGCCTTGACGCCGGCGAGCTTCTCCGCCTTCGACGTGTCGATCTTCCTGATCGTGGCATGGGCATGGGGGCTTCTGAGAACGCGCCCGACCAGTTGCCCGGCCATGTTGAAGTCGGCGCCATAGCGTGCGCGGCCCGTCACCTTGTCGACGCCGTCGGGACGAATGGGACGCGTGCCGACAGAGGTGAAATTGCGTCCGGAGTAACGCGGATCGAAATTCATCGTCATGCTCCCTTCATCACGCTGGCCGCGTCCTGAACGGCACGCACGATCTTGTCATAGCCGGTGCAGCGGCAGAGGTTCCCGGCGAGGCCGAAGCGGATCTCCTCCTCGGTCGGGTCGGGGTTCTTGGCCAAAAGGTCCTTCGCCGCTATCAAAAAGCCCGGCGTGCAGACGCCGCATTGAAGTGCGGCGTGCTCCAGGAATTTCTGCTGCAGCGGATGCAGCCTGTCGCCGTGCGCCATGCCCTCGATGGTCTCGACGTGCCGGCCCTCGGCCTCCGCGCCGAGCACCAGGCACGAGCACACCAGCCGATCGTCGAGGATGATGCTGCAGGCCCCGCAGTCGCCGGTGCCGCAGCCTTCCTTGGCGCCCGTCAGCCCCAGGCGATCGCGCAGGACATCAAGCAGCGTCTCGTCCGGCTGGCAAAGGAACTCGACATTGTCGCCGTTGATTGTCGTTGATACTGCCACACCAGCCATCATTTGCCTCCTGCGCGTGCATAGGCGGTCGTGGCGGCCCGCTTGGCCAGCACACCCGCGACTTTCCGTCTGAATTCGATGGTGCCGCGCTTGTCGTCGATCGGCCGGCAGGCGCCCGAGCAGACCTTGGCGAGCCTCTCCAGCGTGGCTTCGTCCAGCTTGGAGCCGATGAGAACCTCGGCGGCCTCCTCGACCAGAATCACCGTCGGCGCCACGGCGCCCAACGCCAGACGGGCGGATTTGACGCGACCTTGCTCATCGAGCGTCAAGTTCACGCCGGCGCTTACCACCGCTATGTCCATCTCCGTGCGCGGAATGAAACGCAGATAGGCATCGCCCGAACGCGGCAGACGGCTGTCGAGCAGGATTGCCTCGATGATCTCGCCCTTGGCCAGCGACGTCTTGCCCGGCCCAGTCGGCACCGCTTGCACGGCAATCGTGCGCCTGGTTCCCGGGCCGACGACCACAGCCTTGGCGCCAGCGGCGACCAGCGCCGGCACGCTGTCGGCGGCCGGCGAGGCGTTGCACAGATTGCCGACGATGGTGCAGCGTCCCTGCACCTGCTTCGAGCCGATCAGCTTGGCCGCTTCGACGACGCCGGGCCATGCCTTCTGCAGGGCCGTGTTCTCGCCCAGCACGGCGCAGGGGACCGCCGCGCCGATGCTGAAGCCCTCGGCTGTTTCCCTGATCTCGCCAAGCCCGTCGATCGCCTTGATGTCGACGATCAGGTCGGGTTCGATAAAGCCGCCTTTCATTCGCACCAAGAGGTCGCTGCCTCCGGCGAGGATGGCGGCCGTGCCGGCTGAACCGGCCAACAGGCCGGCGGCGTCTTCAATTGAAAGCGGACGTATGTAACGCATCGTCTCCCCTTAGTGGTCATAGTCACACCAACTGATATAACCGTCTCTCCACAATGGCCATCCTGTTCGTGCATTCGCGGATTGGGCCAGGCGCCGCAATTTCATTTTGCTCGTCCAACTGGACGCACCGCCAGCCGCTAATGCTCGATCGGACCCTTCGGCATCACCAGCGCCGTGCCTGCTGTCGTCGGGCGCTCGATCATGCGGCGGACGCGCGGTGGCTCGTTGCCGCTGTGCAGCGCCCTTATGCGCTCGCCGATGACGGCGTCGGCGTAGGTGGCGCGCCGATTGTGGCGGATATATTCGACCCAGGTCGGCGTGTGGTAGTGCTCGATCCAAATCGACGGATTTTCGAGATCGCGCGCCAAGGTCCAGTTGCGGGCGCCGTCACGGCGGCGGATGCGGCCGCGCTCGGCCATGGTGGCGAGGAATTCCGGTACGTCCTCGTTGCGGATGACATATTCGATCATGATGGCGATGGGACCGCTGCGCGGCTTGAGATCAAGCGCCAGATGCGGCTCCTGAAAACGGTTGAGCGGATCGAGGTTGAGCACAGCCTGCTGCGGCAGCGGCAGCAGCAGGCCGACGGCGCCTCCCGCCAGCATGGCGACGCTGGCCGCCATCAGGGCGGCTTCGGCGCCATGCGCGTCGGCAACGACACCCCAGACCCAGCTGCCGAGCGCGATGCCGCCGAAGGTCGCGGTCTGGTAGACCGAAAGCACGCGGCCGACCACCCAGCGCGGCGTCGACATCTGCACGGTGACGTTGAAATGCGAAAGCGCCGTCACCCAGCAGGCGCCGCCGAGCAGCAGGCCGAGCGACGTCTGCCAGGCATGATTGCTGACGGCGGCGTTGAAGGCGCAGACGGCGAAACCGGCGAATGCCATGCGCACCATGGTTTCGCTGGACAGCAGCTGCCGCAGCCTGACGCTGGTCAGCGCGCCGCCGACGGCGCCGATGCCGAAGGCGCCGAGCATGATGCCGTAGCTCAAGGCATCGCCCTTGACGACGTCGCGCGCGACCAGCGGCAGCAGCGCCAGGACGGCGCCGGCGCTGAAGCCGAAAGCCGAGCTCCTGACCAGCACCTTGCCGATATTGGGCGACATGGCGACATAGCGCAGGCCGGCACCCATGGCGGCGCCCAGCGTCTCGCGCGGCAAGGTCGATGCCGGCAGTTCCGGCTTCCAGCGGGCCAGCACGACGATGAGGCCGACATAGCTCAGCGTGTTGGCGGCGAAGGCCGCGGCGGCACCTGCCGCGGCAACGATGATGCCGCCGATCGCCGGGCCGACGCTGCGCGTCAGGTTGAAGCCCATCGAGTTGAGCGCGATCGCCGCCGGCACCTTGGTGCGAGGCACCATGTCGCCGACCGAAGCCTGCCAGGACGGGCTGTTGAGCGCGGTGCCGCTGTCGATCAGGAAGGTGAAGGCGAGCAGCGTCCACGGCGTTATCAGGTCGAGATAGGTGAAGACGGTCAGAAGAGCCGAGACGACGAGCATGAAGATCTGCGCGATCAGCATGATCTTGCGCCGGTTGAAGCTGTCGGCGATGGCGCCGGCCAGCAGCGCGAAGAGCATGATCGGCAAGGTGGTCGAGGCCTGGACCAATGCCACCTGATAGGACGAGGTGGCGATCGTCGTCATCATCCAGGCGGCGCCAACGCCCTGGATGAGGCCGCCGAAATTGGAGACGAGGCTGGCGGACCACACCGCCCGGAAGATGCCGTGCCGGAACGGCGCCAGCGCCGAGGCGCTTTCGCTTTCCGGTGTGTCGTCGTTCATAAATGCCTTCCCGGGCTCAAATGCGTTTGTTCTTCCGATCAATCGGCCCCGCAAGCCGTGGGTTCAAAAAATAGAACATCATTTCGCAAAGGGCGAACGCATTCTGGAAAAACATCATGGTCCAACAACAAGATAGCGGGCGGGTCAGCGCGTGCCGCCGCAGGCTGAACGATCGGTCAGGCAGGCGGTACCGCGAGCGCTGCCATGTGATTGGCAGGCACCGGCGGCACTTCTAGCGGTCCTCGAAGCCGGTCAGCACGCCGACGGCGTTGATGCCGATCTCCTCGACGGCGTAGCCGCCTTCCATGACGAACAGCGTCGGCAGGCCGAGCCTGGCGATGCGGCGGCCGATCCTGGGATAGTCGGGGGTCTTCAGCTTGAACTGGCTGATCGGGTCCTTCTCGAAGGTGTCGACACCGAGTGAAACCACGACAACATCAGGAGCATAAGCCGAAAGCCTCGTGCAAGCGTCCTCGAGTGAGGCGTTCCACACCTCCCAGCCGGTGCCGAAGGGCATCGGGTAATTGTCGTTGAAGCCTTCGCCGTCGCCCTCGCCGCGCTCGTCGGCATGGCCGAGGAAGAAGGGATATTCGGTCATCGGATCGCCATGCAGGTTCAGCACCTGAACGTCACCGCGGCGATAGAATATCTCCTGGGTGCCGTTGCCGTGGTGATAATCGACGTCGAGGATCGAAACGCGCCCGGCGCCATGGTCGCGGAACCATTGCGCGGCGACGGCGGCGTTGTTGATGAAGCAATAGCCGCCCATGAAGGCCGCCCCCGCATGGTGCCCTGGCGGGCGACACAGCGCGAAGGCGGAAGGCTCACCGGCCTTGACCAGCGCGGCGGCGGTCAACGCGACGTCATAGGACGACTTGATCGCATCCCATGTGCCTTTGACGAACGTCGCGCCACCGTCGAAGGAGTAGAAGCCGAGCAGCGCATCGATGCCTTTCGGGCGCACGTCGCCGCGCAGGCCGCGCGTCGGCCAGGTGAAGGGAATGGCCGAACCGCTGCGGCCCGATGCTTCCCAGAGCGGCCACACGGTCGGCAGGAAATCGATGTAGTCGCTGGCATGCACCTTCCTGGCGGCGGCGAGGTCGTGGCTTTCCGGCGGCAGGATCGGACCGAGCTTCTCGCTCTCCACCCGCGCCCTGATGAACTCGGCGCGCGACGGCTTTTCAAAGGCCGGCACGATGGCGCCGGCGATCAATTCGACATTGCCGGAATGGCCGGCATGGAAAGGCGAAAAAACAGTCTTCATGAAATTGTTCCGTGGTGAGACGCGGCGACCCTAACCGTCCTGCACTGCCTTTCACAAGGCGCTGGGCCAACCAGCCATGGCTTGCTGGCCCGGCAGCCGGTCGTCTAGCCTGCCGGCAGCGCAACCGACCTGCGGGTAATCATGAGTTCAAATGCCGACCTGATCGTCACCAATGCCCGTGTGCTGACCATGGACGAAGGCAATCCGACAGCCGAAGCGGTGGCGATAAAGGACGGCAACATCCTGGCGGTTGGCGATCGCCGGACGATCGAGGCGCTGAAAGGGCCGGCCACGAAGATCATCGATGCGCAAGGCGGTTCGGTGGTGCCGGGCTTCATCGAAGCACATATGCACCTTTTCGGCGGCGCCGCCGAACTGGACAATCTGCACTTTCAGGGCGTGCATGGCTTCGATGCGCTGAGCGACGCGATCCGCGCCTACGCTGCGGCACGGCCGAACGCCAAATTGCTGCTTGGGGCCGGCGTCGACTATACCATCCTTTCCAAGGAAGAGCCGGTCACCCGCCATCATCTCGACCGCATCATCGCCGACCGGCCGTTCGCCATGTCGGCTTCCGATCACCACACGATGTGGGCCAACACCAAGGCGCTGAAGCTGGCTGGCATCCTGCACGGCAAGCAACTCGGCCCCGGCAACGAGATCGTCATGGGTGCCGACGGCCTTGCGGCCGGCGAATTGCGTGAGGGCGAGGCGTTTGGGCCGATCCTCGAGCTTTCCGGGCAGAACCGCGTGCGGCTCGGCCTTGCGACAGGCGACGAGCCCGAACCGTACCCTTCCGCAGCCGAAGTCGCGGCCGATCGCGACCTGATGCATCGCGGTCTGGAATGGTGCGCCCGCCACGGCATCACCTCGATCCAGAACATGGACGGCAATCTCTACCAGCTCGAACTGCTTGCCGGTTTGGAGCAGGAAGGGCGGCTGCTCTGCCGCACCAAGATACCTTTTCATTTCAAGAACTTCATGACGCTCGACAAGCTGGAAAAGGCATCGAGCATGGCCAACTCCTATCGATCGGAATGGCTGTCGTCCGGCATGGTCAAGATGTTTTACGACGGCGTGCTGGAAGGCTGGACCGCGGTCATGGTCGACGACTATGCCGACCGGCCGGGCTGGCGCGGTGAGCCGCTGTTCACGCCAGAGCATTTCGCCGAGGTGGCAGTGGAGGCCGACCGGCGCGGCCTGCAGATCGCCGTGCATTCGATAGGCGACGGCGCTGTGCGCGCGGTCCTCGACGGTTACGAGGCGGCGCGGCGGAAGAACGGCAGGCGCGACAGCCGGCACCGGGTCGAGCACATCGAGGTCACCACTGCCGCCGACGTGCCGCGCTTTGCCGAACTCGGCGTCATCGCCTCGATGCAGCCGCCGCACCCGCCCGGCGCCATGGACTTCCCGCTGGAGCCGACGCTCTCGCGCATCGGCCGCGAAAGATGGCCGCTCAGCTATGCCTGGCGGACGCTGAAGCAGGCGGGCGCGCATGTCGTTTTCGCTTCCGACTGGCCGGTGTCGCGGGTCGACCCGATCCTGGGCATTCAGGCGGCGGTGCTGCGCAAACCTTGGGCAGAGGGCGATCCCGACCAGAGCTTCTCGCTGCTGGAAGCGCTTGCGGGCTATACGGTCGAAGGCGCCTATGCCGAATTCATGGAACACCGTAAGGGCCGGCTGAAACCAGGCTACCTGGCCGATCTGGTGGTGCTGTCGGCCGATATCGAGGCAACTGAACCGGCTTCCTTGCACAAGGTGCGTCCGGTCAGCACCATCTGCGGCGGCAAGATCACTTACCGGGGTTGATGATGGCGCTGACTATGGCATGGGGCTTGCGTTCTGAACCGAGATCCAGATGCATGGTTGCCAAGCCGACCGGCATATGCTGACAATCGAATGGGAACTGGATCCGCCATCAAGAGCGGACATGAAAATGGGGTAATGCGTGCCGGATCAACCGGGTAAGAGTGCAATCGAGGTCCGCAGCGTCCGCAAGGTGTTCGGTACCGGGGACGCACAAGTCGCCGCTCTCGACACGGTTTCGGTGTCGATCCGCGAGAACGAGTTCTTCACGCTGCTGGGGCCGTCGGGCTGCGGAAAGACGACGCTGCTCAGGCTGATCGCCGGCTTCGATTTTCCCAGCGAAGGCGAAATCCTGCTGCACGGCCACGACATCGCGCCGCTGCCGCCGTTCAAGCGGCCGGTCAACACCGTCTTCCAGTCCTATGCGCTGTTCCCGCACATGACAGTGGCCGAGAATATCGGCTTCGGCCTGGAGATGCTGGGCAAGCCGAAAGCCGAAATCAAGGCACGCGTCGCCGAGATGCTGAAGCTGGTCAAGATGGAGGCGCTGAGCGGCCGCCGCACCAGCCAGATCTCCGGCGGCCAGCAGCAGCGCGTCGCACTGGCCCGCGCGCTGGCGCCGCAGCCGAAAGTGCTGTTGCTCGACGAGCCGCTGTCGGCACTCGACTACAAGCTGCGCAAGGAAATGCAGATCGAACTGAAACGGCTGCAGCACCAGACCGGCATCACCTTCATCTTCGTCACCCATGACCAGGAAGAAGCGCTGACCATGTCCGACCGTATCGCCGTGATGTCGGCCGGCAAGATCCTGCAGGTCGGCACGCCCTGGGACATCTATGACAAGCCGGCCGAGCGCTTCGTCGCCGACTTCATCGGCGAAACCAATTTCCTGACCGCGGCCATCACCGGCATCGGCAACGGCAAGGCGCGCGCGACACTAAAATCCGGCGCGACGATCGACGCGACGGTGGCTGAGGGCTTCCAGCCGAAGGAGAATGCGACGCTGGTGGTCAGGCCGGAACACGCCAAGCTGACCGGCGGCAAGGGCGATCTTTCCGGAACCGTCGAAAACATCGTCTATTTCGGCACCGACACGCATATTCATGTCCAACTGGACAGCGGCGAAGCCTTCACCGTGCGCCAGCAGAACACGCGCAGCGCAGGCTGCGGTTTCGAGCGGGGCGACAAGGTCGGCGTCTCGATCGGCAACGACGCCGCGCAAGTGCTGAGGGATTGATGGCGAGCGCGGAAGAAGTCGCCAAGGCGGCCGAACGGCGCGACATCCGCGGCCGCTGGCTGCTGTCGGCGCCGGCCCTGCTGATCATCTTCCTTGCAGCAACCGGTCCCTTGCTGATCGTGCTGGTTTATTCGTTTTTGACGCCCGGCCCTTATGGCGACGTGAAGTGGCAATTCTCGCCCGAGGCCTGGACATCGGTGTTCATGGAACGCGACATCTTCGACGACACGCTTTCCATTGCTGCCGCCCATGTCACTATCTTCTGGCGCTCGATCAAGCTTGCCATCGTGACCACGATCGCTACTTTGGCGCTTGGTTTTCCTACTGCCTATTTCATGGCGACGCGCAGCGAGAAGACGCGCGATCTCTGGCTGTTCCTGATCACCATACCGTTCTGGACCAACTTGCTGATCCGCACCTTCGCGGTGCTGCAGATCATCCGCAACGAAGGTCTGATCAACACGGTGCTGCTCAAGCTCGGCATCATCTCGGCGCCGATCCAGATATTGTTCACCGATACGGCGATCCTGATCGGCATGGCCTATGTCTATCTGCCGCTGATGGTGCTGCCGATCTACGCCAGCATGGAAAAACTCGATTTCCGGCTGGTCGAAGCCGGCTACGATCTTTATGCGACACGCTTCCAGGTGCTCAGGCGTATCATTTTCCCGCTGGTCAAGCCGGGCGTCATCGCCGGCTCCATCCTGGTGTTCATTCCGGCGCTCGGCGCCTATGTCACACCGGTCCTATTGGGCGGCGGTAAGACCATGATGCTTTCCAACCTGATCGAGCTGCAGTTCGGGCAAGGCCGCAACTGGCCGCTCGGCTCGGCGCTGTCGATCGCCGTCATGGTCATCGTCATGGTGGCGCTGCTCGCCTATGTGCGTAACACCGGCCGGTCGGAAATGCGTCATGGCTAGCAGCTTCGCAATCAAGCATCAGCCGGGATTCACCGCGATCGCCGCGACCTGCTTCGTCGTGCTCTATCTGCCCATCGTCGTGCTGGTCGTCTATGCCTTCAACGCCGCGACCTCGACGTCGGAATGGGGCGGCTTCTCGCTCAAATGGTTCCAGTCGGCGTGGCAGAACACGCAAGTCATCGACGCCACCGTGCGCTCCTTCCAGATCGGCGCCATCGCGGCGATCCTGGCCACGATCTTCGCCACCATGGCGGCGCTCGCCACCACGCGCACGCCGCCCTATCCCGGCCTGACCTTCAAATATGCCGCGATCAACCAGCCTCTGATGGTGCCGGAGATCGTCACCGGCGTGGCGCTGCTGATCTTTTTCTCGCGCATCAAGATATTCACCGGCTATTCCGGGCTCGGCTACCTGATCGCGGCGCATACGGCCTTTTGCATTCCGTTCGCCTACCTGCCGATCCGGGCGCGGCTGGAGAACATGGACCTGACGCTGGAACGGGCCGCCGCCGATCTCTATGCGACGCCGTGGAAGACGTTCCGCCGCATCACCTTGCCGCTGCTTTGGCCCGGCATTCTGGCCGGATTGATGCTGGCCTTCGTTATCTCGCTCGATGATGTCGTCATCACCGAGTTCGTGAAATCGGGCGGCCAGGACACGCTGCCGACCTACATGCTTGGCCAGATACGTCGAGGGATAACGCCGGAGATCAACGCGATATCGACCGTGTTCCTGCTCTTGTCGGTCGCCATCGTGACGTTGTTTTTCTTCATCAGCAGGAAACGGGACTGAAAATCGAAAATGGGAGCTAAAACATGAACTGGAAGACATCAGCGACCGCCGTCGGGTTGGCGCTGCTCGCCTCGACAAGCGGCGCTTTCGCGGACGGCGTTTTGAACATCTACAATTGGGGCAACTACACCAGCCCCGACGTAATCAAGAAGTTCGAGCAGAAATACAACATCAAGGTGACCATCACCGATTACGATTCGAACGATACGGCGCTGGCCAAGGTTCGCCAGGGCGGCACCGGCTTCGACATCGCGGTGCCTTCGCAAACCTTCGTGCCGATCTGGATCAAGGAAGGCCTCGTTCAGGAGACCGATCCCGGCAAGATGGAGAACTTCAAGAACGTGGCGCCGGAATGGGCCAATCCCGATTTCGATCCCGGCCGCAAATATTCCGTGCCATGGGCCTGGGGCACGGTGGGCATCGTGGTGAACACCGATGTCTACAAGGGGCCGTCGGACAGTTGGGGCATTATCTTCAACACACCCGACGAACTGAAGGGCAAGGTCAACGTCGTGCCGGAAATGAACGACGTCATGTTCGCGGCGACCAAATATGTCGGCGCCGCGCAATGCGCCAGCGATAAGGAAACGCTGAAGAAGGTGCGTGACACGCTGGTTGCTGCCAAGCCGAACTGGATCGCGATGGAATACAATACCATCGAGAAAATGGGCGCCGGCGATTTCAAGGCGACCAGCGACTGGAACGGCTCAGCCCTGCGCCAGCGGCTGGCGAACCCCAAGATCCACTATTTCTATCCCAAGGAAGGTTTTGGCCTCTGGAGCGACAACGTCATGGTCCTGAAGGAAGCCAAGAATGTCGAGAACGCCAAGCTGTTCCAGAACTTCATCATGGATCCGGAAAACGCCGCCGGCCTATCCGCCTTCCACCGCTACGCCAACGGCATTGCCGGTTCCGACAAGTACATGCCGGCCGATATGAAGGATGCGCCGGAAGTCATCATCCCGGAAGACGTCAAGGCGCATGGCGAGCTGCAAAAATTGTGTTCCGAGGACGTGCAGGCAATCTACAGCAAGATCTGGACCGAACTGCAGAAGTGACCGCATCGTGATGGACCCGGCGGCAGGCGCCCCCCGGGTCCATTTTGTCCGCATTTTTTTAACGTCGCCTATCGGTGGCGACACTGAAAGCCGTGCACGCCATCGCCGCGGCGCTCGCCTAGAACGCCAAAGACCCGCAAGGAAGCGCCCATGGCCGGCAAGACCGCGTTCGAGACCAGGTATGGCTTTGCCCGCAAGGAGGTGCTGCTCGGCAATTGGCGGGAAAGCCCGTTCAACCGGTGGTCGTTCCAGAATGTCGGCGAGCTGGTGCCGAGCGCTGCCGTGGCGGCACAGCCGGGCGGCAGCGAGGCGCCGGCGCAGGATTTCGGCGGGCTACTTGGCGAAAAGGTCGCTCTTGCAGGCGGCGCGGAGACGGTCGCGGCTTTTCTCAGGCGCTCCGATACCGACGCGCTGACGATCATGAAACGCGGCAAATTCGTCGGCGACTGGTTCGCGCCGCATATGGAGTTTGGGGCGCGCCACATCGTCTTTTCGATCAGCAAGTCGCTGACCGCCATTGTTGCCGGCATATTGGAAGGCGAGGGGATTTTCGATCCGCAGGCACCGGTAAGCCGCTATCTGCCCGAAGCCGCCGGCTCGGCCTATGGCGATGCGCGTGTGCGGCACGTGCTCGACATGAGTGTCAGCCTCGATTTCGAAGAGGCCTATCTCGATCCGGAAAGCGCCTTCGCCCGCTACCGCCGCGCCATGCTGTGGAATCCGGGCGGGGGCATCGAGAGCCTGGCCACTTTCCTCATGACGCTGCAGGGCCTGGCCGAGCCGCATGGCCGGACGTTCCGCTACCGCTCGCCCAATTCCGACCTGCTCGGCATCCTGCTCGAACGTGCGTCGGGCCGGCGCTTCGCCGATCTGATGCGCGAAAAATTATGGGAGCCGCTCGGCGCCGTCAGCGACGCCTCGGTGACAGTCGACACGGAAGGCACGGCGCGCACTGCCGGCGGCATTTCGGTGACGCCGCGCGACCTTGCACGCGTCGGCGAGATGATGCGGCAAGGCGGCGTGGCCAATGGCCGCCGCGTCGTCCCGGAAGCCTGGATGCGTGACACGACCGAAACTGGCGGTGACGCCGAGGCCTGGCGGCGCGGCACGATGGCGTTCCTGTTTCAGCGTGGCCGCTATCGCAACAAATGGTACCAGACGGGCGCGGCAAGCGGCGCCTTCTGCGGCATCGGCATCCACGGCCAGTGGCTTTACGTCAATCCGAAGGCCGAAATGGTAATCGCAAAGATGTCGTCGCAGCCGGTACCGGTCGACGATCCGCTCGATCTGGATATGATTTCCTTCTTCGAGGCGCTGAGCCGGATGGTCTGATCCATCCAGACAGCCCGACCTTTCCTGTGGACCTCTCGCCGGGTTGAAAATGGCGCGGTTGGCGCGGCAGTGCTCTGCGCCTATGGTCGCTGCTCGTTTCGACTAGCGACAGGTACGACATGGCAGCCGACATCAAGCGCATCGCAACCATCATAGCCGCCGAGATCGCCGCGCGGCCCGAGCAGGCCGCGGCGGCGATCGGCTTGCTCGATGACGGTGCGACCGTGCCGTTCGTGGCGCGCTACCGCAAGGAGGTCACCGGCGGCCTCGACGACACGCAGCTGCGCGACCTCGCCGAGCGGCTCGCCTATCTGCGCGAACTCGACGCGCGCCGCGACACCATCCTTGGTTCGATCCGCGAGCAGGGCAAGCTGACCGAGGAGCTCGAGGCAAAGATCGCTGCGGCCGGCACCAAGGCCGAACTCGAAGACATCTACCTGCCTTACAAGCCGAAGCGCCGGACCAAGGCCGAGATCGCACGCGAGCGCGGGCTCGCGCCTCTGGCGGAAGCTATTCTCGCCGACCGTACGGCTGTACCCGCCGAGCTGGCGCTAGCCTACATCAGCGAGGACGTCGCCGACGCCAAGGCGGCGCTCGAGGGTGCGCGCGACATCCTGTCCGAACAGTTCGCCGAGAATGCCGACCTGGTCGGCAGATTGCGGACCTACATGAAGGAACGCGCCTTTCTGCGCTCGCGCGTCGTCGACGGCAAGCAGGAGGCCGGCGCGAAATTTTCCGACTATTTCGATCATGTCGAGCGCTGGGCCAACGTGCCGAGCCATCGCGCGCTGGCCATGTTGCGCGGCCGCAACGAGGAGGTTCTGTCGCTCGACATCGAAGTCGATGCCGATGACGCCTCTCCAGTGAAACCGGTCGAGCGGATGATCGCCGACGCCTACGCCATCGGCCGCCAGTTGCCGGGAGACCGCTGGCTGATGGAGGTCGCCGGCTGGACCTGGCGTATAAAGCTGTCGCTGCACCTGACGCTCGATCTGATGCGCGATCTGCGCGAGCGGGCCGAAGAAGGAGCCATCCATGTCTTCGCCCGCAATCTCAAGGATTTGCTGCTTGCCGCCCCTGCCGGCTCACGGCCGACGATGGGGCTCGATCCGGGCATTCGCACCGGCGTCAAGGTGGCGGTGGTGGACGGCACCGGCAAGCTGCTGGCGACGACAACGGTCTATCCGTTCCCGCCGAAGAACGACGTGCGCGGCACGCAGGCCGAACTGGCCAAGCTCATCCGGCTGCACAAGGTCGAGCTGATCTCGATCGGCAACGGCACCGGCAGCCGCGAGACCGAAAGGCTGGTGGCCGACATGCTGGCTGATATGCCCGCCGGGTCCGGGCCGAAGCCGCTCAAGGTGATCGTCAGCGAGGCCGGCGCCTCGGTCTATTCCGCCTCGGCAACGGCGGCGGCGGAATTTCCCGGCCTCGACGTGTCGCTGCGCGGGGCGGTGTCAATCGCGCGGCGCCTGCAGGATCCGCTCGCCGAACTGGTCAAGATAGAGCCCAAGTCGATCGGCGTCGGCCAGTACCAGCACGACGTCGATCAGTACCGCCTCGGCCGCTCGCTGGAAGCGGTGGTCGAGGATGCGGTCAACGCCGTCGGCGTCGATCTCAACACGGCGTCCGCACCGCTTCTGGCGCGGGTTTCGGGTCTCGGCGCATCGCTGGCCGAGGCGATCGTTGCGCATCGCGATGCCTCCGGCCCGTTCGCCAGCCGCCGCGAACTGTTGA
Source organism: Mesorhizobium sp. M0018 (assembly GCF_040323955.1). Classification (NCBI taxonomy): domain Bacteria; kingdom Pseudomonadati; phylum Pseudomonadota; class Alphaproteobacteria; order Hyphomicrobiales; family Phyllobacteriaceae; genus Mesorhizobium; species Mesorhizobium sp. M0018. The sequence continues at coordinate 175,807 of NZ_JAMYVL010000001.1, read as the reverse complement.
AGGTCTCCCGCCTTGGACCCCGCGCGTTCGAGCAATGCGCCGGCTTCCTGCGCATTCCAAACGGCAGCGAACCCCTCGATGCCTCGGCCGTGCATCCGGAAGCCTATGGCGTTGCCAAGAAGATCGTCGCGGCCTGCGGGCGCGACGTCCGCTCGCTGATGGGCGACAGCGCCGCACTCAAGGCGCTCGATCCGCGCGTCTTCGTCGATGAGCGCTTCGGCCTGCCGACGGTGCGCGACATCCTGGCGGAGCTGGAAAAGCCCGGCCGCGATCCGCGCCCCGGCTTCAAGACCGCGACCTTTGCCGATGGCATCGACGACATCAAGGATCTGAAGCCCGGCATGCAGCTTGAAGGCACTGTCACCAATGTCGCGGCTTTCGGCGCCTTCGTCGATATCGGCGTGCACCAGGACGGACTGGTGCACGTCTCGCAACTGGCTGATCGGTTCATCAAGGACGCGCATGAGGTGGTCAAGGCCGGCGACGTGGTCAAGGTGCGTGTCGTCGACGTCGATATCAAGCGCAAGCGCATCGGCCTGTCGATGCGCAAGGATGGTGACGGTGGCGTACCGAAGCCGCGCGACAATGGCGGTAGGCCGGTGCCGCGCGCGCCGACGCCCCAACGCCAGCCGGAGCCGCCGGCGCAGCAGGGCGCGTTCGGCGCCGCGTTGGCCGATGCGTTGAAGCGGAAATAATTTTCGCGAGCCGGCTGTGGCAGGTCAGACGACGGCGCTCGACATTGATGATCCATCACCAATGCTCATGGATTGGCGAAGCTATTTCGTTTGATTTTTTCAGGACGGGAGCCGATAAGCCGCGCGTTTCAAGATTTCTGTTTCGATGCATGTCGTTATCCCCAAGCTGCCGAACACCCTCGGGTCAGGCCCGCGGGCAAGCTTTGGGCGACATGGATGAGTTTGGGAGACCGAGAGCCATGGCCGCCGACAAGAACGCATTCGTCTGGGATGATCCTTTCCTGATCGAGGACCAGCTTTCGGAGGACGAGCGCATGGTGCGCGATGGCGCCGCGGCGTTTGCCGCCGACAAGCTCGCTCCGAAGATCGAGGAAGCCTATCTCGAGGAGAAGACCGACGCCGGGATCTTTCGCGAGATGGGCGAGGCCGGACTGCTCGGCATCACCATCCCCGAGGAATATGGCGGGCTCGGCGCCAACTACGTCACCTACGGGCTGGTCGCGCGGGAAGTGGAGCGGATCGACTCGGGCTATCGCTCGATGATGAGCGTGCAGTCGTCGCTGGTAATGTATCCGATCCATGCCTATGGCTCGGAAGAACAGCGCAAGAAATACCTGCCGAAGCTGGCGTCGGGCGAAGTGATCGGCTGCTTTGGCTTGACCGAACCTGATGCCGGTTCCGACCCGGGCGGCATGAAGACGCGGGCCGAGAAGACTGCGAGCGGCTACAGGATCTCCGGCTCGAAGATGTGGATTTCCAACGCGCCGATCGCCGACGTGTTCGTCGTCTGGGCAAAGTTGTCCGACGAAAGTGGGGGCGCGCATGACAACCAGATTCGCGGCTTTGTCCTGGAAAAGGGCATGAACGGGCTGTCGGCGCCGAAGATCGGTGGCAAGCTGTCGCTGCGAGCCTCGATCACCGGCGAAGTGGTGATGGAAGGCGTCGAGGTCGGCGACGACGCGTTGCTGCCCAACGTCTCGGGTCTCAAAGGGCCGTTTGGCTGCCTCAACCGGGCACGCTACGGAATTTCCTGGGGCGCCATGGGCGCGGCCGAGGATTGCTGGCACCGCGCCCGCCAGTATGGCCTCGACCGCAAGCAGTTCGGCAAGCCGCTGGCCGGTACGCAGCTTTTCCAGAAGAAGCTCGCCGACATGCAGACCGAGATCGCGCTCGGCCTGCAGGGCAGCCTGCGCGTCGGGCGGCTGATGGATGAAGGCAAGATGGCGCCGGAGATGATCTCGCTCGTCAAGCGCAACAATTGCGGCAAGGCGCTCGACATCGCCCGCCAGGCCCGCGACATGCATGGCGGCAATGGCATCCAGATCGGCTACCACGTCATGCGCCACGCCCAGAACCTGGAAACCGTCAACACCTATGAGGGCACGCATGACGTGCATGCGCTGATCCTCGGACGGGCGCAGACCGGGTTGCAGGCATTCTTTTAGGGTTCAGGCTCCGCTTCCAGGATTTCCGTGCCTGGTATCTCCCCTCGCAAAGCGGGAGATCGGCACTTTCGTCGACCATGCCACATTTTGTTCTTGCTTTGTGCCGGCAGCTATGCTAGTAATTCGGATATGGTGCTAATTGGCTCCAACGACCCGCCCGCCGAGGCGGGTTTTTCTTTTCCGCTCTTTTCGACGAAGCATCGCGTGTGCTGCCGATCATCGATATCGGCGGGAAGCGCCCGGTGCTGACCCGCCGGACTTCGGCTCTGCAGCGTTGCAACGTCTTGCCGCCACACTGCGGAATCCCGGGGTCGGCGCTCCGTTTCGTGAGCTATGAAAGCTGCTTGATTTAGGTGCAGCGCAACATCTCTGCTTGGAGAATGGTCAGCATTCGTGTCAGGGTTCAGCGAACTCCTTTTGAAACGCCGACTTCAGGGGCACCATGGCAATTCTGGCAGCCGTCTATCACCTGACCCACTACAAATACGACCGGCCGGTCGTCTTGGGCCCGCAAGTCATAAGGTTGCAGCCTGCGCCGCATTCCCGCACCAAGGTGCTCAGCCATTCGCTGAAGGTCGGGCCGGCAAATCACTTCGTCAATCTGCAGCAGGACCCCTACGGCAATTTCCTGGCCCGCTTCGTCTTTCCCGAGCCGGTGACGGAACTGAAGATCGAGGTCGATCTCGTTGCCGACATGACGGTCTACAATCCGTTCGATTTCTTCGTCGAACCGTTGGCCGAGACGTTTCCATTCGAATACCCCGAAGAGATCCGGGACGATCTGACCATCTACCGAACGCCGGAACCGGCGGGGCCGCTGTTGGAGGCATTCCTGAAAACCATCGCGCGCCACCCGACCAACACCGTCAATTTTGTCGTCGACCTCAATGCGCGGCTGCAGCGCGAGATCGCGTATATCGTGCGCATGGAAACCGGCGTCTTCTCGCCCGAGGAAACGCTGGCCGCCGGCAAGGGGTCGTGCCGGGATTCGAGCTGGCTCCTGGTGCAGATACTGAGGAACCTCGGCATCGCTGCGCGCTTCGTCTCCGGCTATCTGATCCAGCTGAAGCCCGACCTCGTCGCTCTTGACGGGCCGCCCGGCACGGCGACCGATTTCACTGACCTCCATGCCTGGTGCGAGGTGTATCTGCCGGGCGCCGGCTGGATCGGCTTCGACCCGACCTCCGGCCTGCTCACCGGCGAAAGCCATGTGCCGCTCGCGGCAACGCCGCATTTCCGCAATGCCGCGCCGATTTCCGGCATGGCGAGCTTCGCCAATGTCGAGTTCGGTTTCGACATGCGGGTCGACCGCATCGCCGAGCATCCGCGCATCACCAAGCCGTTCTCCGACGAGAGCTGGCAGGCGCTCGACGCGCTGGGCGTCGAGGTCGATGCAGCACTCCAGGCCGGCGACGTGCGGCTGACCATGGGCGGCGAGCCGACCTTTGTCTCGATCGACGATTTCGAGGCGGCCGAGTGGAACACGGCAGCCGTCGGGCCGACCAAGCGGGAAAAGGCCGATGCCCTGATCCGCCGGTTGCGCGAGCGCTTCGCGCCGGGCGGCTTCCTGCATTACGGACAGGGCAAATGGTATCCCGGCGAAAGCCTGCCGCGCTGGACCTTCTCGCTCTACTGGCGCACCGACGGCGAGCCGGTGTGGAGCGACCCGTCGCTGATCGCACATGAAAAGAGCGAGGCGGATGTCGGACCGAAGCAGGCCGAAAGCCTGCTGACGGCGATTGCCGACGAACTCGGCATCGAGAAGACGATGGTCAGCGAAGCCTATGAGGATCCCGCCGAATGGCTGCTCAAGGAAGGCAAGCTGCCGGACAACGTCGATCCTTCCAATTCGAAGCTGGAGGACCCCGAGGAGCGCAGCCGCATGGCGCGGGTGTTCGAACGCGGGCTGACCAAGCCGTCGGGCTATGTGCTGCCTGTCCAGCGCTGGAACAGCCAGGCGTCCGGACCGCGCTGGCGCTCAGAGAAGTGGAAGACGCGGCGCGGCCGGCTGTTCCTGGTGCCCGGCGATTCGCCGGTCGGCTACCGCCTGCCGCTTGGTACGCTGCCGTATGTGCCGCCGGCACAGTTTCCCTACATCGTGCCCGTCGATCCATCGCTGCCGCGCGGATCGTTGCCGGCGCGTGAGGCGATCTTGCCCGGTTCTGTTTCTTCGCCGGCTGCGGCCGAACTGGAAGGCGCCGACGAAATGGCGCGACGCCAGCAGGCCGTTTCCTTCACGGCCGCCACCGGCCAGCAGGACCGTGTCGAACAGGAGATCACCGAGATCGGCGGCGCCGTGCGCACGGCGCTTTCGGTCGAGCCGCGCGACGGACGGCTTTGCGTTTTCATGCCGCCGGTTGAAGCGCTGGAGGACTATCTCGAACTGGTCGCGGCGGCGGAGAACGCTGCCAAGGCGATCGGACTGCCTGTGCATATCGAGGGCTACGGCCCGCCGCACGATCCGCGCCTCAACGTCATCCGTGTCGCACCCGATCCCGGCGTCATCGAGGTCAACATCCACCCCGCCGCGAATTGGCAGGATTGCGTGGCGACGACCACGGCGATCTACGAAGAGGCGCGGCAGACGCGGCTTGGCGCCGACAAGTTCATGATCGACGGCCGCCACACCGGCACCGGCGGCGGCAACCATGTCGTCGTCGGCGGCGCAACGCCCAATGACAGTCCGTTCCTGCGCCGCCCCGACCTGTTGAAGAGCCTGGTGCTGCAATGGCAGCGGCATCCGTCGCTGTCCTACCTTTTCTCCGGCCTGTTCATCGGCCCCACCAGCCAGGCGCCGCGCTTCGATGAGGCGCGCCACGATACGCTCTACGAACTCGAAATCGCGATGGCGCAGGTGCCGCATCCGGACAAGGGCGCGGCACCCCTGCCGTGGCTGGTCGACCGGCTGTTCCGCAACCTTCTGACCGACGTGACCGGCAATACGCATAGATCGGAAATCTGCATCGACAAGTTGTTTTCGCCGGACGGGCCGACCGGCCGGCTCGGGCTGGTCGAATTCCGCGGCTTCGAGATGCCGCCCAACGCGCGCATGAGCCTGGCGCAGCAATTGCTGGTGCGCGCCATCATCGCCCGGGCCTGGAAGAACCCGCTCGACGGCCGCTTCGTGCGCTGGGGCACTTCGCTGCACGACCGTTTCATGCTGCCGCATTATGTCTGGGCGGATTTTCTCGATGTGCTGGACGACCTCAAGCTGAACGGCTTTGCATTCCGTCCGGAATGGTTCGATGCCCAGCTCGAATTCCGCTTCCCGTTCTGCGGCGAGGTCCAGCATGCCGGCGTCAAGCTGGAGCTCAGGCAGGCGCTCGAGCCGTGGCACGTGATGGGCGAGCAAGGCGCGATCGGCGGCACCGTGCGCTTTGTCGATTCCTCCGTCGAAAGGCTGCAGGTGAAGACCGAGGGGCTCAACCCGGAGCGTCACGCCGTCGTCTGCAACGGCCGCGTCGTGCCGATGAAGGTGACTGACAACCGCGAGATCGCGGTGGCCGGCGTGCGCTTCAAGGCCTGGCAGCCGGCGTCCGGCCTGCATCCGGCGCTGCCGGTCAACACCCCGCTGGTCTTCGACATCTATGACCGCTGGTCGGGCCGCGCAATCGGCGGCTGCGTCTACCATGTCGCACATCCCGGCGGGCGCAGCTATGACACCTTCCCGGTCAATGGCAACGAAGCGGAGGCGCGGCGGCTCGCTCGCTTCGAGCCGCGTGGCCATACGCCGTCCAGCTATGTGCTGCGCAACGAAGAAGCCTCTGAAGATTTCCCGATGACCCTTGACCTTCGGCGGCCGCAAAGACTCTGATCAGCCATGGCGAAGGGGAATCACAAAAGGCTGCGCAGCAAGCCGCAGACCCACAGTCTGCTGGAGCACTATCAGCCGATCGACGGCGTCGTCGACGAGATGGTCGATGCGTCGGGCAATCCGCGGCCGGCCTGGCGGCACTTCATCGAGGCGCTGGAGGACCTGGGGCCGGAAAAGCTTGCCCAGCGCTTCGCCCGCGCCGACCAGTACCTGCGCGACGCCGGCGTCTACTACCGCGTCTACGACAAGGCCGGCGCCAACGAGCGCGAATGGCCGCTGGCGCATGTGCCGCTGCTGATCGAGGAGCAGGAATGGGCTGGTATCAGCGCCGGCCTGGTCCAGCGCGCCGATCTGTTCGAGGAGACCATCGCCGACATTTACGGTCCGAACCGGCTGGTCGAGAAAGGCATTCTGCCGGCCGGATTGATCGCGGCCAGCCCCGAATATTTGCGGCCGGTCGTCGGCACCAGGCCGGCCAGCGGCCATTTCCTGCATTTCTGCGCCTTCGAGCTCGGTCGTGGCCCGGACGGCCGCTGGTGGGTGCTTGGCGACCGCACACAGGCGCCGTCGGGCGCCGGCTTTGCGCTGGAAAACCGCGTCGCCACCACAAGGGCGCTGTCCGACATCTACGGCGAAATGCATGTGCACCGCCTGGCCGGCTTCTTCCGTCGCTTCCGCGACGCGCTGATCGGCATGGCCAGGCAAGCCGGCGGCCGTGTCGCCATCCTGACGCCGGGACCGCTAAACGAAACCTATTACGAACATGCCTATATCGCCCGCTATCTCGGCATCATGCTGCTCGAGGGCGAGGACCTGACCGTCTCCGGCGGCAGGCTGATGGTGCGCACGGTTTCGGGGCTGATGCCGGTGAGCGTCTTGTGGCGGCGGCTCGACGCCGCCTTCGCCGATCCGCTTGAATTGCGGCCGGACTCGCAGATCGGCACGCCGGGGCTGGTCGAGGCGGTTCGGCAAGGGGCGGTTTCGGCCGTCAATGCACTGGGCTCCGGCCTGATGGAGACGCGCGCGCTGCTCGCCTTCCTGCCCAAGATTTCGCGCGCCCTGCGCAACGAGGAACTGCTGCTGCCGACGGTCGCGACATGGTGGTGCGGGCAGGAGACGGAGCGTGAACATGTGCTCGCCAATATCGATAGCATGGTGATCGGCCCGGCGCTGTCGACGCGGCTTGCCTTCGAGGACGACGGCTCGACCAAGCTCGGGTCAGCGCTGTCGGTCGAGGAACGGGCCGAACTGGTCGCCAGGATCGAACGGGACGGCGGCGACTTCGTCGGCCAGGAAGCGGTGACGCTGTCGACCACGCCTGTCTATGTCGGCGGCTGGCTGGAGCCGCGGCCGGCAAGCCTGCGCGTCTATCTGGCGCGGACGCCGGAAGGCTGGACGGTGATGCCGGGCGGTTTTGCCCGTGTCGGCTTTTCGCTCGACCCGACGGCCATTGCCATGCAGCGCGGCGGCCAGGCGGCGGATGTCTGGGTGGTCAGCGACAGGCCGGTCGAGCGCGAGACGCTGCTGCCGCAGGAGCACGACAGCTTCACCCGAACCCTGCCGGGCAGCCTGCCCAGCCGCGCGGCTGAGAACCTGACATGGCTCGGCCGCTATATCGAGCGGTCGGAAGACACGGTGCGCATCCTGCGCGCCTACCATGTGCGGCTGGCCGAGACATCCGATCCCGAGATGCCGCTGCTCGCCGATATCAGCGACTATCTCGCGCCGTTCGGCATCGACGTCGAGACGGCAATCCCATTGGGGCTCATCGGCACGCTGGACAGCGCCGTTTACAGCGCCGGGCAGATCCGCGACCGCTTCTCGCCCGATGGCTGGCTGGCATTGAAGGATCTATCGAAGACCATCCACCAATTTGCCGCGACAGTGGCGCCGGGCGACGACGCGACAAGGGCAATGACGGTCATCCTGCGCAAGCTGGCCGGGTTTTCCGGCCTGCTGCACGAGAATATGTACCGCTTTGCCGGCTGGCGTTTCCTGGAAATCGGCCGCAGGCTCGAACGCGGCATCCAGATCGCCCGCACGCTCGCCCGGCTGACCAGAGCCCAGGCGCCGGAAGGTGCGCTCGACATGATGCTGGAGATCGGCGACAGCGTCATGACCCACCGTCGGCAATATCCGGTGCAAGCGGGACGGCGCACGGTGGTCGACCTTCTGGCGCTCGATCCGCTCAACCCGCGCTCAATCCTTTTCCAGCTCGAACGGCTGAAGGCCGAAATCGCGCTGCTGCCCGCTGTCGGCGCTGAAGGCCATATGTCGCCGGCGGCCAAGGAAATCCTGCAGCTCAACACGTCGATCGCCATCAAGGAGCCCTCGGACATGACGGCCAACGCCCTCGGCGATCTCGCCAATGAAATCGGCGGGCTCTACAACAGCCTCGCCAAAGCCTATTTCGGGTAGAGACAGCATGCTCTACGACATCAGGCTTCACCTGCGTTACGACTATGATGCGGCGGCCGGCGGTGGCCGCCATCAGGTGCGCGTGCTGCCGCCGACCATCCCTGGCGTGCAACGCGTCATCGCCGCTTCACTGTCTTTTGTGCCGGCGCCCAGCGAACGTTCCGACTTTTCCGACTTTTTCGGCAACAGTGTCACCTCGATCGCCTTTCGTGACGCGCATGATGCGCTCGACATCAGGATGAGCGCGCGTGTGTCGGTATCGCGGCCCGAACCCGGGCTCGACGTATCGCCGGACATACGCCGGCTGAGGGAAGAACTCGGCGCAGTGCACTCGCTGGCGCCGGCTTCGCCGCATCACTTTCTGGCCGCCAGCGATCATGCCGGCATCGACGCGGCAATCACTGCCTATGCGAAAGGCAGTGCCGGCAGTTCGACAGTCGGCACGGCCATGGCTCTGTGCAACCGCATTCACCGCGATTTCACCTATGACGGCGAGGCGACCACCGTGCAGACGCGGGCCAGCGACGCCTTCGGCCTGAAGCGCGGCGTCTGCCAGGATTTTTCCCACATCATGATCGCCGGCCTGCGCGGCCTCGGTATTCCCGCGGGCTATGTCAGCGGGTTCCTGCGCACCATCCCGCCGCGCGGGAAGCCGCGGCTCGAAGGTGCCGACGCCATGCACGCCTGGGTCAAGGTGTGGTGCGGGCGCGATGCCGGCTGGCAGGAATTCGATCCGACCAATGGCATGCGGGCAAGCAACGACCATATCACGGTCGGCTACGGCCGCGATTACTCCGATGTGGCGCCGATCGTCGGCGTGCTGAAAACCACCGGCGGGCAGGTCGGGGAGCAAGCGGTCGACGTCATTCCGGTCGTGCTCGAAAAGGCGTGACGACGCACGTCTTCGTTGCACGGCGACGTCGATAGGCTGTTCTGGAACCAAGAGATCAAGAGGCGTTGGAACCCGCAGCCGGCAAGCGGCTTATCTACGGAAATTCCGTGGAGAGGACATGCTGGACAAATCCGGGTCGTCGTCTGGCCAATCGGCTGTGAGGAAAGCTGCACCAAAAAACGGGGTGCCGCAGAACGGAGCGCTGGAGAACGGCGCGCAAGCCTCGGCCGTTCGGGCCTCGCTCAACTATGTCACCGACACTGAACCCGGTATTCGCCGGCTGCGTTCGGGCAAGGGGTTCTCGTACAAAGGACCCGACGGGCGGACTGTCGACGGGGAGGCGCTGGCACGCATCAAGGCGCTCGCCATTCCACCGGCCTGGACCGATGTGTGGATCTCGCCGGATGCCGACGGTCACATCCAGGCGACCGGTCGGGACCAGCGCGGCCGCAAACAATACCGCTATCACCCGCACTGGGCGGAGGAGCGTGACGGCGTCAAATATTCGAGCCTGATCGCCTTCGCCGAAAGCCTGCCCGAACTGCGGCGGCAGATCGACGTCGATTTGCGCCGTCACGGCCTGCCGCTGGAACGCGTCGTGGCGGCTATCGTCTGGCTGCTCGACAACACGATGATCCGTGTCGGCAATGCCGCCTATGCCCGCGACAACAAGAGTTTTGGGCTGACCACGCTGCGCGACCGCCATGTCGACATCAAGGGCTCGAGCCTGCGTTTTGCCTTCATCGGTAAATCCGGCAAGGAATGGAGATTGAAGCTTGTCGATCGCCGGATTGCCAAGGTCGTGCGTGGAGCGCAGGACCTGCCGGGCCAAAAACTGTTCCAGTATCTCGACGAGGACGGAAACAGGCATCCGGTGCGCTCAGACGACGTCAACCGCTATATCAGGGAGAACGCCGGAGCGGAGTTCAGCTCCAAGCACTTCAGAACCTGGGGTGGCACCATCCATGCGGCGTCGCTGTTTGCGCAAACCGAACGTCCGGAAAGCCAGGCGCAGCAAAAGCGGGTGATGAACAATATCATCGACAAGGTTGCCGAGCGGCTCGGCAATACGCGCGCGGTTTGTCGCCAATGCTACATCCATCCGGAAGTGTTCCGCGCCTGGCCCGAAGGACGGCTGCTGGACGAAATGGCGGATGCCAACCAAGGCAAGCGCTCGATCGCCGGGCTCGACGACGAGGAGGCCTTGGTCTTGAGATGGCTGAAGGCGAGGGAATGACGCCGGGACCGGAGCGTATTTTTTTGTCGACGCCATGTCGGCATCGGCCCTAGTGTTTCGTCCTTTGAAAGAGAAAAGGACGACCCATGCTCTACGCGATCCTCTGCTATGCCTCCGAAGACGTCGTCTGCTCCTGGAGCAAGGAGCAGGACGACGCCGTCATGGAAAAACTTCTGGGTGTGCAGGAAAAATATGCCCAGGCGGGCCGGCTTGGCCCGGTGGCGCGGCTCTTGCCGACGACCGCGGCGACGACGCTGAGGAAGGTCAAGGGCGAATCGATCGTCATCGACGGCCCGTTTGCCGAAACCAAGGAACAGTTCCTCGGCTTTTACACGCTCGAATGCGCCGACCTCGATGAGGCCGTCGACTTCGCGCGCGAGCTTTCCGAGGTCAACCCGAGCGGCGGCTCCTACGAAATCCGGCCGGTCTCGCTGTTCAATCCCGCCAAGGTTTCCGCATGACCGAACTCGCCTGGATCAGCACGGCAATCAGCACCGCTCGCCCGCAGGCGATGGGGGCATTGCTGCGCTACTTCCGCGACCTCGACGCGGCGGAGGAAGCATTCCAGGACGCCTGCCTGAGGGCACTGAACAACTGGCCGAAAAACGGTCCGCCGCGCGATCCGGCAGCCTGGCTGATCTTCGTCGGCCGCAACAGCGGCATCGATGCGGTGCGCAAGCGCGCCAAGCAGGCGCCGCTGCCGGAGGAGGACCAGATCTCCGATCTAGAGGATGCCGAGAGCGACGTCGCCGAGCGGCTGGACGGGGCGCATTACCGCGACGATATTTTGCGGCTGCTGTTTATCTGCTGCCATCCCGACCTGCCGGCCACACAGCAGATCGCGGTGGCGTTGCGCATCGTCTCCGGCCTGACGGTCAAGCAGATCGCCCGCGCCTTCCTCGTCGGTGAAAGCGCAATGGAGCAGCGTATCACGCGCGCCAAGGCGCGTATCGCCGACGCCGGGGTGCCGTTCGAGACGCCGGGAGCGGTCGAGCGCTCCGAACGGCTCGCCGCCGTCGCCGCCATGGTCTACCTGATCTTCAACGAAGGCTATTCCAGCAACAGCGGCGAGGCTTCGGCGCGTGCGCCGCTTTGCGAAGAGGCGATCCGGCTGGCCCGGCTGCTGCTCAGGCTGTTCCAGACCGAGCCGGAGATCATGGGGCTGACGGCGCTATTGCTGCTGCAGCATGCACGCTCGCCGGCTCGCTTCGACGAGAACGGCGAGATCGTGCTGCTCGAAGACCAGGACCGCAGCCTGTGGAGCCGCAAGATGATCGATGAAGGCCTGGCGCTGGTCGATAAGGCGTTGCGCCATCGCAAGCCCGGTCCCTACCAGGTGCAAGCGGCGATCGCCGCACTGCATGCGCGGGCGGAAAAGCCCGAGGACACGGACTGGAACGAGATCGACCTGCTCTACGGCCTGCTCGAGCAGATGCAGCCGTCGCCGGTGGTGACGCTCAACCGCGCCGTCGCGGTCTCCAAGGTGCGTGGACCGGAAGCCGCACTCGCCATGATCGAGCCGCTGGAGGGAAGGCTTTCCGGCTATTTCCATTTCTTCGGCCTCAAGGGCGGACTGCTGATGCAGCTTGGCCGCGGCGAGGAGGCGCGCGTCGCTTTCGACCGCGCCATCGCGCTTGCCAACACGGCCGCCGAGGCAGCGCATATCCGCATGCATATCGACCGGCTGATGAAAGAAAGCGCCGTGCGGGAAACCGCCAAGACGGCACACTGATTCGCTCTATCTGGCTGGTTCAACAGTCGGACGCCGGCTTGGACCATGCCGGGGTGGCGATTTCTCCCTGAAACGCGTAATGCCACGCCATGACAGCGCCTGGTGTGCCGACCGGCAGGGAGCGGGTATGGCGCAAGGCTCGGACCGACGCCATATGAGCGACGGAATCTGAAAGGGATGAAAATGACGATTGCGAAGGAAACGGCCGGGCTTCTGGCGAAACTGGGCGTTGCCGAGCGCGCGCTTACGGGCGGCGATCTTATCGTGCGCAGCCCGGTGACCGGCGAGCAGATCGCCGCGCTGAAGACCATCTCGCCGGCCGATGCGGCAACGACCATCGACAATGCCCACAGAGCTTTCCTGGCGTGGCGGCAGGTGCCAGCTCCCAAGCGTGGCGAACTGGTGCGGCTGCTCGGCGAGGAATTGCGCACACACAAGGCCGAGCTTGGCCGGTTGGTATCGATCGAAGTCGGCAAGATCCCATCCGAAGGTCTTGGCGAAGTGCAGGAGATGATCGACATCTGCGATTTCGCCGTCGGTCTTTCCCGGCAATTGTACGGCCTGACCATCGCCACCGAGCGTCCCGGCCATCGCATGATGGAGACCTGGCATCCGCTCGGTGTCGTAGGCGTCATCTCGGCCTTCAACTTTCCGGTCGCGGTGTGGTCGTGGAACGCAGCACTTGCGCTGGTCTGCGGCGACGCGGTGGTGTGGAAGCCGTCGGAGAAGACACCGCTGACGGCGCTCGCCTGCGAAGCGATTTTTGCACGCGCGGTGAAACGTTTCGGTGCTGACGCGCCGCAGGGACTGGCGCCCGTGCTGATCGGCGATCGCGCCGTCGGCGAGATCCTGGTCGATCATCCCAGGGTGCCGCTGGTCTCGGCCACCGGCTCGACGCGCATGGGCAGGGATGTCGGCCCACGGCTGGCGAAGCGCTTTGCCCGTGCCGTGCTGGAGCTCGGCGGCAACAATGCCGGCATCGTCTGCCCGACGGCCGATCTGGACATGGCGCTCCGCGCAATCGCCTTCGGCGCCATGGGCACGGCCGGCCAGCGCTGCACGACGCTCAGGCGCCTGTTCGTGCATGAGAGCGTCTATGACCAGCTCGTTCCGCGCCTGAAGAAGGCTTATGAGAGCGTCTCGGTCGGCAATCCGCTGGAGACAAGTGCTCTGGTTGGCCCGCTGATCGACAAGGCTGCCTACGAGAATATGCAGAAGGCGCTGGAGGAGGCGGCTTCGCATGGCGGTAAGATAACCGGCGGAATGCGGGTCGAGAACGGTCACCCCGACGCCTACTATGTGCGTCCGGCGCTGGTCGAAATGCCGCGGCAGGTTTCGCCGGTGACGGAGGAAACCTTCGCGCCCATCCTCTATGTGATGAAATATTCGGACTTCGACACCGTGCTAGAAGAACACAATGCGGTGGGAGCGGGGCTGTCATCCTCGATCTTTACCCGCGACCTGCAGGAATCCGAGCGCTTTCTTAGCGTCGACGGATCGGACTGCGGTATCGCCAACGTCAATATAGGCACGTCAGGGGCCGAGATCGGCGGTGCCTTCGGTGGCGAGAAGGAAACCGGCGGCGGCCGCGAGAGCGGCTCCGATGCCTGGAAGGCCTATATGCGGCGCGCCACCAATACGGTGAATTATTCCAAGGCGCTGCCGCTTGCGCAGGGCGTGTCGTTCGACATCGATTGAAATGCCAGATCTCCGTCGCGGCGGCGCCAAGGCTGCCACGACGGCGGTCGGCTCGCGGTTCAGCTGGCTTGCGAAGTTACAACACAGTTGTCGAAGGCTGCATCGATGATGGCGAGCTTGATGGCCTGGGCGGTCATGTATTCCTGATAGAACTCGCTCGACACCCACATGACCGAGTGACCGCGCTGGCCCAGCCAGCCGATGCTGCCGAGTTCTTCGGCATCGCGCAATTTGCGTGACAGGTGGGTGCGGGAAAGCTTGAGCCAGTTCGCGAAATCTCCAATTGAGACGACACCGGTCGGGATTCGGTCCAGGTCGGCATGATCGGGGTCGACGCCGGACATCAGCCAATCCATGACGATGCCGCCATTGTCGAGCCAGGTGAACAAGGAAAAGGTCTGTCTCGGCTCCCGCACGGCATGCGACGAAAGCAGGCCGTCGGCCACCAGCGGCTGCAGTTTGGCGAGCATGTCCGGTTGTGCGACGAATGCAGCCAGTCGAAATCCGCTGTCCAGGCTGTCCAGGCTGTCCAGCGTTCTGAGATGAGCCATGACCCAGCCGGCAACCGTCTCCAGAGTGCCCGCGGTCGGCTCAAAGGGGCGGATGCGCCCACATTTGATCGGCAGATGCCGGATGAAGCCGTAATGCAGCATCTCCTTCAGGAAGGCGTCGGCGGTGTTGCGGCTGGCCACCGAATGCCGGCAGATGTCGTCCATGAACCGTGCGGACGTAAGTCCCTTGCGATGATCGTCCGGCTCTCGATTGAAATACAAGGCAAGACCGATATGGGCCATCAGCCAACGTTGTTGGGTGGCGAATACGGAGGCCAGCCGCGGGTTCGCTTCATAGGTCTGGAGAAGCGTCCGCGACTGAGCCTGGACATGGCGACGCAGCGCCGGATGGCGGGCAATGTCTTCAGAAACCAGCGCCATCCCCGCCGAGCCCAACCAAATTTGCAACTGGAAATACGATCACAATTTCAGCCTTCGCGGGTCGTGTCCAGAGCCGGCGCATCAGGATACGAGCCGAATCCCGCCGGCTGGTAGCTGAATTCCGCCACTTGATCGCCGAGGCTGATCTCGCGAGGCGCTGATCTCCCTGCAGAAGGCTAGCCCGCTCGAACCCGCCAATGATGGCCTCGCCCCGTCCAGCCCGTGCTCCCGCCGATGGCGACGCGGAACCAACACAAGCTTTGCTCGTTGAAGAACGCTGATTTGGACTGAGACTGTGAGGAACTACAAAATGGAGAATGGCCTTTTCGCCACGCCGCCTGCACCGTTACGGAAAACAGAGTCGGTTTGGCTACGGGCGCTCAAATGGCTGTTGCGCCGGGTGCGCAGCGCCTCCGACAGCTCCGGAACCATGTTGAAGCCAATCCTTTCCGGACCTGAGGATGATAGCGGGCCTACTCCGCCTCGACGCGCTTGAGGCTGATTGCACTGCGATCCTGACGCCAAAATAACCGGTCGCATGTCTTTTCATCACTGCCGCGACGGCGACAGCCATGACCGCTTCGAAGGCCTGCGACGGCGATGTGTTCGCCTGATGCAGCGGCGGGAGCGGCAGTGCCGCGTAACGGCGGGAACCATCGGGCGTGCTTGGCTATTAGATACAGGCGGCTGCTGGTCTGCCGGGCCAGGAGCCATAGCTATGATCATTAATCCCCCACCGGAAAGCGCCATCCCGGCATCCGTTCCGTCGGTCGATCCAAAAGCCGCCCCGACGCCTCGCAATGCCGAAGCGGAGGTCTTTTATATCGAGGCGATCCGCGAGCTTGTCACGACCGGCATCCCCTTTCTCGTCGCCGGCACCTATGCCGTAAGCGCCTATACCGGGATCACCCGCCTGACCAAGGATCTCGATATTTTCTGCAAGGCCGGCGACTGCCCGCGCATCCTCGCCCATTTCAAGCGGATCGGTTACGCCGTCGTGGTCGAGGACGACCGGTGGCTCGGCAAAGTGTTCAAGGGCACGCATTTTTTCGACGTCATTTTCGCCTCGATGAACGGCACAATGCCCGTCGACGACCTGTGGCTGGAGCACGCCCGTCAGGGCGAATTGCTGGGCAGCCAGGTGCGGATCATCGGCCCAACCGAGCTTATCTGGTCCAAAAGCTTCATCCAGGACCGCCGCCGCCACGATGGCGCCGACGTCGCGCACACCATCCTCAAGGCGCACGACCAGATCGATTGGCAAAGGCTGCTTTCCTACATGGAAGTCCATTGGGAAGTCTTGCTGATGCATCTCTTGAACTTCCGATGGATCTATCCGACGGAGCGAGACCGTGTGCCGGCGTGGCTGCTCGACGAATTGCTCGACCGGCTGGCCAAACAGCGCGAACTGCCGCCTTCCCGGATGCGGATCTGCCGCGGGCGCATGCTTTCACGAACCGACTATGAGATCGACGTCAAGGAATGGGGCTTTGCCGACGTCGGCGGTGAAGGAGAATATAGCGATGGCTGACGAACTCAAACCTGCTTCGGCAAAGGCGGAAAACGGCGGCACACTCAAGATCGCCGCCATTGGCGATCTGCATGTCGGCAAGGAGGACCAGGCGTCGTACCGCGATCTTTTCGGCGAGATGTCGCGCGAAGCCCAGGTTCTCGTGCTGACCGGCGACCTTACCAATCTCGGCAAGCCTCGGGAGGCCGAAATCCTTGCCGAGGAACTGCGTGCCTGCACGATCCCGGTCGTCGCCGTACTTGGCAACCACGACTATGAGTCAGGCGCCGTCGAGCAGGTCACCGACATTCTGCGCCAGGCGGGCGTTCATCTGCTCGATGGCGAGGCGACGGAGATTCACGAGGTCGGGTTCGTCGGGGTCAAGGGTTTCGTTGGCGGTTTTGGATCGCGCATGCTCGGCTCCTTCGGCGAACCGGCCATCAAGTCGATGGTGGCGGAAAGCGTGAACGAAGCGATGCGGCTTGAAAACGCGATGCGGCAGGTCCGCGCCAAACGCACGCTTGTCGTTCTGCACTACGCGCCTGTCGTCGAGACGGTCGAAGGCGAGCCGCTGGAGATCTTCCCATTTCTCGGTTCGTCACGCCTGGCCGAAACAATAGACCGGTTCCAGGTCAGTGCGGTGGTGCATGGTCATGCGCATCGCGGCGCCTACGAGGGCCGTACGCCGGGCGGGGCGTCGGTCTATAACGTTGCCATGCATGTCGCCAAGCCGACGGGCCGCCCCTACGCCATGCTCGAAATCTGACAGGCAGCGCCACTGGCGCAAGCAATCGCCCGTGCACGCTGCAGAACGATCATGGCACTTGCCGGGTAACAGCCATCCGCTTCGGTGGAATGTCGTTTTCATCCGGGTTGGGAACGGGATCTTCGTCGGGGAGCCTGTCGGGGTCCGGCTCACGCACGGGCTTGGGATCGGGGATGGGAGGCGGTGGCACCGGGGTCGGTGTTGGCTCGGGTGTGGGAATAGTGGCCATCGTAATCATCTCCTCTTGGCGCAGAACAACGCAACGGGTCGGCTGGTTCCCGGCTTGCCCGTTTTTGGAACTACACCGTCGCGCCTGCGGGTCAGCCCATCTCCGGATTCGGCTGGCTGCCGCCTGACTTGCTTGACCGCAGCAGCAGCGCCAGCGGAACGAGCAGGGCGGTTGCCACCGCGCAGTAGCGGAAGACATCGACATAGGCGAGCAGCGTGGCCTGGCGAGCGATCAACTGACCAAGCCAGGCGATCGCCTGCTGCTTCGCCTCGACCATTGGCGAACCCTGGGCGACGAAATGCTCGGTCGCCTGCCGAAGCGCCTGCTGATAGGCGGGCGACGACTGCACGGTGTGGCCGACCAGATTCGATTGATGGATCTGGGAGCTTTGCGCAATGACGGTGTTGGACAGCGAGACGCCGATGCTGCCGCCGATATTGCGTGCAACGTTGATCAGCGCAGATGCCTGGTTGGTCTTCTGCGGGGGCAGGCCGACATAGGCCGCGGTCGAGATGGGAATGAACAGGAACGGCAGCCCGACCATCAGGAAAACACGGGCAAAGGCAAAGAAGCGGAAGCTGGCGTCCGGAGTAAGCGAGGTCATATGCCAAAGGGCCACTGCGACCACCGACATGCCCATCATGATCAGATATTTGGGCTGCACGATGCTGCCTACAAATCCGGACACCGGCATCAAGATCAACATGGCGATGCCGCCCGGCATCATCGAAAGGCCCGAGAGCGTCGCGGTGTAGGCAAATGTCGTCTGCTGCAGCTGAGGCACGATCTGGGTGGTGCTGAACAGGATAGCACCGACCGCCATCATGACCAGGAACGCCGTGCCGAACTGGCGCGTGAATAATAGGCGCATGTCGACGACCGGATCGCTGCGACTGAGTTCCCATGGGATAAGCAGCAGGAACGCGATCGCGGAAATCACTGCGAAAGTGGTGATGAAATCCGAGGCGAACCAATCGTAGCGCTGGCCCCGGTCGAGAAAAATCTCCAGGCACCCCAATGCCGTCGCTACCAGGACGAACCCGATCCCGTCGATCTTCAGGCCGCCTTTCAGCCGTTCCTTGCGTTCGCGTTCGAGTACGTCCGGTTCGACCAACAGCCATTGCACCAGGGCCAGCGACAGGATGCCGAACGGCACGTTGATGAAGAAGATCCAGTGCCAGGAGAAATGGTCGGTCAGCCAGCCGCCGATCGTCGGCCCGACCGTCGGTGCCACGATGACGGCAATGCCGTAAAGCGCGAAGGCCTGCGAGCGCTTTTCTGGCGGAAAGGTATCGGCAAGGATCGATTGCTCGCTTGGCGCCATGCCGCCGCCGCCGAGTCCCTGAAGGACCCTGAACAGGATGAGCAGTTCCAGGTTGGGCGCCAGTCCGCACAGCAGCGACGCGACGGTAAAGGTCGCAACGCAGAGCATGTAGTAGCGCTTGCGGCCGATGACGCTTGCCAGCCAGCCGCTGACCGGGATGATCACCGAGTTGGCAACGAGATAGGTGGTAATCACCCAGGTGCTTTCGTCCATTCCGGCCGCCAGGCTGCCGGCGATGTTGCGCAGGGCGACATTGGCGATCGAGGTGTCGAGCACCAGCATGAAAGTGGCGATGGAGACGACGACGGCGATAAGCCAGGGATTGTGCGTCCCGGCGGCGGATCGGCTTTCACCCTGATTTCTGGCGGTTTCGCCGCTCATCGCACCTTGACCGTCGGCACCACCGACAGGCCTGGCCCGAGAAGCACATCCGGCGGCTTGTCGAAGACGATCTTGACCGGCACGCGCTGCACCACCTTGACGTAATTGCCGGTGGCATTTTCGGCCGGCAGGAGGCTGAAGGCGGTGCCGCTGCCGGCCTGAATACTGTCGACGCGACCATGGAAGGACTTGTCCGGGTAGGCGTCGATGTCGATGTCGACCGGCTGTCCCTGCCGCATCAGATCGAGCTGCGTCTCCTTGAAATTGGCCTTCACCCAGACCTCGTCGGGAACGAACATCATCAATACCTGGCCAGGTTGGGCGTAGGTGCCGTTAGCCGCAGAAATGCTCGTTGCCCGCCCGGCTGCGGGTGCTGTGATAGTCGTGCGTGACAGCGTCGTGCGGGCTTGCTCCTGGCTGGCCTTGGCCTGCTCGAGCTGCGCCTCGGCACTCCTGGCCTGTGCCTGCAAGACCGAAACCTGGCTTTTTGCCGAGGCGACATTGGCCTCGGCGCTGTCCAGCGCAGCCTGGTCCTGACGCAACGTCGATGCCGCCTGCTGCGCCTGCTGCTGCGTTGCCGTGCCCCTGGCCAGGAGTTCGCGATTGCGTTGATCCTCGGCCTTGGCGAAATCCAGCGCTGCCTTGGCCTGTGCAACCTGCCTCTGGGCAGCGTTTACCTTTGCTTTTTGAGCCTCGATCTGCGCGGCGACATTGACGATTTCGGCCTCGGCCGCGGCGACGCCGGCGTCGGCCTGCTTCAGGTTTGCCTGATAGTCGCTGTCGTCGATACGCAGGAGGACATCGCCCGCCTGTACGTGCTGATTGTCGGTAACCGCCAGCTCGGTAATGCGGCCGGCTATTTGCGCACCGATCGTCACTATGCGCGCATCTATGAAGGCGTCGTCGGTCGATTCGTACTGGCGAGCGTTCAGCCACCAGATCGCGATGCCTGCCACGACGAGCAACAGCGCAAGCGCGATGGCTGCGGCCGCATAGGGATGGCGCCTGAGAAAGCCGAGCAGACCGGCCTTTCGTTGCGAGGCATTCCCGTCGGGTTTTTCCTGCCGGGGCTCTGCCGATCGCTCACGAGATTCTCGAACCGGGGCCGGTTGCTCCCGGGTTTCATTTACAGGCTCGACGTCTTGCTCGACGCGTTGAGGCTTCGTGTCCAACGGAATTGCTTTCAAGATTGATATTGCAGCCGCCGAAGCGGACGCAAAGCCAAACGGCAAGCTTCCGCAAAAGTTCCTGTCCGGAAACGGGTTCGGTTAACGGGTCGACATCGAACACAGGCGGGGGCGCGTCGGAATTCGAGCGCCGCTTCACCGGGCAGGTGATCCGTACGCCTCATGTTGCGGCGGTCCGGCCTTGTCAGCGCTCCATGGCGCGATAATTGCTCATATAGGCGTGGGCGAATTCACCTGTCGACAGGAGCCGACCATGAAACATCAAACACTCGACCAACTGCAGGCCGTCGCGGAAGTTGAGTCCTTCGCGGCGTATCCGGCGATGACTCGAACCCAGCGGATTGAACGTTGGGCGGAACTTCTCGAACAAAACCCGACGCGATGCCTTGGGGCGCTTCCAGGCACCGAATATATGAACAGGGAAGCGCGCGACAGATCGCGTGGCGCTGGGACGCCGCTCACTGTCGCCTTCGAGGATCCGGTTCTGCGTGCCATGGGCCTCAGCGATGATACCTATGGTGAGGCAAAGCGCTTCTTCGAACTGAGCGACCGGCAGTTGCACCAAATCGTCTGCCATTGCCATGTCGGCGCTACGATGCAAGCGAGATGGGCCGCTGCCAGGGTGCGCGGGATAGTTCGCGGCAACAGATTTGTTGCCTGGATGAAGGGCTTGATCGTGCATTGAGGCGGTACGAGGAACGGCGGAACACGCGTTCTTTCCGCGCCGTGGAGAGCGCTTCCGAACTTGGAAGGGCTCGTGCGCCGTCGGGCCGCGCAGATTGTGAAACTCCTCGACGCTTGGCTGCGCCTTGTCGCGGCCATGCGTCCGTCTTTGATGTGAGAATTTGAGCTGGCCCGCCACAGGTGAGAGCCTTCGTCTGACCGGTGGTCGAGCGCCGTCCAGGCCTGCCTGCGCGGCTACTAACGACGAATGATCCTGCGATCGGGGAAGATCCTGCGACCTGGCTAAACTAGCGATCGATTTCTCCGAACACGATGTCGAGCGAGCCGATGATCGCGGCAACATCGGCGATCATATGGCCTCGGGACAGGAAATCCATCGCTTGCAGGTGGGCGAAGGAAGGTGCGCGGATCTTGCATCGGTAGGGAACGTTGCCCCCGTCCGACACGAGGTAGACGCCGAATTCACCCTTCGGCGCCTCGACGGCGGCATAGACTTCACCGCTCGGCACGCGAATGCCTTCGGTATAAAGTTTGAAGTGGTGGATCGTCGCTTCCATCGAGCGCTTCATCGTGGCACGCGGCGGCGGCGTGATCTTGTGGCTCGGAATCGCGACCGGTCCCTGGCCTTCTGGTGAGCGCAACTTTTCCAGACATTGCCGCATGATCCGGACCGACTGGCGCATTTCCTCCATGCGGACGAGATAGCGGTCGTAGCAGTCGCCATGCTTGCCGACTGGGATATCGAAATCCATCTCCGAATAGCATTCGTATGGCTGCGCCTTGCGCAGGTCCCAGGACGCGCCCGATCCGCGCACCATCACGCCGGAAAAGCCCCAGGCCCAGGCATCATCGAGGCCGATCACCCCGACATCGACATTGCGCTGCTTGAAGATGCGGTTCTCGGTCAACAGCTCTTCGAGATTGTCGCAGACCTTGAGGAACGGATCACAGAACTTCCAGATGTCGTCTAGGAGTTCCGGCGGCAGATCCTGATGCACGCCGCCGACCCTGAAATAATTCGCGTGCATGCGGGCGCCGGACGCGCGCTCATAAAAGACCATCAGCTTCTCGCGCTCGGCGAAACCCCAGAGCGGCGGCGTCAGCGCGCCGATGTCCATGGCTTGCGTGGTGACGTTGAGGAGGTGCGATAACAGCCGGCCTATTTCGCAGAAAAGCACGCGGATGAGCTGTCCGCGTTTCGGAACCGATATTTCGAGGAGCTTCTCGGCGGCGAGACAGAATGCATGCTCCTGGTTCATCGGCGCGACGTAGTCGAGCCGGTCGAAATAGGGCAAGGCCTGCAGGTAGTTCTTGTACTCGATGAGCTTTTCGGTGCCGCGATGCAGCAGGCCGATATGGGGATCGGCGCGTTCCACGATCTCGCCGTCGAGTTCGAGCACCAGCCGCAGGACGCCGTGAGCGGAGGGATGTTGTGGCCCGAAATTGATGGTGAAGTTGCGAACTGCAGCCTCGGCCATGACAGTCCTCCGCGATCAAGCGGGCTTTGGTTCCGTGCCGGAGCCGGCTTGTCCGCTTTCAGCCGCTCACGTCGTCGTCTGGATGATCAGCGTCAGCGTGCCGTCGCCGTCGATATTGGCTGCGACGACCTGCGTGGAATTAAGCCCGTTCGCCGCCAGCGCCGATGCCGCCTGCGGCGATGCGTCGATCGAACTTTGCAGGATGCGCAAATCCTCGGCGCTGGTCTGGGTGACGACGGCCTCCGCCTGTGCCTTGATGTCAGGAGGCAGATCCTCCATCGCCACGATTGTCACTGCGGTGAAATTCTGGGCGGAGAAGGCTTGGTCAGGTGTAGCCTGGTCGGGAGTGGTCCCTTCGGGCGTGGCTTGCTCTGGCAGGCTTTGCGGGGCCGTCGGCGGGACAGGGGCAAGCTCTGGTCCCACGGATTGCGCATAGACCGGCGAGGCAAGGGCCAGTGCCGAAAGTGTGGCAATTGTCGTCGATAGGCGCATGGCCGTTCCTTCCGTTTGCTCAGCGGACGATCAATTCGGTGACGACAAAACCATCGTGTCGAAATATGGTTCCGTGAGCGAGGTGATGTCTTGCCGAAAGCCGTGATTGTCGCGGAAAGCAGGGCGCGAAATCCGGCGTTGCCTGTCTCAGGCAGCGGTGTGGCTGCGATCGGGCTGCGGCCAGCGCTGCAACGCCTCACGGCCCTGAGCGGTCAGTTCGTAGATCCCGCGATCGGTGCGCGCGAACCAGCGATACACATTGTGCAGCAGGATCTTAGGCGCGTTCGGCAGGTTGGGCTTCAAGTCACGCGGCCGCTTTGGGCCATCGGCGAGGGCTGCGGCGCATGCCAGCGCCTGCTGGCGATAAGCGGTCATGATCGGCGCACGCGAGCCGCCGCCGGCGACAGGATCGCCCTGCCGACGCCGATGTTCATCGATCAGCTTCGAGCGGCGCCGGGGATCCCGACGCGGAGCCAATGCCGTCGGGCTGAGCAGCACCTGAACTTCGCCGTTCGGTCGCACGCCAAGCAGGCCAAAGCCGAGGCGACGGCAGAGATTGCGGTATCTCACATCGCTCTCACGGCCCTTGCCACGGGCCGACATGCATGCCGCTAGCCAGACCTCGTCGCTCGCCGCCATACGGTCGACGCCCTGGAGGACCAGTTCGAGGTTGAACTTCAGCTTCAGCTCGCAGATGACGACGATCGGTGGAGAGTCGGCACTCAGCGCCAGCAGATCGCAGCCGCCGATCTCGCCCTTGACCATGAAACCCAGGCCTTCCAGGAAGGCCTTGACCGGGCTGTAGAGTGACGTTTCGAGCATGGGCCTTTGTCGGCTGCGAATCATCCCGCCGATCGGCGGTTCAGCGCGATGATCGCTCCTTGCCGTTGAACAGGAGGTAAACGACGGCCAAACAAGTGGTCAGAGCCGTGCCATGGCCGCTTGCCAATTTGGTATGCTGGTATAATGTGTACCTGAGGTAGCATGCTCCGCGTAGCTGCGCTGTGCTGGACATCCGGGCGCCCGAGACATCGTCCATGGCATCGTCATTTGAGCGGCGGCTCCCCTGCGTTCTCTAATCCGCCGACCGGCGGCAATGTGCATACAAGTCAATGGGATGACGATCGGCAGGGCCGTCGTTGGAATTCAGGAGTAACGGACACATGACAACGATTGCGCTGTTTGGTGCGGGCGGCAAAATGGGTTACCGTCTGTCGACCAATTTTCGCGGATCTCCCTATACGATACGCCATGTCGAGGTCAGCGACGCCGGCCGCGAGCGGCTTAAGTCGGGCCTCGGCATCGATGCCGTCAGCGCCGATGAGGCGCTTGATGGCGCCGATGTGGTGATCCTGGCGGTGCCGGACACGCATATCGGCAAGGTCGCGGCGAACATCGAGAGCAAGCTTGCATCAGGCACGATGGTCGTCGTGCTCGACGCCGCGGCACCTTTCGCCGGGCATTTGCCGAAGCGGTCGGACCTGACGTATTTCGTCACTCACCCGTGCCATCCGCCGATCTTCAACGACGAGACCGACATGGCGGCGAAGAAGGACTATTTCGGCGGCGTCAAGGCCAAGCAACACATGGTCAGCGCCTTGATGCAGGGACCGGAGGAGGATTTCGCCAAGGGTGAGGCGATCGCCAAGATCATCTGGGCCCCGGTCATGCGCTCGCATCGCGTCACCGTCGATCAGATGGCGCTGCTCGAGCCCGGCCTTTCGGAAACGGTATGCGCCTCGCTGCTCGTCGTCATGAAGGAGGCCGTTGACGAGGTGGTGGCGCGCGGGGTCGACAAGCAGGCGGCGCTCGACTTCCTGCTTGGTCATATGAACGTGCTTGGCGCCGTCATCTTCGGCGAGACCAAAGGCGTGTTCTCCGACGCCTGCAACAAGGCGATAGAGTTCGGCAAGCCGGTGCTGATGCGCGACGACTGGAGGCGGGTGTTCGAGCCGGAGGAGATTGCCGCGAGCATTCAGCGCATCACTTGAGGGCAGCAACGCGTTCTCCGGAACATGTCACCTGAAATTGTCATTGACTCATTATACCAGTTGGCTTAGCTGTTCGATGGATCGGACCGTCAAGCTTCGCAGCAGGATCAGGCGCTGGATGAGTGGAGGATAGGGGGAGCGATCCGTCGAGGTGAAGCCGGCCAAGGGCTTGTGAATCTGACGCGACCCGCCGCCTACGGCCGGCTAACGAAATCGAATGCATATAGCCTTGGGATAAGGCACGGATTTTCAACGGGAGGAATACATGAAACTGACACGCAGAATGACGCTTGCGGCTTTTGCCGGCATGCTGGCGCTTGGCACCGCCGCACCCGCCTATGCGGCGGATTTGATCGCCATCATCACGCCCTCGCATGACAATCCGTTCTTCAAGGCGGAAGCTGTCGGCGCGGAGGCGAAGGCCAAGGAACTCGGGTACGAGGCGTTGGTGCTCGTCCATGACGACGACGCCAACAAGCAGTCCGAATTGATCGACACGGCGATTGGCCGCGGCGCCAAGGCGATCATCCTCGACAATGCCGGCGCCGACGCCACCGTCGCCGCGGTGCAGAAGGCCAAGGACGCAGGCGTTCCTTCCTTCCTGATCGATCGCGAGATCAATGCCACCGGCGTTGCCGTCGCGCAGATCGTCTCCAACAATTATCAGGGCGCCCAGCTCGGCGCGCAGGAATTCGTCAAGCTGATGGGCGAGAAGGGTAATTTCGTCGAGCTCGTCGGCAAGGAATCCGACACCAATGCCGGCATCCGCTCCAAGGGTTACCACGACGTCATCGACGACTATCCGGACCTGAAGATGGTGGCGCAGCAGTCGGCCAATTGGAGCCAGACCGAGGCCTATTCAAAGATGGAATCGATCCTCCAGGCCAATCCCGATATCAAGGGCGTGATCTCCGGCAACGACACGATGGCGATGGGCGCTCATGCGGCACTTGCCGCTGCCGGCCGCAAGGACGTCATCGTCGTCGGCTTCGACGGGTCGAACGACGTGCGCGACTCGATCACCTCCGGCGGCATCAAGGCGACAGTCCTGCAGCCGGCCTTCGCGCAGGCGCAGATGGCGGTCGAGCAGGCCAACGACTTCATCAAGAACAAGAAGTCCCCGGCTGAGGAAAAGCAGCTGATGGACTGCGTCCTGGTCAATGGCGACAATGCCGCCAAGCTGGAGACGTTCGCGCTCACCAACTGAGCCGGCGTAACATCAAGCAGCAAGGGACGAGCCTCCGGTTCGTCCCTTGCTTCCATTTCGCCCTTGCCTCCATTTCTCTGGGTGCTCCTGACCGCCATGCCGAACGAGCCGACATGTTCAACACGCTGACCCGGCCGATCTTTGTCGCGTTGTTCCTCGCAGCAATAGGCAGCCTGACCGCCTGCAAGATCCTGCCGACGCCGTCGGCGGAAAACGGCGGCACTGGCTCCGCATTCGATCCCGACAAGATGGTCGCGGACATCTGGGCGGCGAAAGTCATACCCTATCTGCAGCAGAAGGCCGGGCCGTTTGCCGAGGTTCACACCTTGGCCAAGACCGATCCCGCCGCTGCCGGCGCCAAATACGGCAACCCGAAGAAGCAGGCGAATTCGCCATGGACCTTCGCCGTTCGGCTCGAGGGCAAGGTCGTGGCAGCCAACACACAGTCACGCGCGGCGACGATGGACGTCGATGCCGACGGCGACGGCAAGGCGGACGCGCGGGTGCAGATCGGACCCGCCATGCGCGGAACCGCGCTGCGCGACAGCCTCGACTTCATCCAGTTCAACGATTTCACCAACCAGATCGACTTCGCCCAGTTCGGCAAGGCTTTCAACGCCTATGCCGACAAGACCGTGCTTTCCAAGCTGCCGCGCGAGGCACTCGAGGGCCGCAGCGTCGAGGTACTTGGCGCCTATACGCCGGGCAGTGGCCAGGACCTGCCGCTGGTGACGCCGGCGGAGGCAAAGATCGGGCCGAAGTCATGAGCGGCGATCAAGATGTCATCCTGAAGCTGGAGGACGTCTCGAAAGTCTATTCCGGCACCGTCGCGGTCAAGCGGGCGAATTTCGAAGTGCGCAAAGGCGCGGTCAACGTGCTGGTCGGCGAAAACGGAGCCGGCAAATCGACGCTGATGAAGATCATCGCCGGCGTCGAGCAACCGACGCTCGGGCGCATCCTGCTGGACGGCGAGGAGGTTTCATTCTCGTCTTCCGGTGATGCCGTGAGCCGCGGCATCGGCATGGTTTTCCAGGAGCTGAATCTGTTCGGCAATCTGACTGTCGCCGAAAATATTTTCGCCACCCGCGAGATCACCAACCGCTTCCGCAAGATCGACCGCAAGGAGCAGGAGCGCCGCGCGGCGGAGTTCCTTGAACGCCTGGAAGCCGGCATCCGGCCCGACATGCTGGTCGAGGATCTGCGCATCGGCCAGCAGCAGTTGGTCGAGATCGCCAAGGCGGTTTCGCTCGATGCGCGCATCCTGATCATGGATGAACCGACCTCGGCGCTCAGCGCGGCGGAAGTCGAGATCCTGTTCAAGGTGATTGCCGACCTCAAGGCACGCGGCGTGGCAATCGTCTACATCTCGCACCGGCTCGAGGAGCTGATCCGCATCGGCGACACCATTACGGTGCTGCGCGACGGGCGCATCACCGGCCAGGCGGAGATGAAAGACGTCGACACCCAGTGGATCGTGCGGCAGATGATCGGCTCGGACGCCAAGGACTTCGCCAAGGCCGACGGCCATGTGCCGGGCGAGGAAATATTCCGCGCCGAGGACATCTGCCTGCCGCGCGTCACCGGCGGGCTTGCGGTCGATCACGTCTCGCTATCGCTGCGCGCCGGCGAAATTCTCGGCATCTATGGCCTGATGGGCGCCGGACGCAGCGAGCTGTTCGACTGCATCATGGGCCGCCACGGCCATTCGACGGGCACGATATTCATTGCCGGCAAGAAAGTGCACGAGCGCGACACGACGCGGCGCATCCGGCGCGGCCTGGCGCTGATCCCCGAAGACCGCCAGCGCGAAGGGCTGGTGTCAATCCTCTCCGTCGCCAGCAATCTGACGCTGGCCAGCCTGTCGCGGTTCGTGCGCCTGTTCCACATTCGTGGTGCCGCCGAAAGACAGGCGGTGGCCCGGACGGTGCGCGAACTGGCGATCAAGGTCGCCGATCCGGCGCAGGAAGTCTCGTCGCTGTCAGGCGGCAACCAGCAGAAGGTGGTGATCGGCAAGGCGCTGCTCACCGGGCCGAAGGTGCTGTTGATGGACGAGCCCAGCCGCGGCATCGACGTCGGCGCCAAGGCCGACGTGTTCCGCACCATGCGCAAGCTGTCGCGCGACGGCCTGGGGATTCTGTTTGCCACCTCCGATCTCGACGAAGTGATGGCGTTGTCCGACCGCATCGCGGTGATGAGCAATGGAAAACTGACCGGCATGTTCGACCGCGCCGAGGCGACGGAGGCCGCACTCGTCGCTGCCTCCGCCTTCGGCCACGGACCGGTCCCGCACGGAGAGCAAGACGCATGACTGACATCCCAGCCAAGGCGGCGGTCAACTCCATGTCGGGCGGCTCGGTCCTGCTGACGCTGATGAAGGCGAGGACGTTCATCGCGCTGATCGCCGTGCTGTTATTCTTCTCGATAGCCGCCCCCAATTTCCTATCGGCCGCCAATCTTATCCTGATGTCGAAGCATGTGGCGCTGAACGCATTCCTCGCAATGGGCATGACCTTCGTCATCATCACCGGCGGCATCGACCTGTCGGTCGGCTCGATCGTCGGCCTGTGCGGCATGGTGGCCGGCTATCTCGTGCTCAACGGCATCGACCTGCAGGTCGGCTATACCATCTATTTCAACGTCTTCGAGATCGCGCTGATCACGCTTGCCGTCGGCATATTGATCGGCGCCGTCAACGGCTTGCTGATCACCAGGCTCAACGTTGCGCCGTTCATCGCCACGCTCGGCGTGCTCTATGTCGCGCGCGGCCTGGCGCTGCTGTCGTCCGACGGCCGTACTTTCCCCAATCTCGTCGGCAAGCCGGAGCTCGGCACCACCGGATTCGGCTTTCTCGGCGCCGGCCGGTTGCTCGGCCTGCCGGTCGCGCTCTGGATTTTGCTCGTCGTTGCGCTAGGGGCGGCCTATCTCGCCAAATACACCCCGCTCGGCCGCCACATCTTCGCGGTTGGTGGCAATGAACGGGCGGCGCGGATTTCGGGCGTCCGCGTCAATATGGTGAAGATGTTCGTCTACATGTTCTCCGGCTTCTGCGCGGCGATCGTCGGGCTGATCATCTCGTCGGAGCTGATGGCGTCGCATCCGGCGACCGGAGAGAGCTTCGAGCTCAACGCCATTGCCGCGGCGGTGCTCGGCGGCACCTCGATGTCGGGCGGTCGCGGCACGATCGGCGGCACCATTGTCGGCGCCTTCGTAATCGGCATTCTTTCGGACGGGCTGGTGATGATGGGAGTGAGTTCGTTCTGGCAGATGGTGATCAAGGGCCTCGTCATCATCGTCGCCGTCGTCGTCGACCAGGCACAGCGCCGGCTGCAGAGCCGTGTCACGCTGATGCAGATGGCAAAGGCCGGCTGACATGGCGGAACTGCGTGGAGCGCTGATCGGCTGCGGCTTCTTTGCCATCAACCAGATGCATGCCTGGCGCGATATAGAGGGCGCCTCGATCACCGCCATCTGCGACCGCGATCCGGACCGGCTACGGATCATTGGCGACCAGTTCGGGGTCGCACGGCGCTATACCGACGCGGCAGCGCTGTTTGCCGGCGAAAGGCTGGATTTCGTCGACATCGCCACCACGGCACCAAGCCACAGAATGCTCGTGGAGATGGCGGCGCAGCACGGCGTTCCGGCAATCTGCCAAAAACCGTTTGCGCCGACGCTTGCCGACGCCAAGGCGATGGTAAAGGCCTGTGCTGACGCCGGCGTGCCGCTGATGGTGCATGAGAATTTTCGCTGGCAGTCGCCGATCCAGGCGGTGCGTACCGTGCTCGACAGCGGCGAAATCGGCACCCCCTTTTTCGGACGGATCTCGTTCCGCTCTGCCTATGACGTGTTTTCCGGCCAGCCTTATCTGGCGACGGGAAAGCGCTTCATCATCGAGGATCTGGGTATCCACATCCTCGACATAGCCCGCTTCCTGCTGGGCGACGTCTCGACCGTCACTGCGCGAACGGCGCGCATCAATCCAGGCATTGCCGGGGAGGACGTTGCGACGATGCTGATGGACCACACGGGCGGAGCCACTTCCGTGGTCGACTGCAGCTACGCCAGCAGGCTCGCGACAGAGCCGTTCCCCGAGACGCTGATCGAGATCGACGGCAGCGACGGCACGATCCGGCTGGCGCAGGGCTACCGCCTCACCGTCACCGGCAGGAGCGGGACAGCTGTGAGCGACGTCTCGCCGCCGCTGCTGGCCTGGGCATCACGGCCGTGGTACAACATCCAGGAAAGCGTCGTCGCCATTCAAAAGCATTGGGTCGACTGCCTGACCAAGGGAACCGAGCCCGCGACCTCGGGCGCGGACAACCTCAAGACACTAGCGCTGGTCGAGGCTGCGTACGCTGGCGCCGCAAGCCGGGAGCCGGTGCAACTCGACGCCTTGCTGAAATGACAGCCGACGCCTTCCTCCTCTACGGCACACGTGCCGTTGAAGCCGAACCGGTCAAGCTGCGCGCCGGCGCGCTGACGGCGGACTTCGTCAACGGCAATCTGCGCACCATCCGGCATGGCGGCACCGAGGTTCTGCGCGCCGTCGCCTTCATCGTCAGGGATCGCGACTGGGGCACCTACGAGCCGGCGCTCACCGATTTAATCATCGACCAGGGCGATGACGCTTTCTTCGTCAGCTATTCGGCAGGTTGTTTCGGACCAGAGGGAAGCCGGCTCGACTTCCGTGCGACCATCAAGGGCTCGGCCGATGGCCAGCTGATCTTCGACGTGAGCGCTCTTCCCGACAACGATTTCGAGACCAATCGCTGCGGCTTCTGCATCCTGCATCCAATTGCCGGGCTGGCCGGCAGCCCGGTCACGGTCGAGCATACCGATGGCAGCGTGGTCGCGACGCGGCTTCCAGAGCTGATCGATGCCTGGCAGCCTTTCAAGGATCTGCGGGCGATCACCCATGAGATCCGGCCGGGCGTCACCGCCGAATGCCGGATGCAAGGCGACACGTTCGAGATGGAGGACCAGCGCAACTGGTCGGATGCCTCCTACAAGACCTATGTCCGGCCGCTCGCGCTGCCATGGCCCTATGTGCTGCCTGCCGGCAAGACCTTCCGCCAGACCACTAGTTTGCGGATAGAGGGTCGCGGGAAAGTGCCGGCCGCTGCGGCAATCGCGGACCCAGTTCGCGTCACGCTCGGCCAAGCCGGACCGGCGCTGCCGGATGTTGGCGTGATCATCTACCCGGATGAGGTCGAGGCGGCGCTGGGCAAGCTGCCGATGCTGTGCGAGCTTGGTCCGCAGCAATTGATGTTCCACTACGACCCGACGCGTGGCCATGGGCTCGACGCCTTGCGATCCTACGCCCGGCTCGCCGCCGCCTATCCGGTCCGGACAACGCTCGAATGTGTCATTGCCGGCGACGGCGATCTCGACGCCGAGCTTTCAGGCGTCGCCGACAGGGTGCGCCAGGCCGGGCTCAAGCTTTCGGCCATTGCCGTCTCGCCTTCGGTCGACCGGCAGTCGACGCCACCGGGCAGCGCGTGGCCGCACTGCCCGCCGCTCGAAGACGTCTACGCCGCGGCGCGGCGCTCCTTTCCCGACAGCCGCCTCGGCGGCGGCATGTTCAGCTATTTCACCGAACTCAATCGCAAGCGTGTGCCGGCCGACCCGCTCGATTTCGTCACGCATTGCACCTGCCCGATCGTGCACGCCGCCGACGATCTCAGCGTCATGCAATCGCTGGAAGCATTGCCTTTCATCACGGCGTCAGTACGAACGATCTTCGGAACAATACCTTATCGGGTCGGGCCGTCGACCATTGCCATGCGCCAGAACCCTTATGGCGGCGCGACCAAGGCCAATCCCGACAATCAGCGCATTGCCATGGCCGACCGCGACCCTCGCCATGCCGGGCTGTTCGGGGCCGCATGGACGATCGGCTATGCGGCGCGCGTCGCGCCGGCCGGGCTCGAAATGCTGACGCTCTGCAGCTTCACCGGACCACTCGGCGTGCTGGCCTCGTCGGGCGAACCTGTCAAAGAAGGTACACCCCGGCCGATTTTCCACGCGGTGAAAGGACTTTGCGATCTGGCCGGCCATGCGCATGTGGCGGCGACAACGACCGATGAGACGCGGGTGCTGGCACTGGCCGGCCACTCCCAGACAGGCAAGATCATCGTCTGGCTGGCGAACCTTACTCCGGACGACCTTCCAGTCGATGTTTCCGGGCTCGGTTCCGATCAGGGTTTTCTGAATATCTGGGATGGACGAACGTCACGCCAGATTCAGCGCGACGCGTCGGGCCGAGACCGTCTTGTCATGACGCCCTACGCAATCGTCCGGATTGGCTGAAGTCACGCCGGGGTTCATGAATCGCCGCAGTTCCGCAGCGGTTGCCCGTAGCCGCAGCACTTCCGCTGCCGACTTGTCACCGGACTTGCTTTCGAAACTCGCCTGGTGCCATTCCAGTTGTCTTGGAAAAAAGACGGCTGAACGAAGCGACGTCCTGATATCCCACCCGATAGCAGATTTCTGAGACGCTCAGTTTCGTTTCCTCAAGCATGGACCTTGCCAACTCCAGCCGCCTTTCCTGGATCCATTTTCCCGGCGTTGTCTGGAGCTCGTCGAAAAACCTGCGAGACAGGGTTCGCGAAGACATTGCCAATTCGGTTGCAAGAAATTTCAAATCGATTTCTGACATCTTGTCGTTCGAGAGCTCGCGCAGCTTGTTCTCGAATGGGCTGGCGTCGTTCGAAATTTTGTCGAGAAGAAATTCGTAGGGACTCTGGAATTTGCGCGGCGGAGGAAGAACCAGAAGTTTTCGAATGATCCGCTCTTCCTTCTCGAAGCCCAGATCGATCAGCAAAGCCCTGGCGAGTTCGAGTCCGGAAAACCCGCCTCCACATGTGTAAAGGCGGTCCTGGCGAATGAGCAGGCGGGAAGCGTCCCATCGCACTTGCGGAAACCGGCGGCTTGCCTCGTTCTTCAGCCACCAGGATATCGTTGCGCGCTTGCCGTCCAACAATCCCGAAGTGGCGAGCAGATAACACGCGCCGCAATGTGCTGCGATGATTGCGTCCTGCTGCTGCGCGAGCGCGATCAGCGGTTTTGAATGCTCACTCTCCTCGTCGAGCGAGCGCAGAAGCTCCGGAATCTCGACACCCGGCATGGCAATGAGAATCAGGACATCCATTTTCCGGGATGGTTGAGCCTTTGTCGGGAAGGAAATTCCGGTGCTCGATGCCGACGGCGCGCTCCTTGAAACGAACTCACAGGAGAGAACCTGCGAACGGCAGACGTCATTCACAAGCTGAAACATTTCCACGAGCGTCGAGACGACGGCCGAATAGAAATTCGACGGCAGCCAGATCACAACGTGGAGGCCCCTGTCAGCCATTGCGGTACTCCAGTATCGTTCTCGGATGGCAAGCCTAGCATAGTCTTTGCAAGAATTGCCAATCCCAGAACAAGCGCGGCGCCTCCAGGAGGGCCTATGCGGGCTTGCTGACGAAAGCGGGCCGCGGAAATCCATGGCTGGGAAGATGCAAATGCTGAAATCGTTGAATGAAAACACGCGGCACATACATCGGATTCAGACGCAATAGAAAACTGCGTCGGTCCAGGCTCAGGCTGATCTGTGGTCAGTCAGTAGGCCGAGAGCAAGGTGCCGGCCGCTGCGGTCGGGACCTTGCTCTTGATTTTCAGCTGCCGGAGTTCATCACGTAAAGCGCACGCGAGCGTTCGAGGTGCTTGATCATCGCCTTCTCGGCGCCATCCGCATCCTTGGCCTCGATGCGTCCGATGATCTCTTCGTGCTCGGTCAGCGTGAACTTTTCCTTGCCGGTCCAGATCAGCATTTCGGTGTGGTATTCCTTTAGCCAGCCAAGCATTGCCTCGCTGACGGCGACATAGATCGGGTTGCCGGATATTGCCGCGATCTGGGTGTGGAATTTCATGTCGGCGGATATAAAGGCTTCCGAGTCGCCACGATGGCTGCGCTGCTCGGCAACCGTTGCGCGCAACCGCTGCACGTCCTCGGCGGTTGCCTTCTCTGCGGCTTCCCTGACCATGCCGCGCTCGAAGAAGATACGCGCGTTCTTGAGGTGCTCCAGCGTGTCCTTCGACGACGACAGGATGATCTTGGCGGCGCCGTCGACCTGTTTGATGATCGACTTGGCGGTCAGCTGCAGCACTTTCGCCCGCTCGCCATGCGAGATCGCGACGAGGCCCATATTGCTCAACGCCTGCATTGCCTCGCGGATCGCCGGCCTGCCGACCTCGAAGCGCTCCATCAATTCGCGCTCCGACGGCATGTCGTCACCCGGCAGCAATTCGCCGCTGGTGATCAGGCGCTTCAGTCTCAAGAATACTTCGTCGGAAAGCTTGCGCCGGACGATCGGCTCCGAACGGTTCATCGTCGCGAATCACTCCTTTGACCGGCCCCTATCTAGCATTTCCGCCGTGAATTCCGGAACGCCTGCTGCCGGCTCGCCCTTACCGCCAAGCCGGATAGGGCTTGCAAAGCTTATGTACTCATTATACCAGATTTCAAGGGCCAAGGAACCTTTTTCGAACCACCCGGCAGGCCGCGCGAATATGATTGTTCTCACCTATCGCATCGAAACGCCGGGCAATATCGAGGCGCTGGCGGCCAAGATCGCAAGCGACCAGTCGACCGGAACCTTCGTCGCGCTGGCCGGCGAGACCGAAGAGCTCAAGGCCAGGGTCGCAGCGCGAGTCCTGGCGATACGGCATCTGCCGGATGCGGATCGGCCGTCTCTTCCCGAAACCGGTCCCGAAGCGCGCAACGGCCCGGTCAAGCGCGCCGACGTCGACATCGCGTTTCCGCTGGACGCCATCGGTACCGACCTGTCGGCGTTGATGACCATCACCATCGGCGGCACCTTTTCGATCAAGGGCCTGTCCGGTATCCGGGTCGTCGACATGAGGCTACCAGAGGAGTACCGGCGCGCGCATCCGGGCCCGCAATTCGGCGTCACGGGCAGCCGCAGGCTGACCGGTGTCGCGGATCGTCCGATCATCGGGACCATCGTCAAGCCGGCGCTGGGGCTCCGCCCGCCCGAGACGGCCGCAATGGTGCAAGAGCTGATTGCGGCCGGCGTCGACTTCATCAAGGACGACGAGAAGCTGATGAGCCCGGCCTATTCGCCGCTGTCGGAGCGGGTGAGGGCAATCATGCCGCTGATCCTCGATCACGAGCAGAAGACCGGTAAGAAGGTCATGTATGCCTTCGGCATTTCACATGCCGATCCCGACGAGATGATGCGAAACCACGATCTGGTGGCAAAGGCCGGCGGCAATTGCGCGGTGGTCAATATCAATTCGATCGGTTTCGGCGGCATGGCTTACCTTCGAAAACGCTCCAGCCTTGTGCTCCATGCCCACCGCAATGGCTGGGACATTCTCACCCGTCATCCCGGCCTTGGCATGGATTTCAAGGTCTGGCAGCAGTTCTGGCGTCTGCTCGGCGTCGACCAGTTCCAGATCAACGGCATCGCCTCAAAATACTGGGAACCCGACTGGTCCTTCGTCGAATCCTTCAAGGCGGTGACCACGCCGATCTTTTCGCCGGCCGATTGCGCATTGCCGGTCGCCGGCTCCGGCCAGTGGGGCGGGCAGGCGCCTGAAACCTTCCAGCGAACCGGCCGGACGGTCGATCTTCTCTATCTCTGCGGCGGTGGCATCGTCAGCCACCCGGACGGGCCGGGCGCCGGCGTGCGCGCCGTGCAGCAGGCCTGGCAGGCGGCGGTCCAGGACATTTCGTTGGCGGATTATGCCTTGAGCCATGTCGAGCTGGCGCGGTCGATCGAGAAGTTCGGCGGCGGCGAGGCGGCCTGACGCCATGCAAAACCTGCTTCTGAGTTACTATGGCGACGACCTGACCGGCTCGACCGACGTTATGGAGGCGCTCGAGCTCGGCGGCGTGCCGACCGTCCTGTTCATGCGCCAGCCGGACGAAGCGCTGCTTTCGCAATTTGCGCATTGCCGCGCCCTTGGGCTGGCCGGCACCAGCCGCAGCGAGACGCCGCAGTGGATGGACACGCATCTGCGAGATGCCTTCGCCTGGCTGAAGACCGTCAACGCCGAGATCTGCCACTACAAGGTCTGCTCGACCTTCGATTCCAGCCCGGCAATCGGCAGCATCGGCCGGGCGATCGAAATTGGCCGCTCGGTTTTCCGGCAAGACGGCGTGCCGCTGGTGGTCGGCGCGCCGCAGCTGAAGCGCTACACCGCCTTCGGTCATCTGTTCGCGGCCTATCGCGAAAAATATTTCCGCATCGACCGCCATCCCGTGATGAGCCGCCATCCGACCACGCCGATGGACGAATCCGACCTGCTGATCCATCTGTCGCGCCAGACCAGCCTCGCCTCGGGCCTGGTCGACCTGGCGACGCTGCAGTCCGCGTCGCGGTCGAAAGCATTCGACCGGCTTGTGGAGAATGGCTCAGGTATCGTGCTTGTCGATGTCGATAGCCTGGAAACCCAGGCACTTGCCGGCAAGGAGATTTGGCGCGCTCGCAAGCCGGGCGGTTATTTCGTCGTCGGCTCTTCAGGCATCGAATATGCCTTGCTGGTCGAATGGGCATCGAACCGGATCGTGGATACCAAATCCGCCTTTTCGCCGCCGGGCGCTGCCGACAGGATCGCCGTGGTCTCGGGGAGCTGCTCGCCGACGACGGAACGACAGATCCGTCATGCTCTGGCCGACGGCTTCGACGGGATCGAGCTCGACCCAGTCCAACTGGTTTCTGAGGCTTCGAACGACGCGATTGCGCGCGCGGTGGCAACCGGCCGCTCCAGCCTACGGGCCGGGCGCAGCGTCGTCCTCTACACCGCGCTCGGGCCTGCGGCCGACCGCGGTGCAGAAATCGATCTCCGGGAAGGCGCCCGCCATAAGCTCGGCTACGGCCTTGGCGAGGTTCTCCGCGAACTGACGCTTCAAGAGAAGCTACTGCGCGTGGTCATCGCCGGCGGCGACACGTCGAGCCATGCACTTGGCCAGATGGGCGTAGACGCGCTGACTGTGCGAATGCCGCTGCCGGCATCGCCGGGCTCGCCACTTTGTGTGGCACATTCAAGCATTAAGGCGATCGATGGGCTGGAAATTGCCCTCAAGGGTGGGCAGGTCGGAACCGACCGCTATTTCTCCGCTATTCGCGATGGGGTCGGCGGTTGAGAGCGGGGAATGTCAGGTCAAATCGGTGATGCTCGATCGGGATCGAGGATACTAGCCGGCAAACCAGAAATCTCAGGCGTTCAGATCAGCGGCAATGCCACTCATCACGCTATCTGCCCATTGTCCTGCCTGGATGATACTGACGGGCGTAGGCGACACAGGCGTCTACCGTGCTGACACAGAGCGCATCGCGGTTGTTCGGCAGGTTGTTGTCGCCGGCGTAGGCAACCTCGGCAACATGACCGTCAACCATTCGAATTTGCGTGTTGCAATAGCCGCCGGGGGCGACGTTGACGGAACCCCCCAGCGCCGGGACGGGGCCAATGGCGACGGTCGGAACGACAATGTTGAGATTGCCGCGTTGAACGACGCGCTGATAGGTCCAGATCTGGCCGGATTTGCCGACATCGGCAGTGGCGGTAGGAAAGCCGGCGCACATTCGAACGTCCGCCTCGCTAAGGCCGACCATCTCCCTGCGGGCTGCCGCCGCCGTGGCGTCTTCCTTCGCAGTGCTCGACGTGTCGTCGGGCATGACGCAGGAAGACAGGATGGCGGCGCTTGCCGATAGAAGGAGAAGGGCAAGCTTTCGGGTGTGGAAAGATGTCATACCAACTTCGGATTGCACGGGAGGCCCGAATGCAAACCTAGGAAGTGGGCCAATCGAGTCAACCGGCAGAAAATTCACGAAGTCGTTGGTCCGCCATTCCGCCGCACGCATCTGCTGGAAGAGGTTAGGCTGCCGCCGTGACCCTCGCGCCCTATCTTCCGCCTGGGCATCGGATTTCCAAATCCGACCCCTTCTTGTCAGATGTACTGGCGCACGGTGCTGTGACTTTGGTTCGGCCGACGGTGTGCTAGTTTCCAGCCAATTGCTCCGGAGACGTCATGCCTATCAAGCTGCAAGAAATCGCCCTCGCTCTTCTGCTGTTGGTTGCCGGAACTGGGTTCGGTCATGCGGAGACGGCCCAGCGGCCGCCGCCCACAGGCGGGGTTCTCTCGCTCCTGCCACCGCCGCAGACTTCCGATCATTCGATCGTCATTGCCGGACGCACGCTCGATTACGAGGCCAAGGCCGGCACGCTGTCATTGCCGTCCGGCAAAGGCGATATCACCGCCGAGATTTTCTATGTCGCCTATGCTCTGCACGCAGGGAAAGAAACGGGACCGGATCCGCGTCGCCCGATCACCTTCGTGTTCAATGGCGGTCCGGGAGCAGCTTCCGCCTATCTCCATCTCGGCGCGCTCGGTCCGCGGGTTCTGGCGACAGCGGCCGATGGAAGTTTCCTGCCGTCGCCGCAGAGGCTGTTCGATAACCCCGACACCTGGCTCGACATGACCGACCTGGTCTTTGTGGACCCTGTCGGAACCGGTTACAGCCGTGAAGCGCCCGGCACGGAAGCACACAGCTTCTGGGGCGTCAGCCAGGACGCCGCGTCGATAGGCGCGTTTATCCGACTCTATCTGGCGCAGACGAACCGTACGGCATCGCCTGTCTTCCTGGCTGGCGAAAGCTATGGCGGCTTTCGAGCAGCATTGCTCGCCAGGAAGCTTCAGGAAGACATCGGCATCAGCCCGAGTGGTGTCGTGCTGATTTCGCCGGCGCTCGAATTCACGCTGGTGCGCCCGGACGAGTTCCAGCCGCTCCACTGGGCGCTGGAACTGCCGTCGCTGGCGGCAGTGCGCCTACACAGCGAAGGCGTTTCCGGCCCGGCCCTGCAGGAGCGGCTGGCGGAAGTCGAACGCTATGCGCTCGGCGATTATCTGGCCGCGCTGGCCGGTGGGCTGGAGCAGGGTGGACGCCTGGCGAGCCAGCGTGTCGCCGCAATCACCGGTCTGCCGCTCGATCTCGTCCAGCGGCACTTTGCACGCATTCCCATAGGGCTGTTCGCCAAGGAGTTTGCACGGGCAAAGGGCAATGTTCTCAGCGCCTATGACGGCAACATCGCGACAGCGGACGTGGCGCCAGAGAGCCTGGGAGTCGAGGGTCCCGATCCGGTGCTCGACCGAAGCGTGCCGGCGCTCACCTCCGCTTTCGTCGGCTATGTGCGTGATGAATTGAACTTCCGCACGGATATCAGCTATCGGCTTCTCAACCGTGAAGTCAGCGGCAATTGGGACTATGGGACGAGCGCGACGCGTCAGGGCTATGCGGGTGTCATGGACGACCTTCAACAGGCGCGCGTGCTAAACCCCAGCCTCGGCGTGCTGATCGTCAACGGCTACAGCGACCTGGTGACGCCGTACATGGGCTCGCGCTACCTGCTTGGTCAAATTCCTTCGCTTGCCGGCGCAAAGCCCATTCGCACCGAGGTGCTGGAGGGCGGGCACATGATGTATCTGAGGCCGGATGGACGGGCGGCACTGAAGCAGGCCGCGTCCGAGCTTTACCGAACGACGCAATGAGACGGTTTGCCCAAAAAAGCGCCGGATACGCTGTTCGCCCTCTCATCAGGCCCTAGTTCCATCGCGATTGATCGGTTACACACCTAGGATGGCGTCTTTCAGCGACGTTCGACAACGGATTAGCCGGCTCTCCAGAATCGCGCCACTGGTGCGGCGTGCTGCCGAGCGGGCCATTCGGAACACCAAGCCACACAGGCTGACAAGCCTTGTTGACCGTTGGAATGCGCTGTCGCTGGCAACGCAGTTCCTGCTCGCGGGCGGTCTATTT
The DNA here is from genome assembly GCF_040323955.1 of Mesorhizobium sp. M0018. Lineage (NCBI taxonomy): Bacteria > Pseudomonadati > Pseudomonadota > Alphaproteobacteria > Hyphomicrobiales > Phyllobacteriaceae > Mesorhizobium > Mesorhizobium sp. M0018. Next base: position 135,869 of record NZ_JAMYVL010000001.1, on the reverse strand, counting down.
TCCCTGTCAGCCATGGTGGTGGTCGGGATTTCCGTCACGAATCATATAGAAACCGTGGTCACGCAGAATTCGGCTTCCGCAACGGCTCTTTACGTGGACAGCGTCATCGCGCCGCTGCTTCCGGATATGCGCAAGAGCGAAGTGCTCGACGAGAGCGTCGCCCACGCGCTCGATGAAACGCTGGGACAAGGGGCACTCGGCACAAGGCTCGAATCCTTCAAGCTCTGGCGTCGCGACGGAACCATCCTGTATTCGACCGACAAGACATTGATCGGCAAGCGCTTTGAACCCAGCGACAATCTCCGGGCGGCATTCGCAGGCCAAATGGTCTCGGAGTTCGACAAGCTGGACGATTCGGACAGCGAGGCCGAAAGGGCCAGCGGCTTGCATCTTCTCGAGATCTACAATCCGGTGCTGCAGCCATGGTCGGGGGAAGTGGTGGCCGTTTCAGAATTCTACGAGGTCGCCACTGATTTTGAAAGAAACCTGCATCAGGCACTCATTCGAACCTGGCTGGACGTTGCCGCCGTCACAGCGGCCTTCTTTCTCGGGCTGTCGGCAATCGTGTTCCGTGGCAGCCGCATGATCAGTTCGCAGAGCCGCTCGTTGAAGCAGCGCATTGCCGAGCTTTCCGATCTGCTTGCGCAAAACAGACTGTTGAGGCTGCGGGTGCAGCGTGCCTCGCAGCGTGCCACCGCACTTAACGAACGCTATCTCAGGCGCATCGGTGCGGACTTGCACGATGGCCCGGCGCAATTGGTTGCTCTCGCGGCGCTGGGGATCGACAGCCCCGTCATTGCCGATCCCGCTACGTCGCAATCGAAGCGTGCACAGGAATTGCTGGCCATCAAAGCACATCTGGACGATGCCATGCGCGAGATCAGGAGCATCAGCAAGGGCCTTGTCCTGCCGCATATCGAGCATGCCGAACTGGGTGAAATTCTCCAGCTTGCCGTACGGGCGCACGAAGAACGAACCGGCGTCAAAGTGATGCTATCGATGACCGGCGGCCATGCGCCATTGTCGCCGGCGGCCAAGATCTGCATCTTCCGCTTCGTCCAGGAGGCGCTGAACAATGGATTCCGTCATGCCGGAGGTGAAGGTCAGTCGGTCGAGAAACATTTCGACGGCGAGCGCGTTTGTATCGAAGTGGCCGACGCCGGCGCCGGCTTTGACCCGCAAATCGTGCGTCCCGAGAGGCTGGGACTCGTAGGGCTGCGCGAGCGTGTGGAAAGCCTCGGGGGCCAGTTTACCGTGACTTCCTCACAGAGTGGCACAGTCGTAAGAATGGCCCTCAACATCGTTGAAATGGGGCAGACATGACAGTAGCCATCAAGCTCGCCATCGTCGACGACCACCCGCTGTTCAGGGAAGGCGTTGTGCGCACGCTCGATCAGATCGGCGGGTTCGAGATCGTCGGTGAAGGAAGCAGCAGAGACGATGCCCTGCGGATAATCGAAGACCAGCGGCCCGACATTCTGCTGATGGACATATCGGTTCCTGGAGGTGGCCTTGGCGTGATCGGACCGGCCCTTGAGCGGCATCCGGCACTGAAAATTGTGATGCTGACCGTTTCGGAAGAAAACCAGCACGTGATGACCGCGTTGCAGAGCGGGGCAAGGGGCTATGTTCTGAAGGGGGTCGGGTCGAGGACGTTGGCTGCGATCCTGCGCACGGTAGCGTCGGGCGAACGATATGTCTGTCCACAATTGTCGGCGCGCCTGTTGGCCGATCTCTCGGCTCAATCAAAAGAGCCGGCGAAAGCTGACGGACTTGCCGACCTCACCAGCCGCGAAAGGGAGATCCTGACGCTGGTTGCCGCGGGACTGAGCAACAAGCGGATCGGGCTTCGGCTGAACCTCCATGAAAAGACGATAAAGCACCACATGACGCGAATCCTGGCCAAGCTCAACGTCAGCAACAGGACCGAAGCTGCCATGACCTTGCGCGACGCGACTGAGCGCCGCCATCCGCCTGTTCGCGATCATGCTTGAGCCGAAATTGCCGCACTGCGCTGCCATGTGAACTGGCCCTCAGTTGATCATTCCAAGCAACCTGTCCCGATCGGAACGCGTCGCCAGGCGCCGAATGATGATGCGGCCCTCGGCATCCCGCATTTCATATTGGTCGCTGTCGATGCGTTCGCTGAGTCCGTTCGAATGCACCACGCCAATGCTCGGGCCGCTCACCTCGACCCGGTCTCCTGTGGATGCGTTGACAAAGAGTTTTGGCTTGCTATCGGGGTTTACCGCAGGGGCGGGATCAGGGAGATTGTCGTCCTGCGACTTTGCTTTGCCCTTGCCGGCACCAGCGTTCGAGTTCGAATTGCCGGAGTTTCCACCCGAATTGCCCGAATTGCCGTTCCCATTCCCGTTCCCGTTCCCGTTCCCGCCATTGCCGTTCCCGCCATCTTTGGCCCAGGCAGCCTGCGGGCCGAGCGGCTGCGATGATCCATCGAACACGACGCGATAGGGGCTTACGACGAGAATGAAGGTCAAGACGACTACAGAAATGCCGACACGACGTCCTCGTGAAGATCCGGTCCTTCGTTTCCGGGTCGTCATCAATGAACTTGCCAGTCGCATGTCGGAACTCCCCTTAATCATACGGCTCTGTCGTACTGCCTCCTGTTCGAATTCGTGTGATGCTTAAAACAATGGTTTGCGTCCGGAACGTCAAGGCCCACCAGTCCCACGATGGTAACTGGTGGGTCTCGCTAGCGCAGGAAGGGACTATTTACTGCGCAAGCCTTTTGCCTTCCCGTGGTTGCGTCTCTCCGCGATAGCGCCGAGTTCCCACTGTCAGCCAACAATAAATCCAATGGCCGCGACCCCGAAACACAGGCCAAATAACGGAAAAAGCAGCCAACGTGCCTGGTGAATGCTCGGGTCCATGGCGGCCTCCTATAACAGTCGGCATCGCAACGGGGCTCCTCGGAACTCAGTTCCTGAAACTCTCGCATTTCGGGCTTTTGCGATAGCAGCCTCGGACCAAAGTTTGGCTGTGCGGGTCCTTGGTCGATAGGCCTACAGACTGAAGTCCCTATGCCAGGAGCCACCCTGCATTCGGCGACCTTTGTGTCCAACTGGCAGCTGCGATCCACCGCCCCCTTCGAATGCTTTGCGTTTCTGGCTCTATGGCAGCAACGCCGTTGGTCTACTGCCGCATCGTTGAAACGCCACCAATACAGACCCATATGCGAATTGCGTCGGATGTCTCCTCCCATTGCGTCCGGCGCGTTCCCCTCTGGAGGTTATAGACCTTCACACTTGGCCGGGCTTAACAGTCCGGCCTTTTCTTTTGGCATTTTGCGCAATCCGCCTGATGGCCCTAATTTGCGAGACATCGGTAAAATCGATTTGCAAATGCATTCATGTGCTCATAACCTGTCACCATGAGCACGATTTCCAAAGTTGCCACGCGAGCGGGCGTGTCGCGCACGACCGTGTCGCATGTCATCAACCATGCGGACCGGGTATCGAAATCGCTGCGTGAGCGCGTACAAGCGGCGATCGACGAACTCGGCTACACCCCGAACCCGCAGGCGCAGAGCCTGCGCACCGGCCGTACCAACATTATCGCGATGCTGATCCCGGACATCCGCAACCCGTTCTATCCGGAGCTGGTGAAAACGGCGCAGTCGACGCTCGAAGTGGTCGGCCTCGACATGCTGATCTTCAACACCGACGTGCCGGGCGGACATTCACAGGATCACGGCCGCGAGTATTTGCGCCAGATCGGGCGCAAGCGGGTCGACGGCGTCATCGTTGCCGACTTCGCGCTGCACGGCATGCACAGCGAACTGCTCAGCCTCGATCTGCCCGCCGTCTTCATCGGCCATCTGCCGAACCATGCTGTCGACAGCGTCCAGCTGGACGATTTCGGCGGCGGCTATCTGATGGGCGAGTATCTGGCGAAGAGGGGCCATCGCCGCATCGCCCATGTCACCGGGCCATCCTTTTTCAAGGAGGCGATGGCGCGTGCCGCCGGTTTCGAAAAAGGGCTCGCCGACAATGGCGTGCCAATCTCCGCCGATCTGCGGTTCGAGGGAAGCTATCTTGCCCCGTCAGGGCGGGAAGCGGTCACCTGGCTCAGGGAGAAGCACGGCGGACACCTGCCGTCGGCGATGTTCTTCGCCAATTATCTGATGGCCTCCGGTGCGCTGACCGAATTCTACGACCATGGGATCAATATCCCTCAGGATATCGCCATCGCAGTCTTCGATGACCTGCCTCAACTGGAATATGTCAGGCCGAAGCTGACCTGTGTCGGCAACAGTCCGACAATGCTTGCCAAGCGCGCCACGGAAATGCTGCTCGAACGGCTGGGTGGCAAAGTCGAGGGCGCGCCGCGCACCGAAGTGATCCCATGCGCGTTGAGCCCATTCGACAGCGCGTGACGCAGATGCCGGCAAAGGGAACGGAGGTCCCTTCGCCAACGTTCGACCGAACAACATCCAAGGGAGGAATTGATGACTGACAAAACGACCCGCGACCGGCCATTGGCCAGCCTGAACCGCCGTCGGCTGATCCAGGGCGGCGCCACTTTCGCTGCCGCCGGCCTCACAGGCTTCCCGTTCATCAACAGGATGGCCGTGCGCGCTCAGGAAGCGCCGCTGAAATTCTGGCAGTTCTATGCGCCTGGGGGAGACGTGAAGCCGCAGGTCCAGTGGTTCGAGAAGCTGGTGGCCGACTGGAACGACGGCCACGACCAGAAGGTCGAGCTCGAATATGTCGTCAACAGCGAATACATCTCCGGTTCCAAGCTGGCAACGGCCTTCGCGTCGGGCGAGGGCCCTGACATCTTCCTCATCAGCCCCGGCGATTTCCTGCGTTATTACAATGGCGGCGTACTTGCCGACCTGACGCCGCATATCGAGGATGCCGCCAAGGCCGATTTCCCGGAAAGCGTCATCGCCAACCGCATGGTGGACGGCAAGATCTACGGTGTGCCGATGGAAGTCGAGCCGATGGCCTTCTACTATTCGGTCAAAGCGTTCGAGGATGCAAAGCTCAACGAGAACGACGTGCCGAAGACCTGGGACGAGCTGTTGGCGGTCGCCAAAAAGCTGACGACGCCCAGTCGCTACGGCGTGCTGTTCGAAACGACTCCCGGCTATTACCAGAACTTCACCTGGTATCCGTTCCTGTGGCAGGGCGGCGGCGAATTCCAGGGCAAGGACGGCAAGAGCGCCTTCGATTCGCCGGCCACCGTCCAGGCGCTGAAACTCTGGCAGGATGCCATCAATACCGGCGTGGCGCCGCGTCAGGTGGTCGGCGGCGGCTTCGACATAGTCGCCAATCTCGGGGCAGGGCTGTGCGCCATGCAGAACTGCGGCATCTGGGGTATTTCGGCGATGGACAACAACGCCAAGGACGTGCCCTACGGCATCTTCAAATTGCCGACACCGGCCAATGGCAAATACGTCACCGTCGGCGGTGGCTGGGCCTTTGTCGCCAATGCCGGAGGCAAGAACCCGGATGCTTCCGCCCAGTTCTGCGCCTGGGCGCTGGCCTCAATGGATCCGGCATCGATCGACCGGGTCGTCAACTGGTGCACTGTCGCCAAGAGCGACATGCCGCCGCGCAACAGCGCGCTGAAGGCCGGCGCCGATGTCTTCAGCACCGGCAAGTTCGGCACCTTCGCCAAGGAGATCCATCCGGGGACGCGCGCCGAGCCGCGGGTTCCGCCGGAGGCCTACAAGATCATCTCCGACGCCATCCAGTCGGCACAGCTTGGCGGGGTTGATGCCCAGCAGGCGGCGACGACGGCCAGTCAGCAACTCGATGCGTTCCTCGCTTCCTATTCCGGCGCGCCGATCCTTTAGGCCCTTTCCAGCATGGATCAGATGAAACCGCCAGCCGCGGGCGCGAATTCCGCCCGCGGCCTCACCGCCAAGCAAAGGGAGCGCTGCGCCGCATGGCTGTTCGTCCTGCCCGATGCGGTTGGCCTGCTGGTGTTCGTCGGCGTGCCGATGCTGCTGTCGCTCGCCGTCGGGTTCTTCGAGGTCAACGGCTTCGGCGGCTACAGGTTCGTCGGGTTCGGCAATTACAGGCGCATGTGGGGCGACCCGCTGTTCTGGTCGTCCGTGAAGGTGACGGTAGCTTATGCCGTCATGCTGGTGCCGGCGCTCTACGTCGCCGGACTGGGACTGGCGCTTCTGGTGCAGAAGACCAACCGCTTCAACGCGGTCATGCGCTCGATGTTCTTTGCGCCGCAGATGGTCAGCCTGGTCGTGGTGGCGCTCGTGTGGCAGCTCATGCTGGTCGAAAAGGTCGGCATCGTCAGCCGGCTGGCGCCGCGCGTCGGCCTCGGCGGAATTTCGCTGCTCGGCGATCCAAATCTGGCGCTGTTCACGCTGGTGCTGGTCAGCGTCTGGTTCCTGATGGGTTTCTACATGCTGATCTTCCTCGGCGGGCTCCAGGACATCCCGGCAGAGTACTACGAAGCCGCAAAGATCGACGGTGCCGGGCCGGTGACAAGCTTCTGGTACATTACTTTGCCCCTGCTCAAGCCGACCAGCTTCTTCGTCCTCCTGGTCTCGCTCGTCGCGGCTGTCGCCGGCGGCCAGGTCTTCGACCTGATCTATGTGATGACCAAAGGCGGTCCGGTCAATTCGACCTCGGTGCTGATCATCTACATCTACAAGCAGGCATTCCAGTTCGGCGCGTTCGGCTATGCATCGGCAATGGCATCGCTGCTGGTGCTGGCGCTGATGCTGGTCACGGTCTTCTTCTTCGTGCTGACGCGCGGCGGACGTTTCGAGCATGACTGACGGCCGAACTCCTTCCGGCCGTTCGCAGATACGAGCGGCGAGACTTGCCTGGATGCTGGCAACCGCCGCACTTGGCCTGATGACGGTATTCCCGCTTGTCTGGATGCTGGTCATCTCGCTCAAGCCGGCGAGCGACGTCTTCACGCCGAGCCTCATTCCGGAACGCCCGACGCTCGGCAATTTCCTCTATGTGCTGACCGAGGTGCCGTTCCTGCGCTATCTCTTCAATTCGTTCTTCGTGTCGGCGACGGTGACGGTCGCCGCGCTGTTCTTTCATTCGATGGCCGGCTATTCGCTCGCACGGCTGCGTTTTCCGGGCCGCGACACGCTGTTCCTCGCCATGTTCTCGACCTTTCTGGTGTCGCTGCCGGTAATCATCGTGCCGCTGTTCATCCTGACGCGGATGCTGCACATGCTGGACAGCTATGCCGGGCTGATCATTCCGGCGATCTTCAACGCGTTCGGCATCTTTCTGCTCAGGCAATACTACCTGTCGCTGCCCAGGGAACTGGAAGAAGCGGCGATCATGGATGGTGCCGGCTACTGGCGCATCTATTGGAGCATCATCCTGCCGCTCAGCCGGCCGATCCTGTCGGCACTGGCGATCCTGTTCTTCCTCGCCAACTGGAATGCTTTCCTGTGGCCGTTGACGATCACATCGGACCTCGATCTCTGGGTGGTGCAGGTAGCCATTGCGAACTTCAAGAGCCAGTACGCCGCCGCCTGGAACTACGTCATGGCCGCCTCGACCATCGTCGCCGTGCCGATGCTGGTTCTTTTCGTGATCTTCCAACGCCAGATCATGGAATCGATCAAGACAAGCGGCCTGAAATAACCGCTGAAGCAAGAGGAGAAACACATGGATAATGCCGGCTTGTCGCCGCTTCGCGGGCTCGCCAAATTGCGCGACGCCAAAACCCGCCGGTTCTCGAGCTACGACCGCACCGGCGGCAATGACGACCGGCTGCATGTTGAACCCGGCCAGACGGTGGTGATTGCCGAGCATGACGGTGCCGGCATTGTCACGCATATCTGGGCGACGCTCGCCTGCAAGAGTGAGGACTTCCTGCGCAAGATCGTGCTGCGCGCTTACTGGGATGGCGAGGAGTATCCGAGCATCGAAACGCCGATCGGTGATTTCTTCGGCATGGGGCATGCCCGCACCCGCAATTTTGCCAGCCTGCCGGTCCAGGCAAGCCCCGAGGATGGCAAGGCCTTCAACTGCTACTTTCCGATGCCGTTTGCCAGCCACATGCGCTTCACCGTCGCCAATGAAGCTGAGGACGACCTGCTTTTCTATTACTATGTCGATCTCGAACTGCATGAGGAACTCGAGGAAGGCCTGGGCCGCTTCCACGCCCAATACAGTCAGCAGCGACCTGACGGCATAGACGAGACGGGATTGGCCAACGAGCAGGTCCTGTTTGGCGGGGAAAACACCGACGGGAACGGCAACTACACCATCCTGGAGGCGGAAGGTCATGGCCACTATGTCGGCGTACTCTATTCCGTCTATTCGCGGCGGCGTTCCGCACTATGGGACTGGTATGGCGAGGGCGACGACATGATCTTCGTCGATGGCGAGCCGGGCATTTCCGTGCCGGATACAGTGCGCAAGCCCGATCCGCGCATCGGACCGAAGGCCGAACTGATCGACGATCGCGGCGAGACCGGCCCCGGCGCCAACGATGCCTGGCCGCCGACGCTGCACGGCACCGGCACGGAAGATTATTTCAATACGGCATGGTGCCCGACACAGGACTACAGCGCGCCCTATCACGGCATCATCGCCGCCGGCGGGCCGAACTGGACCGAGCCGGTTACGCTCTATCGCTGGCACATAGAGGACCCGGTCATCTTCCACAAACGCATCCGGGTGACCATCGAGCACGGTCACGCCAATCGCCGCTCGGACGACATTTCGTCGGTCGCCTTCTGGTATCAGGCCGAACCGCACAAACCGTTCGAAGCGCTTGTCGATGTCGAGGACCGCATCCCCACCTATCGCGCGCCTTATCACAATTGGAATGCCGCCTTCGACGAGAAGAGGCGTTAGGCCGGGATGCGTTCGAATTGAACCGTGCATCCCGCGCTATCTGTGTCGGGGCACGACCCTGCCGCAGCGTGCCGCCTCAGCTGCGAGGTGGAAGTTGCTGGACAGACCAGGTGTTGCCGTCGGGATCCTCAAAGAAGACAAATCTGCCCCAGGGAAAATCCTTGATATCGCTGACCTCGATACCTTGAGCGGCCAGGTACCGGTGAGCCTCATCGATATCGGGCACGACGAGTTGCAGGCCCCTTATGGATCCCGGGGGGCTGTCGACGAGGCCCTTGCCCATGGCAATCGAACAGGCCGAACCGGGCGGCGTCAATTGCACGAAACGTATCTCGTCGCTTACGGTGTGGTCGTGATCGAGATGAAAGCCGACCTTCCCAACATAAAAGGCAATTGCTCTATCGACGTCCGATACGGGGACCGGGACCAGCTCCAGCTTCCAATCCATGACAGCCCTTTCGCAGCTTGATCGCCAAGTGGTGCCGAACACCGTGGGCGCCATCCCGCCGTCTTCCCAATGCCATTGTCGGCGCGGGCCGCTCAGTCAGTCAAGAGATACCCGGGCTCGGGCAACGTGAGGACCGGTCTCATTGCTGAGACGGCGTTCGGAACCGATGAGCACAAGCTCAGTTCGGGGGAGGACAACCACCTTTCGGATCAGCAAGGACGACTTCAATGACGGGAACGCAGGGCGCCGAATACAACTGTGGGAAGGTTGAACGGGCGTGGTTGACGCGCGAAGGGGTTGCTTGGAAGCGACGCTCGCCGAAGCCGGCAAGATCCTCGGGCGGTGAAGCCGAAGCGCAATATGCCGCGAACGCCTACGATTCGGCCTGCCTTCTCCTTGCCGCGATCAAAGACGCCAGCACTGCATCCAAGGGATATCCGAGCCGGCGCGACGTTCTGGCGGCGGTGCGCGATATCCGTTTCAGGGGAATCGCCTATCGCGAGCCGGTGCGGTGGGATGAAAAGGGCGACAATCTGGCCGCTGTGACTGCACTCAACGGGGTGAAAACGGCCGCTTCAGATCGCCGAAATCCAGCAGATGCAGAGTGTCGAGCAGACCTGACGCCGACAGGCTCTCCGACCGAACCGGTTTCCGCCGCTTTGCCAGGACGATTTTCACAGGACCACGAAACAATAATCTCCGGTCGCCGTTTCGCCCGCAGAACCTTTCGAGGAGGCGACGATGAGCGCAACCGGCTTGGACGTTTTCGACAAAACGCTGCAAATAACAAACATCTGGCTTGACGAGATCATGGCGGATCTTGGTCCGGATCGACACGTCGCCTGGCATACATTGGGCGCCGTTCTGCGAACCCTTCGCGACAGGCTGCAGATCGGACTGGCGGCCAAATTGGGAGCGGAACTGCCGCTGCTCGTGCGCGGCGCCTACTATGATCGCTATCGGCCCGCCGACATGCCCGACAAGACACGCTCGCTCGAGAAATTCCTGCAACACATCGCCGATGAATTGAAATCGACCCGTCCTGTCGATCCCGAGGATGCGGCACGCTCTGTGCTGCGTGTGCTTGCACGGCATATCGACCTTGGCCAGTCGGCAAAGGTGCGGGATGCGCTGCCAAAGGAAATCCAGGTCCTCTGGCCTGAAAGCGTGGGCGTCAAATAGCGACGATCCTGCTCATGCGGACGCGCGACGGACCAACTGCCACGAAACGCTGAAAAGGGTAGGTATTGCGCCCGGTGTTGCCGAGATCAATGAGATCAGATGATCGGCAAGATGGTCGTAGTGGGCAGTTTCGGGGCCGATTGTCGTCAATGCCGGATGACTGAATTCGCCCTCGTCAATATTGCCGCAGCCGATGACTGCAATGTCGCCGGGCACGGAGAGGCCGGCCTCCTCGAATGCGTGCAGGGCGGTCACGGCGGCAAGATCGGATTCGACGAAAAGCGCGGTCGGCCGATCCGCGCGGGCGGCCAGCGCCGTAGCATTGGCAAACGCAGCCTTGCGCGCCTCTGCACCGCCGATCACCAGGTCGTCTCGCAGCGGAAGGCCGCGTGCTTGCAGGAAGCTGCGATAGGCGGCGAGACGGCTCCCGTCCACCGCTTGCTCATGCACCATATAGGCGATGCAGCGATGGCCGGCTCGGTAGAGGTAGTCGAGTGCCTCGAAAACGGCCCTGCCGGTATGCTGGCGCACAACCGAGAAGCCTGCCGGCTCGATGGTCGGATGGAAGATCACCGCTGGCCGGCCCGCGGCCGCCAGGCGCGCGGCCAAAAGCATCACCTCGGGCTCGGAGAGATGCTGCCAGTCGGCGATAATGCCGTCTGCCAGCCCGCTCTCGATTTCCCTCACGATCCGGTCGGTTCGTTCGAACGTGTCTCCCGCGGTGATAATTGTCGAAAATCCCCTCAGCGCCGCTCCAGATTGGATATCCTGCGCGATCCGGTCGCTGAACGGCACGCCGAGACGAGGCAGTACAAGGCAGATTCGCTCGGCCTGCTGGCGGCGCAGCTGCCGCGCGGTGCGGTTTTGCACATAGTTGAGCTCAGCGACGGCCTCGAGGATGCGCTGCCGCGCCTCCTTGCCGACGAACTTCAGGCGCGTGCTGTCGCCGCTGAGCAGGTACGACACGGCAGCGGTCGATACATTGGCGCGCCGGGCGACATCGGCCATGGTCGGCGCCTTTCTGCGATCGGAACTTCTCTCGTGCATTGTTGGATCCGCTGCGCGACGTGACATGATCAGCTGTCGCTCAGCCGGATTTCATTCCAGCTTCCATGCCCGGCGGCAAGGATCTCGGGCCTTGCCTCGCCGGCCTCCTCCATCAGGGCAACGATGCGGCCTCGCAGCCATGCACGCGTCGCTGCGTGATCGGGCGAAGCTATGAGATTGATTAGTTCGTTTGGATCGGCATCGAGGTCGTAGAGTCTCGCCTCGACATAGAAATCGCTGCCGGAATCCCGCCAGCCGTCTTTTCCCGGTGCCTCGACCTCATATTTCCACCGTCTGGTGCGCAAGGCGCGGCCGACATGGTGCTCGCTGATTTGAATGAATATCTCGTCGCGCGGCGGCCGTTCGCCCTGCAGTGCGTCGAGCAGCGAGACGCCCTGCATCGAATTGGGCACTTTCAGGCCGGCCGCGGCGAGCAGGGTCGGCGCGAGATCGACGAGGCTGACCAGGCCTTCATATGTGCCGATGCGCTGGAAGCCGGGGCCGTGGAATAGCGTCGGCACGCGGATCGACGCCTCATGACAGGAACGCTTGTATTCGTTGTTGCGAGTCTTGAAGTGACATCCGTGGTCGGAGGTGAAGAGGATGATCGTGTCGTCAAGCCGGCCAAGGCTGTAGAGCGCCTCGATCAGCCGTCCAAACGCCTCGTCGAGGCGTGCGACCATGCCCAGATAGCCGGGGAAATGTTCCGCTGTCGTGCCGCCAAGTGCGGCGAGATCGCCGGGAATGGCGAGCTTCTTGCGGATCCTGTCCTCGTATCCGAGCGGGGCAGGGTAGTTGTCCGTCTGGTTCTGGTGATGCGGCTCGAGGAAGGACAGGAATAGAAAGAACGGCTCGTCTTCCCTCGATGCGACATAGCGGATTGCAGCGTCGGTTAGGGCATCGACGCGGTATCCCGGCAGCTTCACCGCCTTGCCGTCATTGTCGTGGACGACGGTGTCGAAGGGGCCGGAAGTGAACTCCAGGATGTTGGAGGCCAGCCAGTAGCGATAGCCGCCGCGTTGTTCCTGGGTGACCGGCTCGGCGGACCCCAGGTGCCACTTGCCGATGTAGGCGGTGTCATAACCTGCCGCGGTGAAATGATGCGCGAGCGTGCGCTCGCTCTTCGGCAGTGGGATGTCGTTGCGGTAGCAGCCGGTGATGGTCGGGTACCGCCCCGTCTGGAATACGGAGCGGGCGGGTCCGCAAACGGGCTGGCAGGTAAACGAATTCGCCACGAACGTGCCGGTCCCGGCGAGGCGGTCGAAATTTGGCGTAAGCTCGAGCGGATTGCCATGGACGCCAACGGTGTCCCAACGCTGCTGGTCGGTGAAGAAGACGATTACGTTCGGTCGGCGGGACGTCATAGGGTGCAATGGCTCCGAATGGTCATTTCATGCCTGCCAGCATCACGCTGCGGACGAAGTAGCGCTGCGTGAAGAGGAACAGCAGCAGGCTCGGGATGAAGAGAATGATCCCGCCCGTCGCCGTCAGGTTCCACTGGGTGAAGAATTCCTGGTTGAAAAGCGTCAGTCCCGTCGTGATCGGCCGCATTTCGGTGGTGTTGACGGCGACCAGCGGCCAGAGGAATTCGTTCCACTGGAACACGAAGGTGAGGAGGGCCAGCGTCGCCAGTGCCGGACGGACCTGCGGCAGCACGATGCGCCAGTAAAGGCCGAGTTCCGAGCAGCCGTCCATCCGTGCAGCGTCAAGCAACTCGTCGGGAATCGGACGGATGAACTGCCGCATCAGGAAGATTCCATAGGCGCTCATGGCGAATGGAAGGATAAGGCCCTGATAGGTGTTGAGCCATCCCATCCGCGCGGTGAGCACATAGAGCGGGATCATGCGGATGAAGAATGGGATCATCAGCGTAGACAGCACCGCGACAAACATGACGCGCTTACCGGCGAATTCCATCTTCGCGAAGACGTAGCCGATCAACGGATCGAAGATCAGATGGAGGAAGGTAATCCCGCCGGCGATGATGAAGCTGTTGAGCGTGAAACGCGCGAACGGCGCCTTCTGCCAGATGTCGATGTAATTCGTGAATTGCCACGTCTCGGGGATCAGAATCGGAATGCCGCTGAAGACGTCGGCATCGCTCTGCAGCGACAGCGAAAGCATGTAGAGGAACGGAAAGATCGACAGCGCCACGCAGAAGAGCAGCAGTAGGTAGGACGGGAGCGTTTTTGCCAATGTCATGCCAACCTCAATAGGTGGTTTCGCGGTTGAGCAGGCGGAACTGAACGAAGGTGATGGCCAGGATCAGCAGGAACATCAGGAAAGACAGCGCCGAGGCGTAGCCGATGTTGAGCTCGAAGAAGGCTGCCTCGAACACGTGCAGGCTGAAGAACCGCGTCGCGTCGGCCGGTCCGCCCTTGGTTATCAGGTAGGCCGGCGCCAGCTCCTGCAGTTGGCTGATCGTGCTGACGACCGCGATGAACAGCGTGGTCGGCGTCAACAACGGCCAGGTCAGATAGCGGAATTGCTGCGTCGGCGTGGCGCCGTCGATGGATGCGGCATCATAGAAGTCGGACGGGATCGACTGCAACGCGGAGAGGTAGATCAGCATGGCATAGCCGACATCCTTCCAGACCGTGATGGCGATGAGGGTCGGCAACGCGGTCGAGGTGTCGCCGAGCCAATTCTGGGTCGGCAGCCCAAGCTCGGCAAGGAAGCTGTTCAAGATGCCAGTGTAGGGATCGAGAATTGCCTGCCACATCAACGCGACGATCACGAAGGAGGTGATGTAGGGAAAGAAGATGATTGCGCGGATCAGAGTGCGCCCCGGGATCGGCCGGTTGAGCACGACCGCCAGTCCGAGGCCAATGGCGATGCTGGCCGCGGTGACGCCTATCGCGAAGGCCAGCGTCACGAAGAGCGACTGCCGAACGCGCGCGTCGCCGAGCGCAGCAACGTAGTTGTCCAGTCCGGCGAATCGGCTCTCGCCGATCAGCGGCTGGCCGCTGTACAGGCTCGCCCAAAACTCCAGTCCTATCGGATAGAAGAAATAGACCGAGAAATAGAGGATTGCTGGCGACAGCAGCAGGTAAGCGAGAAGCGTTTGTCTGGTGCGCCGGCTGAAGCGGGCAGCTCGCCGGGTCGGCATCGCGCCGACGCGAATGTCCGTATCGGCCGTATCGGTGCTGCCGCTGATAAACATCGGCCTAGTTGTTGGCCAGGATGACGTTGGCCTCGGCCGCGAATTTCGGCATGATCTCGGCTGCTGGCTTCTGATTGTAGATGATATCCTCGAGCGCACTTTGCAGAAGCTTCTCGATTCGCGCGTGCTTGCCGGTGAGGCGCAGCTCGGCGGTGACGTCTTGCGCGTAAGGCAGGCATTTGCTGAAGCTGCCGATGACCGGATCGGCCTGAACCTCGGCGTTTTCGGCCCAGGATTTGCGCGGCATCGTCATGCCCGCTTCCTTGGTAGCCGCTAGTTCCGTGTCGAGCGCGACGAGCCGCTTCAACAACTCCCAGGCCTCCTTCGGGTGCTTGGCGTCCTTAGGGATCATCACGCTGACGCCGCCCGCGAACGTCGCCTGCACCTTGTGCTTGAGTGATGGCGCAACCGCCCAGTTGAGCTTCGGGTTGCCCGAGCGGATCGGCTTCACGTCCCACGGACCGGTTATGATCATTGCGACCCGGTTGGCCGTGAACAGCTTTTGCGGACCCTCATAGTCAGCACCCGCCGCCGGCTTGGTCGCTGCTTTTTCCTTGTGGATCAGGTCGGCGAGGAACTGGATCGCTTCGATCGCCTCAGGACTGTCGAGATTGACCTTGTTTGTCTTGGGATCGTAATAGCTTACGCCGTTCTGCAGCAGCCACGACGAATAATATCCGATGCTCGGGTTGGGAGCGAAGCCGAAGCGGGCGCCGGTCGTCGTCGCCTTGGCAACCTTCAGGAACTCCTCCCAGGTCGCAGGCGGCGCGTCGAAGCCCGCCTGCTTCAGCATATCGACGTTGTAGACGAGGGTGGCGCAGGTGAGGTGGATCTGGATGCCATAGTACTGGCCGCCGAGTTTGTTGCGCTCCACGGAATAGGCTTGCCAGTCGTCGGGATAGCCGATCGCCTTGCCGTCTTGTTCGATGAAGTCGTTCAGCGGCCGCAGCAGATTCCGCTGGCCGAATTCCTGCACCCAGCCGCCGGGTTCGGCGACGAGATCGGGCGGGCTCTTCGCAGCAAAATCCGCCACCAGCTTGGTGCGCATATCCGGCCACTGGAATTTCTCCCACTGCACCGACCATCCGGGATGATCGGCCTCGAACTTTGCTATTGCGTCGGCATAAGCTTGATACGCGTGGCCGGCGTTCCAATAGAGCGTCAGGGTCTCGGCATGGGCTGCACTCGCGGTCGTCAGGGCCACGCCTAAAACCACACCGTGCAGGAACCCGACTGACTTGTAGCGGCGCATCTTGGTCTCCTCCAGGTTTGCCACCGCCTTCCTCACAATGGATGGCGACATATTATTCGATTAATATACCCGCTATACCGCCGTTTTTGTCAAGCTCCGACTGTAATGCAGTGCATAGTTCTGGCCGAACTCGGGCGGAGCTATCTACAGCGCGCGATGCCGAAGTTGCTGGTCTGGACGATCGCGGCCTAACCTGGAAAGATCGTGAAACCGCCATCGACGCGGATTACCTGCCCGTTGATGAAGCGCGCGCGCGGACCGGCGAGGAAGGCAACCGCTTCGGCGATCTCTTCAGGCTCCGCATACCGGTTCAGCGATTTCTTGCTCGAATCCATGCGCTGTGGATCGACCACGCGGCTCGCCTGGAACCGTGCGGTCTTGGTGGCGCCGGGGCTCACCGCATTGACGCGTACGCCATCGTCGATCAGTTCCTTGGCGAGGCAGCGCGTATAATGGACGACAGCCGCCTTGAGCGTCGAGTAGACCACCTCGGGCGAGCAGCCGATATGCGCTGCCGCCGAGGCGATGTTGATCACCGAGCCCGAGCCACGCTTGACCATCGGCGGAACGAACGCCTGGCAGACCAGCATCGTGCCGATGAGGTTGTTCTCGGTTAGAACCTTGATGTCTTCGTAGTCGATGTCCAGTGCGTTGTTGGGATTGGGCTTTACGCCCTTGGCGCCGATGTCGCCGCCGGCGCAGTTTACCAAGACGTGCACGTCGCCGAGCTCCGCCTCGATCTTCCTCTTCATTTCCGCGACAGCTTGCTTGTCGCCGATGTTGCCGGTGACCGCGGTGATGCGCGTCCCGTGCTTCTCCAAGCCCCTGGCAGAGTCGCCGAGGTCCGCGAATTCGCCATATTGAGATGGCCGGGCCCAATCGAGGTCGTGGACCGCGACGTTTGCGCCAAGTTCGGCCAAGCGGTCGGCCATCACGCGGCCGAGGCCGCGTCCCGAGCCGGTGACGAAGGCGGTCAGGCCGCTGAGTTCTCGGGCAGTCATGCTGATTTCTCCATTGCAATGAAATCGAATTTCATCATGTTGGCGGCGCTGCGCCGGATCATGTCGAGCTCGTACGAAACGAGCGCACCGTCATCATTGCGCTCCCATGGCGTGCGGTAGTCGGCGTCGTCCCCAAGGCGGTTCAGGCGCGCAGCACTCAGGCAGGCCGCGAATTCGCGGGCGGTCTTCGGCGCATATCCGTTCCACCAGTCGTCGGTGAGACAGCGAACGTGACGAGCCTCCAGCGCGCCGGGCTCAAGCACCGCCGTCAGCGTGTCGTGGTGCTCGCCAAGGATGGCTGCCAGTTCGGCGAAAGGCACGGCGCCGTCGCCGATCGCGCAGCGGACCAGACGGTAGCCCTCATCCGTGAACTGGACGCGATAGTCCTTGAGGTGAACGTGGCGGACATGGGGCGCGATCCGGCGCGTGAAGGCAAGCGGCGCCTCGCCGACAGGAAAGGTGTTGCCGGTGTCGTAGGTGATGCCGACACCCGGTCCGCCAAGTTCGCAGAACGCAACCAGTTCGTCGCTGCCGAAGTCCTGATGGTTCTCGATGCCGAGCACGCGTCCCTCGGCCGCCGCACGCGGCCCCCATTCCGTCAAGGCAGCGCGAATCGTTGCGTTGAACTCGCTCCATTTCGGACCCCACGCATTGCGGTCGCCGCACAGGACAGGCGTCAGTGCGATACGGATCGTCGTCGCCTCGAGCAGGCGCGCAGCCCGGAAGGCGGTGTCCAGCGGACCTGCCACCACCAGTCCGCCGCTCACCACCGGGACGATGTCCAGCGCGGCAAGACGCCTGCGCAGCGCGACGATTTCGGCGTCAGTCAAGTCGGTCAACCAGGGTTCGTAGATCTCGAGCGTGCGTGCGCCCAGTTCCTGCCCCAGCGTGATGAAGCCTTCCAGCCCCGCGCCGTGCGGATTGTGCCGCGGCGTGCCGCGGCCCTGCAGTCCGAGATGATAGGTCAGTCCGTAGGGGTTGAGGCCGAGACGAAGCATCAGCTTGGCGGTTCCAATGGAGAGCGGAGAGGCGTCACTAGCGCAGACCGGCATCGACGGTAATGGACTGTTTGGTGATCATGCGGCTGTCGTCGGCTGCCAGGAAGAGCACCGTGCGTGCAATCTCCTCGCCCAGCAGGACGCGGCGGATCAATTGCCGCTGCACCGTCTGTTCGACTGCCTCCTGCGTCTTGAACCACAGCTCGCGCTGCCGCTCGGTCATGACGGCGCCGGGTTCGATCGCATTGACGCGGATGTTATCCGGTCCGAACGACCGCGCCAACGCACGCGTCAGCGCCACCACGGCCCCCTTGGCGGTGGCATAGGCCACCATCTGGTCCGCTCCGAACCGCCAGGCAATGGAGGAGAAGTTTATGATCGAGCCGAAGCCGAGTTCCTTCATATGCGGATGCACTGCCTGCGCGGCGAAGAAGTGATGCCTCAGATTGACATCGAAGCTGCGGTCCCAATAGTCGGCCGTTATCGCGTCGACGGGATGGCGCTGATCATTGGCTGCGTTATTCACCAGGACGGCGACCGGACCAAGCCGCGCGCGCACGCCTGCTACCGACGCCTTTAGCGCATCGACGTCGGTCACATCGCAATGGAGATATAACGGAGCCTGCCCGGCGGCACCAGCGAGCTCGCGCACCAACGCCTCCGCTGGTTCGTCCTGCACATCGAGAAAGGCTATCCGGGCGCCGTTCGCCACGAAGGCGCGGACCATATCGGCGCCAATACCGGAGGCGCCGCCGGAGATCAGCACGACCCGATCGGTCAAGCTCGGATAAGTCGCGAATTGTACGGACATCAAACTACAGAAGCGCCTTGGTTGTTGGATCGAACAGACAGGCGCGTGACATGTCGATGCCGAGCGTTATCGTCTCGCCCATGACGGGAGCGTCATCCGGCTCGAAACGGCCGGTGATCTCCAGGTCACCCAGCCTGAGCACGGCAAGCGTCTCGGCCCCGGTAGGCTCGACCAATTCGACCGGCGCCTGCATGGACGCTACAGCAGGTTTGCGCGACTTCAGATCGGTCGTGAAACGGTAGATGTGTTCCGGCCGGATACCGAGCACGACGTCCTTTGGCGCGCCGGCGGGCATCGGCGCGGCAAGGGCGAGGCTGACGTCGCTGCCGTCAGCGGCGCGTACCGAGATGCTGGTCGAGCCCGTAAGCCGGGCGGGAATGAAATTCATCGCCGGCGATCCCATGAAACCGGCAACGAACATGTTGGTCGGCCGGTCGTAGATCCGTTTCGGCGTGTCGAACTGCTGTACCGAGCCCTGGTTCATCACCGCAATGCGGGATGCAAGCGTCATCGCCTCGACCTGATCGTGGGTGACATACACCGTGGTCTTGCCGACGCGATGGTGAAGCTTCTTGATTTCGGTACGCATGTCGACGCGCAGCTTGGCGTCGAGGTTGGACAAGGGCTCGTCGAACAGAAACAGCTTCGGGTCGCGCACGAGGGCACGCCCCATCGCAACGCGCTGCCGCTGGCCTCCCGAGAGCTGGCCGGGCTTGCGTTTAAGCAGCTGTTCGATCTGCAGGAGTGCGGTAACCCGCTGGACAGCTTCCGCCTGCGCCGCTTTTGGCACGCCGCGGCTCTCCATGCCGAAGGTGATGTTCTGGCGCACCGTCATGGTGGGATAGAGGGCGTATGACTGGAACACCATCGCAATATCGCGGTCCTTGGGTTGCACCGAGTTCACCAGCCGGTCGCCGATCCATATCTCGCCCGACGTGACGGTTTCCAGTCCGGCGATCATGGCGAGCAAGGTTGACTTGCCGCAACCCGACGGGCCGACAAGGGCGACGAATTCTCCGGTCTTAGCCTCGAGATCGATGCCGGCAAGAATCTCGAGCGAGCCGTAGCTCTTGTGAAGGTTGCGGATCATCAACGCGGACATGGGCGACGCCTCATTTTATGGCGCCCTGGGTGAGGCCGCGCACGAAGTATTTTCCACCAAACAGATAGATCAGCAGCGGAGGCAACGCGCCGATCAGCACGGCTGCGCTCATCACATCGTAAGCACGCGCGGTCGTGCCGCCGGCCGTGAGCGCGACCAGTGCCGCTGTGATCGGCTGCTGCTGGCCCGATGTGAAGACGACGCCGAACAGATACTCGTTCCAGATGCCGGTGAACTGCCAGATGACGGTGACGATCAGGATGGGCGGCGACAGGGGCAGGATGATCTTGCGGAAGATCCGCCAGAACCCGGCGCCGTCGATGCGTGCCGCCTTGATCAGGTCGTCCGGTATGCTGACGTAGAAATTGCGGCAGAACAGGGTGGTGAACGAGATGCCCTGGACGACGTGGATCAACACCAGCCCGTATGTGGAATTGGTCAGGCCGAGCTTGCCGAGCAGGAACGCCCACGGCATCAACGAAATCTGGCCGGGCATGAATACGCCGAGCAGCATCAGATTGAAGATCAGTTCGGAGCCCCTGAAGCGCCATTTGGAGAGGATGTAGCCGTTCATGGCGCCGAGAATGGTCGAGATGATGGTGGCGGGGATCGTCATGGCCAGGGAGTTGAAGAAATTGCGCTTCATTCCCTCGCAGGTACCGCTGACGCAGTAGGATCCCCAGGCCTGCGCCCACGCATCGAACCGGAAGCTGCGCGGTACGGAGATGAGGCCGTTGCGGGCAATCTCCGACTGCTCGCGCAATGAGTTGAAGATCACCACCAGTAGCGGCACGAGATAGACGACCGCGAAAAGCGTCAGCACGGCATAGACAAGGAAGCGGCTCCAGAAATGCCGGCGCGTGGCAGCGGCTTCTTCCGGATCAAAACGGGCATTAGGGCCAATTTCAGCCATTGCGGCCCTCCGCCCGCCGGCGCCAGACGATCCACAAGGAGTACGGCACCAGCACCACCGCGACCGCCGCGAGCATCATCATCGCCGCGGCGGCACCCTCACCGATTTGGCCGCGCTGGAACATCAGGTCGTAGACATAGATGGCTGGGAAGGTGGTGGACACACCTGGCCCGCCCCGCGTCAACGCCGCCACCAGGTCGAAGGTCTTGATGGCGAATTGTATCTGAATGACCGCCACCGCCAGGAATATCGGGGCGATGGTTGGCAGGATGACCCTCCGATAGGTCCGGAAAACCGACGCGCCGTCGATTTGCGCGGCCTTGACGAGATCCGGATCGACCGACCGCAGACCGGCCAGGAAAAGTGCCATTGCGAAGCCGGACGACTGCCAGATACCGGTTATGATCACCGCATAGATCGCAGTGTTGCGGTTGGCCGTCAGGGCGAAGCTGAAGTCGGTCCAGCCAAGCCCGCGAACGAAGGCCTGGATACCGTCGACAGGATTATAGAGCCAACTCCACACCGTACCGGTGACGATGAAGGACACCGCCAACGGATAGAGGAAGATGGTGCGCCAAACCGCCTCGCCGCGGACGCGCTGGTCGATCGCGATCGCGAGCAGCAGGCCAACGGCCATCGAGCCAACGATATAGAAGCCGCTGAACAGGAAGAGATTGGTATAGGCGATGTTCCAGCGCCGGTTTGCCCAGAGCGAAGCGTAATTGTCCAGGCCGACGAACCCATAGGTCGGCAACAGCGACGAATTGGACAGCGAGATGTAGAGCGTCCAGAGCGTGAAGACGAAAACATAGATGAAACTCGCCGCTATCGACGGCGCCAGCACCAGAATGGGCACCATCGTGCCCAGGCGCTCGCGCCACGGACGGGCCGCGGCAGCTGCGGCTGGTACAATCAGATCATGGGTGGACATCGGGCTGCTCCGGCGAGGTCTGGCCGGGAGCTTCGCCCCCGGCCATCATCGGCAGCGTCACTTCTGCGCTTCGGCCGCATCCGCCATCGCATTGGCCGCGTCCTGCGCACTCATATCCGGCGTTGCTACAAACTCCGTGATGCTATCCATTATTGCGCCGCGGACCTTTTGCGGAACCGTCATGTTGTGCGCCATCGAACGCACGAGCGTGCCGGCGGCGATCGAGGCTTGCAAATCCTTTTGCGAGAGTTGCTGGCAGGGATTGAAGCCGTTCGAAAGATCGACATCGAGGCGCGCCGGAATGGACCCTTTGGTCTGATTGAAAATGGTCTGGAATTCGGGCGACAGGATGATGCTGGCAAGCAGCTTCTGTCCCTCGATATAGTCCGGGTCCTTCTGCTTGAAGAACACGACCGAATCTGAATTCAGGATGAAGCCCGGCTTGCCCCAATCGGTCGGCGCCTGGGCGCAGACATAGTCGGTGCCCTCCTTGAAGCCGCCGGCCGTCAGCAGGCCGATCGTCCAGTCGCCCATGATGTGAAAGGCGGCCTCGCCGCGGCCGACCAGATGCGACATGGTATCCCAGTCACGCCCGTTCATGCCGGGGTCCATGTACTTCGAGGTCATGGTGCGGAACTGCTCGAAGGCCTTGACCATGCCGTCGCTGCGCATGGCGTCGACGTCGCCCTCGACGAAGGCTTTCTTGTAGAGATCGAGGTCCTGACCGTACACGACCACTTCGAAGACGGTCGAGTCGGTCCAGTCGGCGGTCGAGTGCGAAATGCAGATCTTGCCGCTGGCCACAATCTTGTCGCAGGCGGCATTGAATTCCGCCCATGTCTTCGGCATCTCGGTGACGCCCGCGTCCTTCATGACCTTCGGCGATGCCCACAGCCAGTTGATGCGGTGGATGTTCATCGGCGCGGCCACCCAATTCCCGGTCGGCTTCATCACCGGCAGCAATTCGGGAGCGACGACCTTCTCCCAATTTTCCGCTTTCGCCAGGTCGTCGAGATTGGCTGTCATGCCCGTCTCGTTCCATTCGGCGATCTCGGGGCCCTTTAGCTGCACAGCGGGAGGGGCGTTGCCGGCGATCACATCGGCACGCAGTTTGGCCAGGGTATTGGCCGTATGGCCCGCGATGGAGGTCTGCTGCCAGGTGCCACCCTTGGCGGTAAACATCTCGCCGAGCTTGGCGATAGCCTGGGCGTCCGATCCGGTGGCCCATTGATGCAAGAGGTTGGTCTTCGGCTCCGCGAGGGCTGTTCCGGTAATCAAGGTGAGGGCGGTAGCGGCCGCAAAGGCCGTCCTCAGGTATTTCATCGTTTCACTCCCATATATGATGCACGGTTCGTATCGACCGCTTGTGGCCCGCGATTTGAGGTCGTGGCCGGCGAGATGCAGTAATCTCCGTTCTTTCCAAGATGACATATCTGGGCTATCAGTCAACGTGCTTTGTGCCCATCATGAACAAACCTTCGCTTAGAAATTGGCTAATCGACAGGCCGTCCGCGTCGCCGGAGAGCCTGATCGTCCGATGCCTGCGCGAGCGCGGCGTGCTTTCTGCGTCGCAAATTACCCGCATTACCGGTTTGGCGCGGTCGACGGTTTCAACCGCGCTCAATGGCTTGAGAAAGTCGGGGATGGTAATCGAATCCCCGGCCCATCATGACGCGGCGAGGGGTATTGGCAGGCCTGCCACGACATTGACGCTCAATCCCGCTGCGGGCACCTGCGTCGGCATCCATCTGGGCCTCGACGAGATGCGGTGTGTCGTCGCTGACGTCTCGCATTCTTTCGTTGCCGAACAAACCATCCCCATGGGTCTGGACTACCAGCCGCAACAAGCGGCCCAGCTCGCCAAGTCAGTAATTGCCCGATGCTATGAAGAGAACGGTCTGCCGATGGCGGGGCTCCTGGGGGTTGGGGTCTCCGTCTCGGGCCCAGTCAGCCGCGAAGGAGTGGTGCTGCGCGCGAGTATCGTTCCGACCTGGGCCGGGGTCAACATCCGCGATGTGTTCGGGCCGGTCCTCGAACAGCCGATCTTCGCCGACAATGAGAGCAACTGCTCGGCCATTGCGGAGCTGATGTGGGGTGCGGCCGTCGGCCAGGACGACTTCGTGCTGTTCAAGGTCGATCTGGGCGTCGGCGGGGCCATTGTCCAGCACGGTCGGCTGGTGAGCGGCATCGCCGGCGGCGCCGGCGAATTCGGGCACATCAGCATCGATCCCGGCGGCGACCTTTGCCGGTGCGGTAATCGAGGATGCCTGGAGCTCTATGCCAGCTTTGCCCGACCGCTCGAGCAGATTTCGCGCATCGTGCGGCGGCCGGTCACGATGGACGACGTGATCATGATGGCCGAGCAGGGCGACGTGAGGGCGCTGCGGATGATCGAGGACACCGCCGAGTTCGCCGGCCGTGGCCTTGGCCTGATCGGTTCGGTTCTCAATCCGCCGCTCATCATCATCGGCGGCCGCATGGCCTTGGCGGGCGACATTCTCCTGGCGCCACTGATCGCATCATATGAACGCCACACGCTCATCAAGTCCCGCGATGTGGCGCCTGCGCTGCGCACGCGGATAATCGTTGGCAAGCACACGGAGAACGACGCATTGCTCGGCGCGGTCGGCCTCGTGCTGCGTCACAACAGCCGACTTCAGTGACCCGGCTTGCTTCGGGTGGCGCTCTGATTTTGCGAGCTGCTCGCCGAAGCAGCGGAACTGATGTTTGCCTACGCGACACGCACCGTGCGCTGTCTCGGCTTGATCGCGGTGGCGAGCAGCAGGCCGGCGATGATGAAGGCGGCGCCGGCGAGATCGTAGTCGTGCAAGCTTTCGCCAAGGACCAGATAAGCGAGAACGGCGACGAAGGCGGTCTGGAGATAGAGCAGCATGCTGGCGCGCCCCGCACCAAGCGTCTCGACGCTACGGTTGTAGAGATAGTACATCAGAGCACCGCCGGGGCCGGCAACATAGGCGAGAGCCAGAAGGCCGTTCGCATGCAGCGCCGAACGATCCCCGGAAAACAGTTCCCAGAGATAGAAGGGCAGTGCGGCCAGCGCGCCGGCTCCCAGCAGCAGGACCACCATCGGCAGAAGCTCGATAGCGAATTTGGCGCGACGCAGCAGCACGGTGTAGAGGCCCCAACAAAACGCGCTGCCGACGATCCACAACTCGCCGGAATTGAACTGCAGCTGCATCAGCGCGGCAAGGTCGCCGCGCGCCACGATCACCACCATCCCGGCCAGAGCGACCAGCGCTCCAAGCGCTTTCCAGACACCGAGGGGCTCGCCGAGCACGAAGCGGGCAAGCACCATGGTCATGATCGGCGACAGCGCCATGATGATGCCGGCGGTTGTCGCGTTGGTGTAGTTGAGGCCTGTGTAGATCATGCCCTGACACAAGGTTAGCCCGATAGTGCCGATGACCAGCACCTCGATCACCCGGGATTGGATCAGCACGAGCATTGCCCCGTGATGACGATGGACGATCGGCAGCAGGATCGCGCACGCGAGCGTCAGCCGCCAGAAGCAGAGCGCCCAAGGCGGCATCTCGGGGGCAACCCACTTGGCGGCGATATAGACGCCGGCCGACAGGAGCCAGCAGAGCGTCGCGAGGGAATAGGCGAGCGGAAGTGATGCGCCGGGTGTCGCCTTCGCTACACTTGGATGTGCTATCGGCAGCGATTGGATATCCGTCTCCTCCCACCGCAGACTTTAGCAGATTGGCAGCGTCTTGCTAAGCAGCAACAACAGCTGTTTCACCAGCTGGCGCAATCGGTGGGTCATTGTGGGTCCCGCCGTTCACGGTCTCCTTCCATTCGAACGCATGTTGGCCCATGAGCAACTCGATACCGAAAAGCGCAAGCCGTATCGATTTCGCGCGACACGAATGTGAGATTCATATCGCGCGACAGATATTCGCGCGGTTGCCACAATCTTCTCGCGCCATATTTCTACCGAGAGCAGATCTGTCGCGAATTCCTGGTTCCTAGGATCACGAGCGCCGCTGTTTCGAAGCAATTGGAAGAATAAGCCACTGACTTCCGTTTGCACAAAGAGCGCGACACAGATCCATGCGGAGGACGTCCGATGCATGCCGGCTTCCGAGGAAGCGTACTCGTAGCGGTGTTGGGCACCGTCATGGCAAGCTGCGCTGGGATTCCGGCGCAAAAAACCGGGGCAATAACCGGCTATGGCCCCAACCCCACTTTACCGAAACCAAGACCGACGCTGATCCCGACTGTTAACATCGCCGAGGCGAAAGGCTGGCAGAAAGAAGGTATGCCGACCCCGGCGAAGGGGCTGACGGTGAACGCCTTCGCCACCGGCCTCGACCATCCGCGCTGGCTACATGTGCTTCCGAACGGCGACGTGCTGGTTGCTGAAACCAATGCCCCTGCCAAGCATGATGAAGGCTTCAGTCTTAGAAAGGTCTTCATGGACCTGGCTATGAAGCGGGCTGGCGCCGCGACCAAAAGCGCCAACCGCATCACGCTCCTGCGCGACACCGATGGCGACGGCATTGCGGATGTGCGCACGACGTTCGCGGAAGGCCTCAATTCGCCCTTCGGCATGACGCTGTCCAAAGGCAAACTCTTTGTCGCGAATACCGACGCGCTCGTCGCTTTCCCCTACTCCAATGGCCAGACCCGAGTCAGCACGTCGCCGGAAAAGATCATCGACTTGCCGGCCGGGGACCTCAACCATCATTGGACCAAGGACGTGATCGCAACTCCGGATGGACGCAAGCTCTATGTCACCGTTGGTTCCAACAGCAACGTTGGAGAAAACGGCATAGCCGCCGAGAAGAACCGCGCCGCTGTCCTTCAAGTGGATCGGTCTACCCGCCGCATTCGGGTCTTCGCCTCGGGCCTGCGCAACCCGAACGGGCTCTCCTGGAATCCTGAGACTGGCCAGCTTTGGGTCGCCGTGAACGAGCGTGACGAGATCGGCGACGACCTTGTGCCGGATTACATGACCTCGGTTCGTGACGGCGCTTTCTACGGTTGGCCCTACAGCTACTACGGACAGAACGTCGACGAACGCGTCAAGCCGCAGCGCCCCGATCTCGTGGCGGCAGCGATCAAGCCCGATTACGCCCTGGGCTCTCATACCGCCTCGCTGGGACTGACCTTCTCCAAAGGCGCGCGGCTCGGTCCGGCCTACGGCAACGGCGCCTTCGTCGGCCAGCACGGCTCGTGGAATAGAAGCGTGCATAGCGGCTACAAGGTCATCTTCGTGCCGTTCCATGGTGGCAAACCGAGCGGTCCTCCGGAAGACGTGCTCACTGGCTTCATCGGGCGTAATGACGAGGCGATGGGCAGGCCGGTCGGCGTCGCTATCGATCAGACTGGCGCACTGCTCGTCGCCGACGACGTCGGTAATGTCATCTGGCGGGTCCGCCGGGCGAATGGCCGTTGAGCGCAGGTGGCCTTTCTGATTCCGATCTCACCAGCCTTCGGCTACAGCGCCACGCCCGATATGGCTGCATTCGGCGGAGGCGGATATCCTAAACACTTAGCTAGCAGCACGCCCGAAGATAGTCGTGTCAAACATGCTTGCGCCCGCCTGCCTCGCGGAACCAGCTGTCAGGATAGGGATACCACCAGCCCTGAATCTCCGGTCTGTGGTCGATGATGACCATCTTCGAGCGGCGGAATGCATCCAGACCCTGGCGGCCGAGCTCGCGGCCGAGGCCCGAAGCCTTCCAGCCCCCGAACGGCAACGCGTCATTGTCTATCAGCGGATTGTTGACCCAGACCATGCCGGCCTCGAGCCGCTCCGCGGCCTCATGCGCTTCGGCAAGATCGGTGGTGAAGACCGAGGCGCCGAGACCGAAGGGGCTGTCGTTGGCAAGCTCTATCGCCTCGTTGAAATCCTTGACCCGGCAGATTGCGGCGACCGGCCCGAAACACTCTTCGCGCACGATTGCCATATCGGCGGTGATGCCGGTCAGGATGGTCGGCTCGTAGAACCAGCCTACATTATGTGCCGGCGGAATGCGTCCGCCGGTGATCGCTTTGGCACCGCTGCGGATCGCACCGTCGACCAGCCGGATGACCTTCGCACGCGCGGCCTCGCTGACCAGCGGTCCGATCTCGGTTTTGTCGAGGCCGTTGCCGATACGCAGCGCGCGCGTTTTCTCGGCAAACAGATCGACGAAGCGGTCGTGAACGGCATCAACCACGAAGAACCGTTCGGCCGAAGTGCAGACCTGGCCAGTGAGATGGAAGGCAGCCGTGACGCTGCCGGCAGCCGCCACGTCCAGTGGGGCGTGTTGGCTGATGATCAGGGGATCGCTGCCGCCGGCCTCGATGACGCAAGGCTTCATGCGCTCTGCACATGCGACGGCGACAGCCTTGCCGGCGGCGACCGAACCGGTGAAAGCAACCGCATGCGTGCGGTCCGAGGCGATCAGCGCCTGCGCCGTTGCTGCTCCGCCTGGCATGCAGGAAACCAGGCCCTCCGGCAGGGAGCGAAACACGGTTATATAATCCAGCGTCGACAATGTTGTCGCTTCGGCGGGCTTGATCACGCAGGCATTGCCGGCGGCAAGCGAGGCGGCGACGGTCCAGCACATCAACAGGATCGGAAAATTGTAAGGCATGATGTGCACCGACGTGCCGTAGGGCTCGTAGCGGGCATACTGGAACGAACCGGCCTGCGTCGTGCCGGCGATCTTGCCGGCGTCGTCACGCGCCATTTCGGCGTAATAGCGGAAGATCGGCGCGCAATTGGCGATCTCGCCGATCGCCTCCGGATAGGGTTTGCCCATCTCGTGCACCATCAGCTCGGCGCAGCGCGTGAAGTCGGCCGCTTCGATGGCGTTCGCGACGGCGTGCAGATGCCGGGCACGGCTCTTGGCGTCGAGCTTTTTCCAGGCCGTTTGCGCCTTGGTCGCTGCGGTGAGCACGGCGTCGATCTCGCCGTTGCTGGCTGCGGTGATCGCGCCGACGGTTTCGAGCGTCGCCGGATCGATCACCGGTTTTGCCGCACCGGTCATTGGCCGATAATCCGGATTGACGAAGAAGGTCGGCCGGTCAGGTGAAAAGTCCATTCTGTCCTCCCGTGTGCACGGAAACTTTTTGAGAATTCACCCTGCCGAGACAGGCGGCGTGGTTTTCGAGAACCGAAGCGGAGCGGACATTAAAGTCCGTGAGCATCGGAAGCGGAGAAAACGGCGTCAGGTGTCCGGTAGGGTAGAATTATCGAGAAGGTTCAGCGGATCATGTAAACTTTCTTGATGGTCTCGTGGACGGTGCAGACGCCCTTCCAGTCCTGCGGAAAGAACGCTGCGGTGTCCGGTTCGATCTCGATCACCTCGCCGGATTCGTGGACATAGGTGCAGCGTCCCTCGAGGAAATGGCAGAACTCGTCGCGGGTGACGTGGCAGCGCCATTTGCCCGGCGTGCAGACCCACAGTCCGCATTCGGAGCGGCCCTCCGGCCCCTTGTGCAGCAGCTTGCCGGAAGTGCGGGATTCGCCCTCGATCAGGGTGGGGATGACGCCCCAGTCGACCAGGTCGGTGAGGGCGAGCGGCGATTTCATGATCGGTGTCGGCATGTCGGGAGCTCCAGTGGCCGGCTTTAGGCCAGCATGTAAACGTTGCGGATGGTCTCGTGGACGGTGCATTCGCCGGTCCAACCGGCCGGGAACATGACAACCGTGGCGGCGGATACCTCGATCACCTCGCCGTCGTCCGATCTGTAGGTCGCGCGGCCGGCAACGAAATGGCACAATTCGTCGCGCGGAATCGCCAGCCGCCAGCGACCGGGTGTGCAGACCCAGATGCCGGATTCCGGCTGGTTGTTCGGCCCCTTGTGCACCAGCCTGCCGGTGGAGTGCGAAGCGCCTTCCAGCGCGTCGGGCTGGGTGCCCCAGTCGACGAGGTCGGTGCGGGTCGAGGCTTGCTGGAGGTGTGGGGCTGAGATCACAGTAATTTCTCCAGCAAAGCAGCCGCTTTCTCCGGGCCGTTCTGCGACTGCATCTGGGCCGACGTCTTGGCCAGCTTGGCCTTGATTGCCGGGTCGGTCAGGCAGGTTTCGATCCTGGCGATGAGCTCGGCGTCGCTCCAGTCGTAGCGCGGCATGCCGAAGCCGTGGCCGGTCTCCTCGACCCGCGTCGCATTGTCGTGGCCGTCCCAGACGTAGGGCATGATGATCGCCGGCTTGCCGAAATACAGGCACTCGGTGAACGAGTTGTTGCCGCCATGATGGATCACCGCATCGACCTGCGGGATGACCGAGGGCTGCGGGAACCAGCTCTCGACGATGACGTTTTCGGGCACTTGCGCGTACTGCTCCTTGTAGCCGCCGACATTGACCAGCGCCCGGTAGCGCGTCTTGCCCAACGTTGCGACGATGCGCTTCAGCAGATCGACATCGCCGGCGCCAAGGCTGCCGAAGGAAACATAGAGCAGCGGCCCGTCATTATTCTTCGCAAAAACCGGCACGGTGTAGGGCTTCTCCTGCCGCACGCAGCCTTCCAGATATTGGAATTTTGCCGGGTCGAGCGGATAGCGGCGCATGAACTTCGCCGCCTCGGGATAAAGCAGCAGATTGAGGTACGGCGAGGCCTCGAAAAACTGGCCGATCGGATACGGCGCTTCGTTGTTCGCTTTCAAAAACGCATTGAAGTTGTCATGGATCGGCTTGATGACGGCGTTGAAATGGTCGCGGTAACGCCGATGGCAGGCGTGGTCGTTCTCGCCGCAGCCGGACAGATGTGGCGGGATGTCCTCGTCCTCGATCTCGTTTTCCGAGCAGGAGATGACGCGCACCCAGGGCTTGCCATACTGCTTGATTGCCGGGAACAGGATGACGTTGTCGACGCAGATGACATCAGGCTTGATCGTCGCAAGCACGCCAGGCAGATCCTTCTCAGCCCATTTGGCGCTGTCGACGATCGCCGTCCAGCAATCCTTCACGTAATTGTCGACCTGGTCGTAGGGCGATTTGCGGAAGTTCGGGATGTGGCCGTTGATGAAGTCTTCCCAGAACTTGGCCATCTGTTCCGGCGGCATCGGCTCGGACAGGTTCACCGGATGAGCCTCGAAGCCATAGCCCTTGTAGACGTCGACGAAACCGGGGTCCGACAGGAACACCGCTCTGTGGCCGCGCGCCTCGATCGCCTGGGCTATGCCGACGGAATTGAGCGCGGGGCCATAGGCGGCCTCCGGAAAGAACGCGATCGTCTTCTGCGTCATGAGAGGTTCTCCTTCGATCAATCCGCGAAAATTCTGACGTCAGCCGCATCCCAGCCGAGCTCGACTGTATCGCCCGACGAGACCGGGCGGCGGTCGGCGGCGTCGGCGGTGACGCGCACCAGGAACGGCTTTGGCGACAGGGCGGTGCGGACGTGCAGCTGCAGATCGAGTCCCTGATAGGCCAGCGCCTCGACCGCGCCGAAGATACGGTTGGCCGTTTCTGCCGATGGGAACAGCCGGATGCGTTCGGGCCGCACTGAAGCTAGCGCCGCAGCGCCGGGCGAAATTGTTGCGGGAACATCGCCGGCGATCCGCACGCCGTTGCTTGCCAGCACGCCGTCGCCGGCGGCTTTGCCCGGTACGAAATTCATGACGCCGATGAAGTCGGCGACGAAACGGTCCCCCGGGTGCTCGTAGACCGCATGGGGTGTATCGCATTGCAGCAGCTTGCCGTCCCTGAGCACTGCCATACGGTCGGCCATGACGAGCGATTCCTCCTGATCATGGGTGACGATGACGAAGGTGATGCCGACCTCGTGCTGCAGCCGCTTCAGCTCCAGTTGCATGGCCCCGCGCAATTTCTTGTCGAGTGCACCAAGCGGTTCGTCGAGCAGAAGCAGCCGTGGTCGCTTGACCAGCGCTCGGGCAAGCGCGACGCGCTGCTTCTGCCCGCCAGACAATTGCTCCGGCTTGCGGTCGGCGAAGGCAACGAGTTCGGTCGTCGCCAAAATGGCGTCGACACGGGAGCGGATTTCCTTTGCAGGCAAGCGTTCCATTTCGAGGCCGTAGGAAACATTCGCCCTGACGCTCATATGCGGAAACAGCGCATAGGACTGGAACATCAGATTGACCGGCCGCTTATTGGGCGGGGTCCTGGCGATGTCACGGCCGTCGAGCAGGATGCGCCCGTCATTGGGCGTCTCAAAGCCGGCCAACATGCGCAGCAGCGTTGTCTTGCCGCAGCCCGAAGGTCCAAGCAAGGCGAAGAACTCGTTCTCGCGGATATCCAGCGAAACGCCGTCGACCGCCGTCACCCGGCCGAACTTCTTCGACACGTTGTCGATCGCCAGCAGCGTGCGGGGCTCGTTCATTGGCCGATCACCCCACGGTTGAGCCGCTGCGACAGGGTCAGCGCGGTGATTGAGACCGCCATGACGATAGTCGCCAAGGCATTGATCTCCGGCGTGATGCCGAAGCGAATCATCGAATAGATCTGCATCGGCAGCGTGGTCGAGGCGCGGCCGGCGCCGGCGGTGAAGAAGGCGATGATGAATTCGTCGACCGAAAGGGTGAAGGCGAGCAGCGCGCCGGCGACGACGGCAGGCAGGATCACCGGCAACATCACCCGCCGAAATGTGGTGAGCGCGGAAGCACCGAGATCGGCAGAGGCCTCGACGATCGACCAGTCGAAGCTTTTCAGCCGCGCGCGCACCACGGAGCAGACGAAGGCGAGATTGAAGACGACATGGGCGAGGATGATGGTGTGCAGGCCCAAGGTGAGATCAAGCATCGAGAAGAAGCTGAGCAGCGCGATCGCCAGCACGATGTCGGGAATGATCATCGGCGCAAAGATCAGCGCCTCGAGACCTTTGCCGTATTGCCGGCGTATTTCGACGCCGATCGCCAGCAGCGTGCCGAGCAGCGTGGCGATGGCGGTCGAGACAAGCGCCACGATCAATGTGTTGAGCGCGGCAGAAAGGATTGCGGCGTTTCCGATTAGCGAGACATACCATTTCAGCGAAAAGCCCGACCAGACGGTCGGCAGCCCGCCTTGGTTGAACGACAGCGCCACCAGCACGGCGATCGGGATGTAGAGGAAGGCCAGGACCAGTGAAAGCACGAGCCAGAGCGCGCGCCTCGTGGCGAGGGAGCGCTCACCCATCGGCGCCTCCTCTCGCTTCGGCGGCACGGCCCGAGGCGCGATCAGCAGCCAGGGCCTGCGCCGTCAGCACCAGCAGCATGATGGCGATCAGCACCATTGCCAGTGCCGCACCGAAGGGCCAGTCATTGGCGGTCAGGAACTGCTCGTAGACGACATTGCCGATCATCTGGAAGCGCCCACCGCCGAGCAGAGCAGGGGTCACGAAATTGCCGATCGACAGCACGAAGACGAAAACAGCGCCGGCGGCGATACCCGGCACGGTCAGTGGCAGGATGACCCGGCGAAATGTGGTCACGGCCGACGCGCCGAGATCGCGCGAGGCCTCTGCGAGCTCCGGATTGAGCCGCGACAGCGGCGCGTAGCAGGCCAGGATGACGAAGGGCAGATAGTTGTAGACCAGACCGGCGATGACGGCGCCTTCGGTATAAAGCATCGACGGCGGCTCGCCGGTGTAGCCGAACCAGCGCAGCAGTTGTGTGATCAGCCCTTCGCGGTTGAGCAGCACGATCCAGGCATAGGTACGGATCAGGTAGTTGGACCAGAAGGGCAAGACGGCAAAGAACAGAAACACCGGCTGCAGTTGCCGGGGTGCTGCCGCGATCGCATAGGCGGCGGCATAGCCGATCACCACCGCGACCAGGGTTGCCGTGCCGGCAATGCGCGCCGAATTGAGGAAGATGCCGGCATAGAGCGGGTCGAACACCAGCCCGAAATTCTCCAGCGTGAAAGTGTAATCGATGCCGCCATAGATGCCGCGCCGGAAGAAGGCGAGCGCCAGCACCAGCGCGCATGGCACGACCATCAAGGCGGTGAGCCAGGCCAGCGCCGGCGTCATCAGCAAGAATGAGCGAAGTCTTGTTTGGGACAAGATTGCGGTACCGCATTCAACGGTCGGCGGCGAAACCCCGCCGTCGACCGGGATCTCTGATTTTGATGTCGGTTATTGCGCGGCCTTGATTTCGCTGACGATCTTCGAGTAGTCGCGTTGGGCATCGCCGACATCGCGCAACTGCTCGAACTTGACCAACTCTGCCACCGGCATGCTCATATTGGGAAATTTGGCGAGAAAATCCGCCGGCAGGCTTTCCATAGCCGGCTTGTTCGGTACCTTGTAGTCGATGTTCTGGGCCGCCCAGGCGTGGTTCTTGGCGTCCAGCATGAAGTTGATGAACTGGAAGGCGGCGTCCTTGTTGGCCGATGCCTTCATCACGACCATCGTATCGACCCAGAGATCCGAGCCTTCTTTCGGTATGGTGTATTTAATTTGTGGATTCTCGGCGATCCCGTAATTGCACCAGCCATCCCAGGCCTGAACCATCAGCGCCTCGCCCGAGACCAGCTTTGAATAAAAGGTCGTGTCGTCATAGGCCAGCAAGGTCTTCTTGGCCGAGATCAGCAGGTCCTTGACTTCGCCGAGCTTTGCCGGATCGGTCTCGTTCACCGAATAGCCCTTGGCGAGTTGGCCGGCGGCAAGCAGCCAGCGGTCGGTCGCCAGCATCGTCGTCTTGCCCTTGAGCGCATCGGACGGGGCGAGAAGGTCGTTCCAGCTGACCG
This sequence comes from Mesorhizobium sp. M0018, assembly GCF_040323955.1. NCBI lineage: Bacteria > Pseudomonadati > Pseudomonadota > Alphaproteobacteria > Hyphomicrobiales > Phyllobacteriaceae > Mesorhizobium > Mesorhizobium sp. M0018. Next base: position 101,548 of record NZ_JAMYVL010000001.1, on the reverse strand, counting down.
GCTCCGCCTTCACCAGATCCGAACGGTAGCAAAGGCCGGTGGTGCCCCAAGTGTAGGGCACGGAAAAATTGTTGCCGGCGTCGTGCGGCAGCTTCGCCGCCTCGGGATAGAGATTAGCGAGGTTAGGGATCTTGGCATGGTCGATCGCCTCGATCAGGCCGAGCTTGTTCAACACTTCGGCGAAGGGCGAGGAGACGAAGACCACGTCATAGCCCTTGCCGCCGGACGCGACGAGCTTGCCCATGATCTCCTCGTTAGTGGCGTGAACCACGACTTCACCGGAGACACCGGTCGCCGCCTTGAAAGCTTTCATGGCATCCGGCGCCATGTAGCCGTCCCAGTTGGAGATAACGAGGTCGGAGGCAGCCGCCGGCGCTGACAGCGCCAGGCCAAGGCCAAGTGCGATCAAGGACTTCCTTAACGGACGGTGCCGCAGGTGGGTGGTGGTCATGACAGACTCCCATTCTGGTTGATCATCGAACTAGTCGTCGGACCAGCGCCTGCAGCCGTAGCCGCTTTGATCCTGTTCCCCGGTCTTTTTATTGCCGATTGATCTCACAGTACTATTGCAGAAAAAAGTACGTCAATCCATAATTTGTCAAACTACGGTGAATCCCGGCCGATCGCATCCGCAAGGGCAATCGGCCAAACCTCAGCCGCCAAATCCTTCACGAGAATTGCCATGCAAGTTGCAGCTCGACGTCCCCGCACCAACCATCTCGACCTTGCACAGCGCATTCTCGATGTGGCCCGGAAACGCGGCTTTGAACCCGGCGCTCATCTCCCGGAGCAGCAGATCGCTTCGCTCTGCAACGTATCCCGAACTCCGGTGCGGGCCGCGCTGCGTCTGCTCACTGAAAAAGGCGTGGTTCGATGGGAGGCTGAGTCCGGCTATCGCTTGGCGGTAGACCTCACGAGCCAGGCGACCGTCGCCGCCGACCTGCCGAGCGCCGAGGAGGATGAACTTGCCGACATGATCCTGCGAGACCGCTCGGCGCGCCGGCTGGACCAGACGGTCACCGTCGGAGCGCTGATGCGACGGTATAATGCCGAGCGCAGGACGGTACTAAAATCGCTGAAGAAACTGGCCGAGGAAAATCTTCTGGACCGCGCGCCGGGGCAGTCCTGGCTTTTCAGGAGAGCGCCGGACGATCTTGGCGCACAAGGGGAGAGCTATGAATTCCGGCTGTTGCTGGAACCCGCCGCCCTTCTGGAGCCTGGGTTCCGACTGGATGGGACGCGCGCGGCAGCCTTGCGACAGGGCATGGAAATGCTGCTGGCTCTTCCCGACGCGGCATTCGATTCCAGAGAGTTCCAACGGCTGGACATCGATTTTCACGGGATGATCGCCGGTGGCTCCGCCAACCGCTTCGTCGCCGAGGCGTTGGCCGATCATCTCCGGCTGCGCCGGCTGCCGGGAACGTATGCCGGCGTCAATGTCTTCCGGCTGAAGCAATCATTGCGCGAGCATCTGACCATACTCGACCATCTGGAGAGCCAGCAGTACGAGGTTGCAGCCGATCTGCTTCGGGTCCATCTGCGGCTTTCACGCAGCCAGCGACCGCAGGCGGCTAGTCGCGGGGCGCCCGCGCTGTTCGGCATGATCAGCCGGCCGGAATAACGTGGATCATGCGCAAAGGCAGCCCGACCATCGCACTGTTTCCGGAAGCGAGCTTCGGCGCTGCGCTGAATTGCGTTGGCATAGCGCAGGCCCTGCGCGCTCGTGGCGCCCGCCCGGTGTTCATCTGCCATGCCGGCTTTTCTGGCGTGTTCGCCGACTATGGGTTTCAGGAATACCAGTTGCCGACTGATGACCCGTTGACCGACCGCGAACGCCAGAGCTACTGGCAGGCCTTCGTGCGCCGTCATCTGCCGCATTTCAGGCTGAGCCCCATCGATCAGCTCGAAACCTACGTTGCCCCGACCTGGCAAGCAATTGTAGACACTGCGGTCAACGCCGAGGCGCCACTGCGCCAATTGCTGGCGCGGCTGAAGCCGGACGCCGTGGTGCTCGACAACGTCGTCATGTTCCCGGCATTGGCGACCGCCGGCTGCCCGTGGGTGCGCGTCGTCTCCTGCGCCGAAACTGAGCTTCCAGATGCCAATGTGCCACCCTATCTGTCCGGTCTCGCCGCCGACGACCCGAGCCGCGCGGCGTTCGAGGCGCGCTACCTGGCAGCGGTCGCTCCAGCCCATGACCGCTTCAATCGGCTTCGGACCGACGCCGGTCTTGCGCCCTTGCCGACGGGTCTTTTTCTGGAACCTTCGCCCGCCCTCAATCTGCTGCTGACCCCAACGATTGTGCGAAGGCAGCGCGCCGAGCCGCTCGACCCTGCCAGCTTCGTCTATCTCGAAGGCTGCGTTCGCTCGGAAGGGCCGTTCGACGTGCCGGTTTTTCCGCGCGATGGCGGACCGCTGGTTTATGTCAGTTTCGGTAGTCTTGGCGCCATGGATGTCGGCCTGATCCAGCGGATGCTCGCCGTTTTCGACAGGCTGCCGGCCCGCTTCATTGTCAACGCCGGAGGTCTGCGCGACAGCTATCGCGCCGTTCCGGACAATGTCTATCTCGATGCCTGGTTTCCACAGCCTTCGGTCGTGGCGAAATGCGACCTCTTCATTCATCATGGTGGCAACAACAGCTTTTGCGAAGCACTGCGTTTCGGTGTGCCGTCGCTGGTCATGCCCTATTGCTGGGACGGGCATGACAATGCGCAACGTGCCGAGGAAACCGGCGTCGGGCGCCACATCAGCCGCGATGGCTGGACGGAAGACGAATTGGAGCGAAGCATTCTCGGCCTGATGGCCGATGCTGCAATGCGCGCACGCCTCCGGGAGAATGCAGTGCATATGGCGCTGACACCCGGAACGGACGTGGCTGCCGAAGCCATTCTCGCTCTCGCAAGGACCCGACCTGATGCTTGACACCACAACAACGGATGCCTCGACCATGAACGGCACCAACGACCCGAAAGACTGGTTGGCCGCTCACGCTGTCAGCGAGGTCGAGTGCCTGGTGCCCGACATGAACGGCGTGCTGCGCGGCAAGGCCCTGCCAGCGGCCAAGTTCCTCAAGGCGATCGAGGACCGAGCACTCTATCTGCCGAGCAGCGCGTTCCTGGTCAGCATCGACGGCCGCTATTCCGGTTCCGTCGACGAGGGGTTCGCCTACCAGGACCCCGACATGCGGATGGTGCCGGATGTCGCAACACTCTGTCTGGCGCCCGGTGGCGGGCCAGGCAAGGCCTATGTCTTCGCCGATGCGTTCCACATGGACGACCGGCCGTGGATGGCTTCGCCGCGGCACGTGTTGCGGGCCGTGCTCGATCTATATCGCCAGCGCGGCTGGCGGGCGGTGGTGGCGCCGGAGCTTGAATTTTATCTCACCGCGCCCAATCCCGATCCCGACAGGCCGGTGATGGCGCCGGTCGGGCGCAATGGCCGCTCCGAAAGCGTGCAGCATCCCTATGACATGGCGGCACTGGAGCAATTCGAGCCGGTGATCCGGCGCCTGTATGGCTATGCTGCGGCAGCCGGACTGCCGCTCGACACGCTCATCCATGAATCGGGCACGGCCCAACTGGAGATCAATTTCCTGCATGGCGACGCGCTGCCGCTGGCAGACAAGGTGTTGCTGTTCAAGCGAATGACGCGCCAGGCCGCGCAGGAAGGTGGCATGCAGGCGACCTTCATGGCCAAACCGATAGCCGCACAAGCCGGCAGCTCAATGCATCTCCATATGTCTGTCGTCGACGAGGCCGGCAACACGCTGTTTGCCGGGCGTGACGGCGCCGACACCGAGATGTTCGGGCATTTCATCGGCGGCCTGCAGAAATACATTCCCGAGGTGATGCCGCTGTTTGCGCCGAACGTGAATTCGTTCCGCCGCATCCGGCCGAACCACAGTGCACCCGCCAACATCGAGTGGTCGCACGACAACCGCTCCTGCGGTCTGCGTGTGCCGGCCGGCGGGCGCACCGCGCGGCGCGTGGAAAATCGGCTGCCCGGCGCCGATGCCAACCCCTATCTGGCGATAGCCGGCTCGCTGCTTTGCGGTTATCTCGGCGTCGAGGAGAAGATCGCTCGTTCGACGGAAGCGCCGGGCAATGCCTATCGCAGCAGGAGCACGCTGCCCAAAACCATGGAAGAGGCGCTCGACCGCTTCGCTGCGTGCGATCCGGTTCGGGCGGTGCTCGGCGAGGATTTCTTCCAGACCTATTTGCGCGTCAAGAGCGTTGAGCTCGACCTGTTCCAGAGCGTCGTCACCTCTTGGGAACGCGACCATCTGCTGCTCAAGGTGTGATGATGGGCTTCAATTCTGGGGGCTTCAACTCCGGCCTGGATATCGGCAAATCCTACTATGTCGCGACGGCCAATCCGGCTCCGGACCATCCGGCGCTGCAGGGCGACGTCGACGCCGATCTGGTGGTGGTCGGCGGCGGTTGTACCGGCCTCTCCGCAGCCTTTCATGCAGCCGAACGCGGCCTGAAGGTGGTGCTGCTCGAAGGCGGCAAGATCGGCTGGGGGGCGTCGGGGCGCAATGGCGGCCAGATGATCCCCGGCCTGCGCAAGGGCGCCAAGGGGCTGGTCAACCTATATGGGCCGGAACGGGGGAGGGCGCTGTTCGATCTCGCCTTCGAGGCGCGGGCCCTCGTGCTCGGTCTGATCGAGCGCCATGCCATCGATTGCGACCTCAGGCTCACCGGCCATCTGGCCGGTGCGGTCAACGGTTCCGACCTGCGCGACCTCGAAGAAGAGGCCGAGTGCCTTTCTACGGTGATGAACTTTCATGATGTCGAGATGCTGTCGGCAGCGCAGGCGCGCGGAATGGTGAACACACCTTATCACGGCGCGATGTACGAGAAGCTCGGTGGCCATATGCATCCGCTGAACTACACGCTCGGTCTTGCTCGCGCCGCGGCTGCGGCGGGCGTCACCATCCACGAGAATTCGGTGGCGCTGCGGCTGGAGCGGGAACCTTCCCCCCGGGTTTCGACGGCCAAAGGCTCGGTCCGGGCCAGGCATGTCGTACTGGCCGGCGATGCGCTGCTCCACGGGCTTGAGCCGCGCGTCAACAGCCGCATCATGCCGGTCGGCAACTACATCATCGCCACCGAGCCGCTGGGCGACACGACCGACGTCGTCCCAAGCAATGTGGCCGTCTCCGACACGCGCTTCGTCGTCAATTACTACCGGCTGTCGGCGGATGGACGCCTGCTGTTCGGCGGCGGCGAGCGCTATACGCCGTCGCCGCCCGCCGACATTGCCGGCTTCGTGCGGCCGCACATGGAAGAGACCTTTCCGCAATTGCGCGGCCGCCGCATCGATCACGCCTGGGGCGGGCTGGTCTCGGTGACGACATCGCGCCTGCCGCATGTCGGTCGCTATGGCGACGTCTATTTTGCGCATGGCTATTCGGGCAAGGGGGTGATCCTGTCGACGTTGTCGGGCAAGCTGCTCGCTGAGGCGATCACCGCGGATGCTTCGCGGCTCGATCTGTTTTCGACCCTAAGCCCGCTGCCGTTCCCCGGCGGTACGGCGCTGCGCGGCCCGCTCTATGTGCTCGGCATGCTTTGGTACGCAATGCGTGACCGCATCAAACATTGAGCGCAGGCATGCGCAATGAGGCCGAGCGCCGCCACCAAGCGATTAACGGCTGATTTCGCGGCGGCGTCCGACTTGATCGATGCTTGAATATGGTCCGCAGGCAATGGTCGCGAGTCGGTTCGTGCCCTGCTCCCGAAGCCTGAGCGCCGATAGACCTGCCTGCTATTTCCTCAGCTAATAGATCGATATGATTGCAGGATTAACTGTTTCATAGCCCAGGCGCGGCTCCGATTTGTCTTTCGAAATCGCGCTGGAGACAGTTCCGGTTGAACTGCAATCCAATTTTGTTTCCCTGTTTTTCTTGATCGTGCTGCCCGACAGGTCGGCGCCGGCCGACGTTACTTCTGTACTGACCACTCTCTTTTTCTCGTGCGCAACGGCGGCGGTGGATACGGCAATCACAATTGCCGCGCAAACAATCGTCAATCTCATTGTTTCCCCCTTAGAGCACCGCAAAAATGTGGTCGACTGCCTTAAGACGCCGGCGAAGGCGGTATTCGCGCCTGGCCGGCCCATGCAGCTTCCGACTGCACAAGATTGTAACTACATTAGCTGCAGCGCAAGTAACCATTTCGGACTAGGGAACGGGTTCCCCTTCGATCGAAAGCGCTGGGCTGCCGGCGAAAAAGCAGGCGTTTTAGACTAGCCGTTCTCGCCGCCGAGCGCCTTCCAATTTTGGGACAGAGGTTGGCTGATGCCCTTAAACTCACGGCTACGCATTGGTTGGATCTATGCAGCGACAAGGCCAACCTTGGCAAAGCCTCTACATAGTCACCTTCGGGCAGCACCAGTCTTGGAATTCACGCCCTCAAGCAAGGCGAGCAGGCCTTTCAGAATTTCGATTGGCGGCGGCGGACAACCTGGAATGTGCAGATCGACAGGCAAGGCCTCGGACACTCCGCGCACCACCGCATAGCTGCCGGCGAAACAGCCGCCATTGCCTGCGCAATCTCCCAGTGCGACCACCCATTTTGGGTTGGGTGTTGCGTCGTAGGTCCGCTTCAATGCCTCGCGCATGTTTTTTGTGACCGGCCCGGTGACGAGCAGTACATCGGCATGGCGCGGTGATGCGACGAACCGGATCCCAAAACGCTCGATGTCATAGAAGGCGTTGTTCAGCGCGTGCATCTCAAGTTCGCAGCCGTTGCAGGAACCGGCATCGACCGCCCGGATCGACAGGCTTCGCCCCAATCGTTTGTGAGCAGCCCCATCGAGCGCGCGTGCGAGTTCGTCGACTGCCGTGCTGCTTGCCAACGGCGGACGCTCGGTGAGAGGGGGGCGTATCAGGCTTTCAAAAAGAAGCTTGCGCATGACAGCGTGCCTTCAGAGATCATGGCCCGAATAAGAGCAGTTGAACGATTTGTTGCACAGCGGAAAGTCGGCAACGATGTTTCCTTCGATCGCCGCTTCAAGGAGCGGCCATTGAAACCATGACGGATCACGGAGGTGACAGCGCTCGACCAAGCCGCCCTTGCCAATGCGCAGCCAGGCCAGAATGTCGCCGCGGAAACCTTCGACGAGCGCCATGCCTTCATGCGATCGGTTTGTCTGCGCGAAATCGACGCGGATCGGCCCCTCTGGCAGTTGTCGCAGGACTTGTTCGATCAGGGACAGGCTCTGTTCGACCTCGTGGATACGAATCCATACACGGGCGTTCACATCGCCTTCCTGGAGGAGAGGTACATCGAAGGCGAGTTCGCCATAGGGTGGATAAGCGAGATTGCGTCGGGCATCGAAGTCCCGACCGGAGGCCCGGCCAACGTAGCCTCCGGCGCGATATTGACGAGCGAGTTCCACCTTCAGCCGGCCAGTTGCGACAGTCCGATCCTGCAGCGACGCCGTGTTGTCGTAGAGCTCGACCAGCGCGGGAAACCGCTGCCTGATCTCTGCGATCAGGGACCTGAGCGCTGTCGTGCCCTCATCGCTCAGGAAGCTTGCCACGCCTCCGGGCACGATGCAGTCGCGCATCAAACGATGACCGAAGGCAGCATCGCTTGCCCGCAATACGCGCTCACGCAGCACCCCACAGTGGGCATGCATGAGCGCGAAGGCGGCATCATTGCAGATAGCGCCGATGTCGCCCAGATGATTGGCCAGGCGCTCCAACTCGGCCATGAGCGCTCGCAGCCAGACCGCGCGTGGGGGAACCTGGACACCCAGCGCCGCCTCGACCGCGCGGGCAAAAGCGAGGGAGTATGCCACGGTACTGTCGCCAGAGGTTCTGCCCGCCAATTTGGCTGCACGGTCGATGTCGGACCCCGCCATCAGGCCTTCTATACCCTTGTGCGCGTATCCGAGGCGCTGCTCCAGCCGGACGACCGTTTCACCGCTCGCCGTGAACCGGAAATGGCCCGGCTCGATGATGCCGGCATGCACGGGCCCGACCGGGATCTGATGCAGGCTCTCCCCCTCGGCAGGCAGGAAACTGTACGGGAAGGCTGTCGCGGCAGACGTCCGGACGCGGGTACTCAACGGATAGCTGACACCCCAATGGCCATGATCAAGCCACCGTCTCGTATCAGGCGCGCCTTGTGGCAGGAGCCCGAACAGGTCAGCAGCCGCACGTTCGAGCCGCAATGCGGGCGGATGCAGCCGGCCGACCGATGGGTAGCGGCCACTGGGGCATTCCAGGCTGACGACGCCGATGTCCCCGGCGCTTTCATCGAGAAGTGCCATGTGGACGGCGCCTGGCTCACCCCATAGGCCGAGCAAGCTCCAGTGGCCCTCGGCCAGTTGCTCGACGGCAAAGCCCCATTTTTTCGGAGTCACCACGGCGCGTGACCACGGGAAATGATTTTCGACACGTTGGCCAGCAAGGATGAGGTCGATCAGCGCGGGCATGCTCTTTCTCTCCTCTGCTCACCCCAGGATACTTGCGACGTGCTGGAACCATGTGACCAGCGGTGGCGGCAGATAGATGCCGGCGGCAAACACCAACGCCAAGTGGGAATACATTGGAATGTAGGACGCCTCGGCGGGTGCAGTGCTGCCGCGCGGTTCGCCGAAAGCGACGCCGGTCAGTCGAAGCAGCAGGGCGCCGAAAGCGAGCAGAATCCCGAAAACCAAGGGCATCGCCAAAAGAGGGTGTCTTGCAAATGTCGAACTCACGACCAGGAATTCGCTCATGAAGATACCGAGCGGAGGGAGGCCGGCAATGGCAACGACGCCGATGACGAGCGCCCAGCCAAGGGCAGGATGTGTTTCCGTCAGTCCCCGGATTTCGGCGATGTTCTGTGTCCCCTTGACCTGGGCAATGTGGCCGACCGTGAAAAAGATCGCCGACTTGGTCAGGCTGTGCATGACCATGTGCAGCAGCCCGGCAAAATTGGCGAGCGGGCCTCCTATGCCGAAGGCGAACACGATGATGCCCATGTGCTCGATCGAGGAGTACGCGAACAGGCGTTTGATGTCGCGGCGGCGGTAGAGCATGAAGGCCGCGAAGACAAGCGACGTCAGTCCCATCGTGATCATCAATGGCCCAGGAGCGATCGCTTCCGGGCTTGCCGCGAGCAATAGCTTGAAGCGCAGCACGGCATAGAGTGCGACGTTTAACAGCAAGCCCGACAGCACTGCGGAAATCGGCGTTGGACCCTCAGCATGCGCGTCTGGCAGCCAGGCATGTAAGGGCGCAAGGCCGACCTTCGTCCCGTAGCCGAGCAGCAGAAAGATGAAGGCGACATTGAGCAGAGCCGGATCGAAGCGCGCGGCGTGAGCGATGAGCACCGTCCAGACCATCGCATTCGTCCCCTCGCCAACAACCGGCTGTGCAGCCATGTAGACGAGGATGGTACCGAACAGTGCGAGCGCGATGCCGACGCTGCCCAGAATGAAATATTTCCAGGCTGCCTCCAGCGCTTCGTGCGTGCGGTAGATGCCGACCATGAGCACGGTGGTCAGCGTGGCAAGCTCCACCGCCACCCACATCAAGCCAATATTGTTCGACACGAACGCCAGGTTCATGCCGAACATCATGACCTGGTACATTGCGTGATAAAACCGCAAGTTCGGGACTGTCAGCCGCCCGCTCTCCAGTTCGTGGGCAATGTAGGAAGCGCTGAAGACGCTGGTGGTGAAGCCGACGAATGTGTTGAGCACGATGAAGACGATATTGAGATCGTCGACGAGCAGATACTGCCCAGGCTGCGGGCGGTCGGTGACAAGAAGCGACAGTGCGGCGAGCAAGGTCAGCAAGCTCGCCGCGACATTGACGCCCGCCGATATCCGGTATTTCGGCAGCGCCGCCAGAAGTGCGGCCGCGAAGACCGGTATCAGCAAAATGGCGGCCACCGCATCGAGGGAAAACGCGGTCAACGGTGTTCTCCCCTGTAGTCGTCGAGCGCGCCGACATCCACCGAGTCGAACCTCTCGCGGATGCGGAACAGGAAGACTCCGATGACGATGAAGGCGATAAGGATCGAGAAGGCGACACTGATCTCGACGACCAGAGGCATGCCCTTGGCCCCCGTGGCGGCGAGGACCAGACCGTTCTCGAGCGACATGAATCCGACAACTTGGCTGACGGCGTTGCGGCGGGTGACCATCACCAGCAGCCCCAGCAAAATGATGGACAGCGCGAAAGCCAGGTCCTCGCGGGCGAGGGGATCAGCCTCGGGAGTGACGCGCAGCATCAGGACCATGGACAAGGTCACCAGGCCTATCCCCGCAAGCATCGTCGTACCGATGCCGACGGCGGTCTCGACGTCACGATGGATGCCGAGCCGCTGAATGATGCGATGAAGCCCGACAGGAATGACGATCGCCTTGAAGACGAGGGCGATTGCCGCCGTGACGTAGAGATGATGCGCGTCCTGAATGTATGCCTGCCAAGCTACGGACAGGGCCAGCACGATTGCATGAAGCGCAAAAACGTTGATCAGAGCAAAGAGGCGATCCTGATACAGCATCATGAAACTGACCAGCACCAGGCCGCCGGCGAGCAGGTGAGCGATGTCGAAGGTGAGGCCGTTCATCAGAGGCTCCGCGAGACGAACAGCAGGAGCGTGCCGAGCAGGGCCAGCATCAGCGCTGCCCCGAGGAAATCCGGGACGCGGAAGACGCGCATCTTGGCGATGGCAGTCTCAAACACGGCGAGGAGAACGCCACAGACGGCAAGCTTGCCGACATAGGCGACGACACCCGGAGCAAGGGATTCCAGTCCTGCACCGGCGCTCGCCAGTCCCCAAGGTAGGAAGACGCAGGAAATCAGCGACACATAGAGCAGAAGCTTGAGGAAGGCGGCAAACTCGATCATCGCCAGATGGCGACCGGAATATTCCAGCACCATCGCCTCATGAACCATGGTGAGTTCCAGATGGGTCGATGGGTTGTCCACGGGTATGCGGGCGTTTTCGGCGATCGCCACCATCACGAGGGCGATGAGCGACATCCCGAGCGACACCCGCAAGCCAACCTCCGGTGACCCCATGAAGGCGGCGACCGTTGAGAGTTGCGTAGCACCCGCGACGAGCGCCAGGCTGAACACGATGAGCAGCATGGCGGGTTCGGCCAGCGAAGCGATCATCACCTCGCGGCTCGAGCCGATGCCGCCGAAGCTCGTGCCGACGTCCATGCCTGCCAGCGCCAGGAAGAACCGGGCGCTTCCCAGCAGTGCGACAATGGCTATGAGATCGGCGGTCCAACTGAATGTGAGGCCGGCGGCGAATGTCGGGATGAGCGCCGCGCCGACCCAGGTGGTGGCAAAGATCAGATAGGGCGTCACGCGAAACAGCCAGGATGCGTTGTCCGCCAGAACGACTTCCTTGCGCATCAGCCGCAAGAGATCGCGGTAAGGTTGGATCAGGGAAGGACCCTGGCGGCGCAAGAGCCGTGCCTTCACCTTGCGCACGAATCCGGTCAGGAGCGGCGCCAGCAAAAGCACCAGCGCCATCTGCGCGCCTTGAACGGCCAACTCGAGAATCACGGCCATAGTGCGAGCACCAGGAGCAGGACAATGAGAAAGAGAAAGACGAGGGTCAGGTAGCGCCTGATCGTCAGGAACTGCAGATGGTTGAGGTGGTCGGTCGCAAAGTCGAGGGCCCGGCCGATAGGCAGGTACAGCGTCTCCCAGATCACATCATGCATTTCGACATTCAGACGAGCCGGACCGGTCTCGCCAGGTGCCGGCATTTCGACGGTTTCCCTTGCACGGAATACGAACGTGCCGAAGACGCGGCGGATAGGCTGCGCGAAGCTGACGGCCGTGTACTGCGAGCTCGGGACCACATCCGGGAAGCCACAACCCCAGGCGGGACCCCGACGGAGTGCATGTGATGCAAAGCGATGGATCACATATGCCGCAGCGGATGCGGAAAAGGCGATGAACAGGAACACCAACAGGCCGTTGTAGGAACTGCGGCTCGCTGCAATCGGCACGATAGACAGCCAGGGCTGGGCCACCTGCACAGGCATCCGACTGCCGATCAGTGGCAGTGTCACCGATGAGAGGCCGTCTATCACAAGACCGGGCAGAATGCCGGCCAGGAGACAAAGGGCAGCGAGAATGAACATTGCCGCCAGCGAGTAGCGGTCGACCTCATGCGCCAGTTCCACCGCGGCCGAGCGTGGCCGGCCGAGGAATGCAATCCCGAACGCCTTTACAAAGCAGGCCGCGGCCAGTGCCGCTGACAGCGCCAGCAGACCGCCAACGGCGGGCACCATGACCTTCAGTCCCCATTGTGGCAGATCGGGGCTCTGCAATATGGCCTGAAAGGCCAGCCATTCGGAGACGAAGCCGTTGAAGGGTGGAAGTGCCGAGATCGCGACGCAACCGACGAGAAAGGCAAAACTTGTAAAGGGCATGCGGTGGATGAGACCGCCCAGCTTCTCCATATCCCGCTCTCCGGTTGCCGTCAGCACGGCGCCCGCGCCGAAAAACAGCAGGCTCTTGAAAAAGGAATGGTTGAGGACGTGGAACAGCGCGGCGGTGAGCGCCAGCGCTGCAGCCGATGGCATGGCGTTCGCCTTGAAAGCGAGCGCGAGACCAAGGCTTACGAAGATGACGCCGATGTTTTCAATGGTGCTATAGGCAAGCAGTCGCTTCAGGTCCTTTTCCATCAGCGCGTAGAGGATGCCGAGAACCGCCGTCAGCCCGCCAAGGAAAAGCACGGCAACGCCCGACCACCATGCCGGCTCACCGAGCAGATCGAAAATAACGCGTATGAAGCCATAGACTGCGACCTTGGTCATCACGCCGCTCATCAGAGCCGAGACGTGGCTTGGCGCGGCCGGATGGGCGAGTGGCAGCCAGACGTGCAGCGGGACGAGTCCGGCCTTGGAGCCGGCGCCCAGCAGCATGAGAACCAGGACGAAAGCAGCGGCGAACGGGGTGGGATCGGCGGCTCGCATCGCGTCGAATGTGTAGGTTCCATCGGATCCGGCGAGCAGGCCGAACGCAAGCAGCAGCGCGAGTGTGCCGAAGCTCGCCATCACGAGATAGATGTAGCCCGCCCGCGCATTGTCCTGCTTGCGATGGTGCGCCATGACGAGCGCCCAGGAGGCGAGCGACATGAATTCCCAGGAAAGCAGGAAAGTGAAGGCGTCGTCGGCCACCACGACAAGGTTCATTCCGGCTAGGAAAGCCGGGAAGAACGGCAGCACCCGATGCGGCGCAGACTCATGCCTGCCGTAGCCGAGGCCATAAAGACTGGCCATGGAGCCGCCGAAGTTGACGACGATGAGGAAGAAAGTCGACAGCGCATCCAAACGGAAATGAGCGCCAATCCATGGCAATCCAAGAGGCAACACCACAGTCGACGGGGTGACGGGATTGTCGGCGATGCGGCTCGCGAGAACCATGAGCACGGCCGCCGATATACCTAGCGTCAAGCCGTAGATCAGGCGTGTTCCCGAGTCGGATCTGCGGCTTTCCGCAATCGCAAGCACCGCAGTCCCCAGGAGCGCAGCGACGCCCCACAGGAGGACCGCGGCCCCCGAAATCACGCCACGCTCCTCACGGGGAGTTTGGCATCCGTATCGACTCCGCCAAGGATTTTGGCGGGGTCAAAATCCGCTTTCAGTCGCACGCCGCGCCCACCGATTTGGCTGGAGGCGCCTTCAGCGATCAATTCCACACCGGCGAGGTCAAGTGCCCCGATCAGCTTCATGAGAGAATCGACGTTACCCCGAATAATCGACTCGCTGGCTTCCATGCGTTGAATTGTCGGCACGGAAAGACCGGACAATTCGGCAAGCCTGCGCTGGTCGATGCCAAGGAGCGCCCTCGCGGCACGCAACTGTGGAGCAGTTATCACGGTCGCGTCCCCCTTTTGATCAGCTTTGAGATATTATCTCTACGTCTTGCAGCATATATTAAAATGCGGCGCATTCAATTAGTGATGCGTGACGCATCTGTCTTGAGGCTGTAGAAAACCGGGCGATACGCCCTGCCTCGAACCAAAGCCATGCGGCCATTCCCGTCACGGCCAGTCTTGTCGCCAGCCATCTCGGATTTGCGCGTGATGGGGCTGGCAATGGGCCCTTATCTCGGCCGGCCACTCGATTGGAGCCGCCGCGGGCGCGTCGGCTATCTCTTCGACCTCACTCTACGCTATGAGTGGGTATGGCTGAGTTCGCTTGCTCTTGTCGTTGGGCCGATCTCATCGTGTTCGTGCTTCAGGATCGGCCAAAACAGATAGCTGCCGAAATCCAGGAACAGCGCCTTCGCGAATGTGCTGCCAAATCTGGCATGCGGCAAAGCTCTGCAGCGCTACTGCCAAAGCCGCCTCATGCGAACGGAGACGTCCTCCAGGACTGGCATGGAGGCCAGCACGAGGAGAATGGCCGCCAGAAACAACGTCGCCGCGAAGCCGACATGCTTGAAACCCACAGCGCCGACGACGCCGCCGAGAAAGAACAATGCTGGTCGTCACGCTCTCGCTTTATGCCATCCAGAACGCCCTGCTCAGCCGCAGCGGCGCCGGTCTGCGAGGCCCGGATGTCCTCCCCGCGATCAACCACCACCAGCCGGCTTGGCCGCTTCGGCCTCGGGCTGACGGCCATGATGGTGCTGGCTTTCCTCATGGCGCCGCTGATCATCATCGTGCTGTTCTCGTTCAAGAGCAGCGGCGATTTCACCTTTCCCATCACCGGCTGGTCGCTGAAATGGTACCGCGAGTTCTTCTCGATGCAGACCTGGATGGATGCCCTGCGCAACAGCCTGGTTCTGGCTGTCTCGACGACACTTTTGGCGACGCCGCTAGGCACCATGGCCGCGCTCGGCCTCGCGGCGCCTAATCTGCCAGGTCGGCGCACGATCTCCGCCTTGCTGCTGGTGCCGATGATCGCGCCGGTGGTCATCGTCGGCGTCGGCATGTATTTCGTCTTCTCGATGGCCGGCCTGACCGCGACCCTTCCCGGCCTCATCCTCGGCCATACCTCGCTCGCCGTTCCCTTCGTCGTGGTGACCATGATTGCGTCCACAGCGCTCGGCCGCTCGAATCGATAGCGCCGGCCGTCCCGACAAGGAACCCCTCGGCTTCTGGCCACGGGTTTGTCGATCAAACGCATGTTGCCCAAAACTGCACAGCGGCTCGGGACAGCGGCTCGGATTGAAACAGGAGCACAAAAGCGCGTCAGCGGATCGTGGTCTATCGCGTAATAAAGCCTTTCAGGAACGCGGCTAGCGATGGAAGTCGAGTTAATCCTGATCGTCCAGCAAAGCGATGGCATCGAACGGTTGTTCGCGCGGCACCCGGATTTCGGCGCCGATACTTTGAAGGCTGGCAAGGAGTGCCGACACCCTTTCGGGCTCTTCCGGGTTCTGTTTCAGCACGCCGCCGGCAAGTCGGGTCAGCGGGCTATGGAGGAATTGCCGCTAGCGGGCAAAGGTGATGCGGATCGCTCCATAGGGTCCGAAATCGGCAGCGATAGTGTCACTGTGGCGACACTCCACGGGCCGGATGAACGAGCCCGACAGCACGGCCTGTCCGGCGGATATCTGCATGCCGTACTGATGCAGCCGGTTGGCCAGCCAGGCGATGCCCTTCGCCGGATGATCGAGCACCCCGGCGCCGAGCCCGGTCTCTTCGACCTCGCCATTGCGCGACAGGATGGCGCCGATCCAGCGCAGGTCGGCCTCGCGCGGTCCGGCACGACGGCCGCCGACGACGACGCCGGCATTGGCGGCATTGTCGGAGATGGTGTCGAAGAAGGTCCGTATCCTGCCGCTCTCCTTGTTGACGCGCTCGATACGGGTGTCGAGGATCTCCAGCGCCGGCGTGATGTAGTCGGTGGCGTCGAGCACGTCGTCGATCGACACGTCCGGACCGGCCAGCGACGCCTTCATGACGAAGGCGATCTCGGCCTCGATGCGCGGCTGGATGAAGCGGCCGGCTGGAACGGTGCCGCCGTCATCGAAGAACATGTCGTCGAACAGCACACCGGAATCCGGAATGTCGATGGCGAGCGCCGACTGCATCGCCTTGGAGGTCAGGCCGATCTTCCAGCCTTTGATCGTCAGGCCCGAGGCCACTTTTCGTTTCACCAGCGCCGCCTGGACGAGATAGGCGTCATCCATCGTCGCCCCGGGGAAATCAAGGCTGAGCAGCCTGATCTGGCGGCGGTCGCGCTCGGCCTCGAACAGCCTCGCGGCCGCGTCTTCGACCTGTTCTGGCGTCATCATCGGCCGGTCCCTTCGTCGACGACGCCGTTGCTGAGCAAGCCAATGCCGTCGGCCTCGACCTCGATCACGTCGCCCGGCTTCAGCCAGATTGGCGGGTCGAACCGGGCGCCAGCGCCGGTCGGCGTGCCGGTGACGATGACGTCGCCCGGCGCCAGCGTGGTGAAGGTCGAGATGTAGTTGATGATCTTGCGGAAGGAAAAGATCATGCGGCCGGTGCGGTCCTGCTGGCGAACCTCGCCATTGACGCGCGTGGTCAGCGCGATGTCAGCGATCTGTGCCTCGTCGGTGAACGGCACAAGCCAGGGGCCGATAGAGCCGGTCCGGTCGAAGTTCTTGCCCTGCGTGACGTTGAACTTGGCATGCCGCACCCAGTCGCGGATGGTCCCTTCGTTGCAGAGCGAAAGTGCTGCGATATGGCCCAGCGCATCCGCCTCGGCGATCCTGCGGCCGCCCTTGCCGATGACGATGACGATCTCGCCCTCATAATCGAGCTGCGGCGATTCCGACGGCCGCACCAGGGGCGTGCCATGGCCGACGAAGGAGCGCGGGAAGCGGATGAACAGCGACGGGTTCGAGGGTGCGGCCTGTCCGTCCTTGTACTCCTCGTTGCGGTCCGGATAGTTGACGCCGACGCAGATGATCTTTTCGGGCGAGGGGACGGGTATCTCGTAGGCGATGGCATCGAGCGGGAAATCGGCGGCGAAAGCGTCCGCCTCTTCCGCCAGCCGTCGCAGTGCGCCGGCCTCTATCACCTCGCGCAAACTCGGCCACTGTGCGTGTCGCGCCGACAGGTCGACGCCGCCCTTGTCGGTGATTGCGCCGTAGCGCGTTTTGCCGCCAACGGTGAAGGTGGCGAGACGTGCCGCGCTCATTTGTTTCCCCTGCAGTTAGCCGACGTCACGGCGCGACGATCGGCGAGGCCGCCAGATCGGACTTGCGCGGCTCGACGCCGGCAAAGGTGCTGCCTTCCTCGAACCAGCTCTTCGGCGCCGGTGCGCCCCACAGCGTCTGGCGCTGCGGGTCCTTGAGGTCCCATTTGATCGGCTCTAGGTCGGGATCTACCGTCTGGTAGTCCGAGCAATAGATCTCGATGCGGTGATTGTCGGGATCACGGATATAGAGGAAGAAGGCGTTGGAGATGCCGTGCCGGCCGGGGCCGCGCTCGATGTTCGGCAGCCAGCCGGTGGTGGCCATCAGGTCGAGCAGATCGATGATGTTGAGCGGTGTCGGCACCCAGAAGGCGACGTGGTGCAGGCGTGGGCCAATGCCGTTGGTGAAGGCGATGTCGTGGACACCGCCCTTGCGGTGCGTCCATGCCGCCCAAAGTCTTCCGGTCGCGGCATCCTCCGTGTACTCGGTCACGCGGAAGCCGAGCTCGTTGTAGAACGCCACCGATTCATCGACATTGGGCGAGAAGCAGTTGAAGTGGTCGATGCGCAGCGGCTTGACGCCCTTATACAGCGCATACTTCTGATGGATCGGCGGCAGCCGCTCCATTCTGGAATAGAATTCGAGCGGAATGCCGTGCGGGTCGCGGGTGCGGAAGGTACGCGACTGGTAGGGCCGCTCGACCCATTTCACAGGCAGGCCCCTGGCTTTGAAGAAGTGCTCGGCCTTGTCGAGATCGTCGTCGGAAAACAGCTTGAAGCCGAGGTCGCGGGCTTCCGGCGCGGCACCTTTCCTGAGCACGATGCAATGGTGGCCGCGCTCTTCCATGGCGCGCAGATAGATGGCGTCCTTGGTCTCGTCGGTCACCTGCAGGCCGAGCGTGTCGACATAGAACGCGCGCGACTTACCGAGGTCCGTAACAGCCAGCTCGACGTGGCTGAGCCGCACGATGTTGAATGCCGGGTAGAGATTGGGTGTGGGCAAGGGCATCGTTGGGGTCTCCGGTCAGCCGCCGAGCTTCTGGATGGAATGCGGCGCCGTGGCGAACGCGATGTTCTTGGTTTCCATGTAGAAATCGAACGACCAGTCGCCGCCGTCGCGGCCGATGCCTGAGTTCTTGGCGCCGCCGAACGGCGTCGGCAGGTGGCGCACATTCTCCGAATTGACCCAGATCATGCCGGCGTCGAGCGCGTCGGTGAAGCGGAAGGCGCGGGTGACGTCCGAGGTCCAGAGATAGCCGGTCAGGCCGTATTGCGTGTCGTTGGCCAGCGCCAGCGCCTCGGCCTCGTCCTTGAACGAGATGGCGGTCAGCACGGGTCCGAATATCTCTTCCTGGGCGATGCGCATCTTGTTGGTGGCGCCGACGAACAGCGTCGGGCTGACATAGCAGCCGCCGCCCGGACCGGCGAACTTGCCGCCGCCGGCGGCGACGACAGCGCCTTCCGACTTGCCGATCTCGATATAGGACAGCACCTTTTCCTCATGCACCGGATGGATCAGTGGGCCAACCACGGTTTCGGGGTCGAGCGGATGGCCTATCCTGATGCGCTTGGCCTTCTCCGCCACCAGCGCGGTGAACTTGTCGTAGATGCTTTCCTCGACCAGCAGGCGTGAGGACGAGGTGCAGCGCTCGCCGTTCAGCGAATAGATCATGAAGACGGCAGCGTCGGCCGCCCGCTCCAGATCGGCATCGGCAAAGACGATGACCGGGTTCTTGCCGCCGAGTTCGAAATGCACGCGCTTCAGCGTGTCGGCACCCTGCTTCATGATCATCGAGCCGGTGCGGCTTTCGCCGACGAAGCCGATCGCCTTGATGTCGGGGTGTTCGGTCAGCGCTCTGCCGGCGTCCTCGCCAAAGCCGTTGACGAGGTTCCACACGCCCTTCGGCAGGCCGGCCTCCTCGGCGATCTCGACCAAAAGCCGCGCGGTCAGCGGCGAGAACTCGGCTGGCTTGTGGACGATCGTACAGCCGGCGGCGAGCGCCGGCGCGATCTTCCAGGTCGAGAGCATGAAAGGTGTGTTCCACGGCGTGATCACGCCGACCGGGCCGACCGGCACGCGCGTCGTCATGTTGACCTGGTTCGGTGCGCGGATCGTGTGGCCGTCGCGGGCCTCCGGCGCGCGGTCGGCGTAGAAGCGGAAGTTCTCCGCGCCGCGCAGCGCTGCCTTGGCCATGAACTTCAATGACTGGCCGGTGTCCATGCATTCGACGAAAGCGATTTCCTCGGCCCGCGCGACGATGGCGTCGGCTATTTTGTGCAACTGCTTCTTGCGGGCGTCGCCTGATATCGCCGCCCAGTCGCGGAAGGCAGCCTTCGCCGCCTTGGCGGCGCGGTCGATGTCGGCGGCCTTGCCGCGTGCCACCTTGGCGATCGGCTTCAGGTCGATTGGCGACAGCGTCTCGTATGTCGAGCCGTCGGCGGCCGGCACGGTTTCGCCGCCGATCTGGTTGAGCACGCCAGCGCTTCTGAAGCGCTCGAGATAGGCCTCGGCCTTTCTCAGATTGTCGTCCAATGCCGCCATGATATGGGTTCCTGTCACTTGCCGCGCAGGCGCGGGTGGATGGCATTCTTCTTCCAGCTTAGTTCGGCATCGATCTCGCGGATCTCCAGCGACAGCGCGAAATGCGGCGTCGTGAACAGAGATGCGAGATGATCCGAAACAGTAGTGAAGATCGCCTCGCCGGTGCGTTTCTTTTCCTCGGCGCTGCGGCCCTTGCCGATGCGGAAGTTCATGTCGATGAACCCGTTCTCCGGGAGGCGATCGGCGATCGCGTATGCCTCGGCGCGAAAAGCGCGTACCCTCACCGCGCCATGTTCGAACAGGCCGGTTTCGAGGATGGTGCGAGCGACCAGCGTGCAAAGCGCGCTGATGTCGACCTTGGCGTCGAGATTCGCCGAATATTCGATCGCCATATGTGGCAAGGTTTCCTCCACCTTGTAATTAACATGTGAATTACATCTTGACGGCGGAATGTCAAGTGTCGTTCTCTATGCAGATACAGCTCTCGATGGTGGGATTGCCGCCCCCGGCGAAATCGCGGATATAGCTGCGATCCGAGTCTCATTGTGTGGTGCGAGTCGTACCGGAATTGGAATTTTTTGGAGACCTGACCTTGCTACCGCCCAGCACCCGCCGCTCCCTGCCCATGGCTCTGCTTCGCGCCCGCGAAGTGATCATGGCGCATTTCCGGCCGATGCTTGCCCGCCACGACATCACTGAGCAGCAGTGGCGCGTGCTGCGTGTGCTTGCCGAAGCCGGGCCGCTCGAGGCAACCGAACTTGCCCATCGCGCCTCGATCCTTCCGCCCAGCCTGACCCGCATCATCAAGGCGATGGAGGAACGGCAGTTCATCACCCGCAACAAGGTCAAGGATGACGGTCGCCGGGCGCTGCTCGCAATCAGCCCGGCCGGGCTGGCGCTGATCGAGGATTTGTCGCCCGAGCGCATCGCCATCTACGATGCGATCGAGCAGCGCTACGGCGCCGAACAGCATGAGCACCTGCTCGACCTGCTCGAAAGCCTGATCCAGTCGGAATCTTCCGAAAACCAGACTTGACAGCCTCTACCCGCCAAAACTGCCGAGTGCGCTCGGCTGCATGTAGTTGCGGCCGACATAGAGCAGCGCCGCCTCGTCGCTGCCGTGGCGGATGTCGACGACGCGGCCGAACATCACATTGTGCGTGCCAACCTTGTTCACGTCGCCGATCTCGCAATCGAAGCTGACGATGGCGTCGAGCAGCGCCGGCATGCCGGACGGCATGGTCTGCCATCTTGCCGCATTGTAGCGCTCGCCCATGTCGCGGATCGTACCGGCGAACTTTGCCGCCAGATGGGTGTGTAACTGCGTCAGCACGTTGACGCAGAAACGCTGGTTGGCGAGGAACAGACCGGTCTGCGCCGAGCGCTCGTTCATGCACACAAGCAGCGTCGGCGGATCGTCGGAAACGCTGCACATGGCGGTCGCAGTGAAGCCGCCGCGGCCGGCCGGCCCATCAGTCGTGACGATGTTGACCGGCGCACAGACCCGCGCCATCGCCTCACGGAACTCCAGCCTTGCAACTTGTGGCTCCATGGCCGGGACCTCAGCTTGCGCCAGCCGGCAGCGGCGGCAGCCAGGTGTCGCCAGTCCAGCCCTTTTCGTCGTAGTCGGCCATGCAGGTGTCGACCAGTTCCTCCATCGCCCTCAGGCGCCCGCCGCGCTCAGCGCCCTTCAGCACCTGCAGCCGCACCTCTTCCGGCGCACCGGCATAGTTGAGCTCATAGAGCGCGTGGCGGCCGCCGAACTCGGTGCCGGTCGCATCCCACAGCAGCTTCATGATCTTGATGCGTTCGACATGGCCCATGTCATTGGAGCCGCGCACGTACTGGGCAAGGTACTTGTCGATCTCCGGATTGTCGAAATCCTTTGCCGAGGACGGCAGGTAGATCAGCCCCGAAGCGATGACTCGGCGCACCGTATCGATAACGCGCGGATAGGCCTCCGACATGAAAGTGCGATAGGCGAGCGCCGCTTCGAGATTGGGCAGCACGGCGCCGTTCGCCCATGGGATCGGGTTGTGCGCCATGGCGTTGGAAAAGCTCCAGAACATGTGGCGCAGCGCAATTACTTCGCCGAGGGCCGCCTGGTTGCCGCGGAAGGCATCCCCGCCCGTCGCGCGCAGCGCCTTCGCCAGCAGGCCTGCGAGGAAGTCGAGCTTGACGGCGAAGCGCGTGCAGCCCTGAAAACAATAGCCGTGCATGAAGCCCGACGCCGGGTGGAAGGAGAGGATCTTCTGCGCATCGCGCAGCACCAGCACGTCCTCCCAGGGGATGAAGACATTGTCCAGCACCAGGATCGCATCGTTCTCGTCGAAACGAGACGACAGCGGATAGTCGAAGGGATGGCCGACCGTGTTGGCCGTCTGCTCGTAAGAGACGCGGCAGAACATCTTTATCCCCGGCGCGTTCATAGGCACGATGAACATCACCGACAATGACGGGTCCTCGGTGACCGTCGCCGAGCTCTGCGCCAGGAAATTGTAATGGGTGAGCGCTGACGACGTCGCCACCACCTTGGCGCCGGACACCCAGATGCCGGCGTCGTTCTCCTTCGTGATGTGCACGAACACGTCCTTCACCTGCTCGGCCGGCTTGTGGCGGTCGATCGGCGGGTTGACGATGGCATGGTTCATGAACAGGGCCGCTTCCTGGGCGCGTTTGTGCCAGGCGAGTGCATTTCCCCTGAACGGGCCGTACCACTCGGCATTGGCGCCGAGCGTGTTCATAAGTGCTGCCTTGTAATCGGGCGTGCGCCCCATCCAGCCGTAGGACATGCGCGACCAGTCGGCGATGGCGGTCTGCTGTGCGGCGAGATCCGCGGCGGAATGGGCGACGCGGAAATATTTGTGCGTGTAGCCGCCAGAACCGGTGTCGGTCGGCGAGGTCAGCACCGCCTGCCGCGCCGGATCGTGCAAGGCATTGTAGAGGCGGGCCAGCGAGCGCGCCGAGTTGCGCATCGCCGGATGGGTGGTGACGTCGGCAATCCGCTCGCCATTGATATAGACCTCGCGCCCGTCGCGCAGGCTCTGCAAATATTCGGCACCGGTAAACGGCCGTTTCGTGTCGGCCCGGAAATCTTCCGATCGCATCATGATCCTCCTTTAACGCGTCAACTGTAGCGATCGTCGTGACAAAGGTTTATGGACGAAAGTATAGAACCACTTGGATTTTTTCGCCGTGATGAGCCAGACTGCCATTCTCGAATTCTTCGTCTACGGCGAACCGGCGCGTGCGCTCGACGTCGGATTCCTGCATGTCGAGACTGTTCTTGCGCGTGCCTCCGTGCATCGCGGCCAGGTTCTCGCGCACAAGCACCCGCAAATGGCGCAGATCACCTTCTGGACCGGCGGCAGCGGCATTTATCGGATCGAAGACGAGACCTGGAGTTTTTCGGCGCCGACGGTGAGCTTCATGCCGAGCGGCGTGGTCCACGGATTCAGCATCGAGACGGGCGCCGACGCCATCGTTGTCTCGGTCGCCGATGCTGCCCTTGCGGCGATCGCTGAGCAGTCCGCGCTGCCGCTCGACCAGCCGGTCTTCGTCACCGGACGCGGTGAAACGGCCCTCTGGGAAAGGTTGGGTGATACGGTTACGATGATCCAAGCGGAATATGCCGACAGGTTGCCCGGTATGGAGAAAATCCTGCCGCCGCTGATCGCCGTGGCATTGTCGGGCATCGCCCGCCTTGATGCGCAGTCGCATGCTGTCGCGGTGCCGGCGACGGTGGCGCTGGGCGGCCGGCTGCGGCGTCTGATCGACCGACACTTTCGCGACGACTGGCCGGTCGAGCGCTATGCCGCCGCGCTCGGCACCACGCGCCATCTGCTCGACAAGGCAGCGCGGCAGGTGCTCGGCGCGGGCGTACGCCAGGCGGTTGGTGAGCGGCGGCTGGTCGAGGCCAAGCGCCTGCTGCTGTTCACCGTGCGCCCGGTCGAGGACATCGCCTATGAGACCGGGTTCAACGACCCGGCTTATTTCTCGCGCTTCTTCCGCGCCGCCGTCGGCCTCTCGCCGGCGGCGTGGCGACGCCTGCGGCTCGGTCAGGACTGAGCGTCACCGTCGCTCAGGCGGCTGCCGTCAGTCCGGCGTCGAGAGCCTCGGCGATCTTTGCCACATCGGCGGACGAGATCACCAGCGGCGGCGACAGGATGATGGTGTTGCCGGAGACGCGCAGCATGACGCCGGCCTTGTAGGCGGCCTCTGCGGCGGCATTCATCGTCTTCTTGTCGGCCGGCTTCTTGGCGGCACGGTCGGAAACCAGTTCGAGCGCCGCCATCAGCCCTTGGTAGCGCACATCGCCAACCAAAGCGTGCTTCGCCTTCAGCGCCTCCAGCGCCTTGCCGAGCTCGACACCGCGCGCCGCCGCATTCTCGTTGACGGCAAGCCGCTTGGTCTCGGCGAGTGTGGCCAGCCCCGCCGCGCAGCCGACCGGATGGCCGGAATAGGTGTAGCCGTGCCCGATCGAGCCGAAGCTGGTCTTGTCGGCCTCGAAGACGTCGGCAACCTTGGCGCTGATCAGCGTGGCGCCGAGCGGGAAGTAGCCTGAGGTGATCGCCTTGGCGATGGTCATGAAATCCGGCTTCACTCCGGAGAGCCGCGAGCCCGACCAGGCGCCGGTGCGACCGAAGCCGGTCACCACCTCGTCGGCGATGAGCAGGATGTCGTGACGGTCGCAGATCGCCCGCACCATCGGCATGAAGCTCTCATGCGGAACGATCACACCGCCGGCGCCGAGCACTGGCTCCATGATGAAGGCGGCGATCGTGTCGGCGCCCTGGAAGGCGATCTCGTCTTCGATCGCCCGCGCGCAGAGTTTCGCCAGCTTCGCCGGATCGGTCTCGTCGAACGGATTGCGGTAGGTCCATGGCGCCGGTGTGTGGAAGACGCCGGGCAAAAGCGGCTCGTAGTTGCGCCGGAAATTGGCATTGCCGTTGACCGAGGCGCCGCCGAAATGCGTTCCGTGATAGCCCTTCTTCAGCGCCAGGAACTTCGTCCGGTCGCCCTGGCCCCTGATCTTCCAGTATTGCCGCGACAGCCGCAGTGCCGTCTCGACCGAGTCCGAGCCGCCGGAGGTGAAGAAGGTCCGTACCATGCCCTCGGGAGCGAACCAGTCGCACAGCTCATAGGCAAGCTCGATCGACGGTCCGGTCGAGGTGCCGCGAAAGCCGGAATAATAGGGCAGGGCGTCGAGTTGTGCTGCGATCGCCTTCTTGATCGGATCGCAGCTGTAGCCGAGGTTGACGTTCCACAGGCCCCCGACTGCATCGAGGACGGTGCGGCCTTCGGCATCGGTGACCGAGACGCCTTCGCCCTTCATGATGATCTTTGGCGGCGTCGCGCGCATCTCGGCCGGATGCGCCATCGGATGCCAGATCGGCTTGGCGTTGTTCTCGGTGAGGAAGTTGATGTCGCGCATCGGTGGGAACTCCGTTTCTTGAATTCTTAGGCCGCAACGCCGAAATGGCCGAGCGCCGCTGCATAGCCTTGCCCCGGTTGGGCGACGTCGAAATGCACGGCCAGCATGCCGGCGGCGACCGCGCCGTCGACGTTACGCTTCTGGTCGTCGACGAAGACGCAAGCCGCGGGCGGCAAGTGCAGTGCTTCGCTCACCATCGCATAAGCGCGCGGATCGGGTTTCAGGATGTGCGTGTAGGTGGCGTCGATGATGGTCTCGAACAGCGACAGCAGCGGCAGGCGCTCGCGAAAGCTGTTGCCGTAGAACAAGTCGAGCTCGTTGGAGAGGATGGCGAGCCGGATGCCAGCTTCATGCGCCGCACGGATCGCTCGTTCCGCCTCTGGCCGCACCACCGCTTGCGGGTCGGCGCCGCGCGCCCGCTGCACGAAAGTCGACATGTCGTCCCAGTCCTCGCCGACGAGACGGCCGACTTCACGCGTGCGCGTCTTCCAGTAGTCGCGCTCGCTGATCTCGTCGGCTTGCATGGAACGCCACAGCGGGTCGGATGCCGGATCGAACGGCCCGCGCCAGCCGAGCATGCCGGGCGTCAAGTCCAATGCGCGTTCGGTCAACGCGTGCGTTTCGAACAGCGTGCGGGTGACGACGCCGCCGAAATCAAGCACCAGCGCCTTTGGCGATGGCCCGCTCATGCAGCTTGAGTTCCTTCCGGCGCGCCCAGCGGCACAATGCCTTCGGCGACCCAGCGGTCGAAGATCTCCAGTGCCTTGGCGCTGAAGGCGGCGTCGTTGATGTGCCCTGATATCTCGTGCAACTCGGCATTGCCGGGCACGCTCGAGCGCATCTCCTTGACAAAGGCCGACAGCGCCTCCGGTTCGTGCAGCGGCTCGCCCTCCTGGTCCCATTGCTGGATGCCGCCTGCCGGCAGGATGAAGGCGGTCGGCCCGGTTGCGGCGGCGAGCTTCTCGCCGATGGCGCGCGCGATCTCCTGGCGGGTTTCGCCGTCTGATGTCACCGAGGCGAGCAGGCGGTTGTGCGCATGGTACGGCCGTTCGAAGAAACGGGCAGGCACTGCTTGCCAGGTCGGAAAATCCACCATGTCGACGGCGCCAGGTGCCACGATCTGAGGGATGCCTTGCCGACCAGCATTTTCCAGCCGGTCGGAGCCCGAATTCACCACCGAGCCGGTCAGCTGGTTGGCGAGTTCCTGAAGGCTGAAATCCATCACCGCGACGAAGCCGCGTTGCGCGGCGATCGCCTCAAGCGCCCGGCCGCCCATGCCGGTGGTGTGGAAGACGATGACTTCATAGCCGCGCTTCTCCAGCTCCGGCTTCAGCGTCACCATATAGTGCAGGCAGCTTTTTCCCAGCGAACTCATGCCTATCCTGGGCCGCGTCGCGTCCGGCTTAACGACGGCGCGCGCGGCACCCACCACCGCTCCGCAGGCCTGCGACAGCACCGCCTTGCAGGCACTGTTGAGGCCATAGAGACCGCCCGCCCACAGGATCATCATCAGGTCTGTGGCGATCCGTTCTGGTGGCAGCAGATGTGAATAGGCAATGGTCGAGATGACGAATTTCGGCACGCCGAGCGGCAGCGCCAGCGCGACATCGAGGGCAAGGTCTGTGCCCATCGAGCCGCCGAGCGCGATGAAGCCGTCGATTTCGCCCTTGTCGCAGAGCGCGCGGGCAAGCCGCGAGGCGCCGAGCGCCATCAGCGTCATCGCCGAATTCTCGTCGCCGCTGGCGATGATCGCCTCGATGGTCGTGTCGGCAGCTTGACCCACCGCATGCTTGTCATGCGCCGGCTGGTAGGGCGGATCGCCGAGCACGCTCACATCCATCATCACGGCGACACCGCCGACCGCCTCGATGCGCTCGCGCATGAAGAGCAATTCGTCGGCCTTAGTGTCACCGGTGCCTATAACCAGGATTCGGCGTGTCTCCTCCACAGTCAATCTCCTTGCAGGGGTATTTGTTGTCATGCTCGCTTGAGGCCCGGCTGGCCCTGCCGTCCGAAAAGCCGCTCGCTGATAACGCGCGCAGCCGCCGCCACACTGGCGCCATAGCGCTCGATCTCGCCCTTCTGGACCCGCACCTTAGGCGCCGCGACGGCGATGATGCCAATGGCAAAACCGTCGGCGCCGAGGATCGGCGCCGCGACGCTGAGCACGCCCTCCTCGAAGCCTTGCGAGCCGGTCGAGTGCCCGCGCGCGCGGGCGGCGGCGACATGCTCGGCAAGTGTTTTCGCGTCGCCTATTGTGTGGGGCGTGAAGGCCGGCAGCGGTCCGGCCAGAACAGCGTCTCGGATACGCTCTTCCGTGAACGCCAGGAACGCAATGCCAGAAGCCGTCGCATGCATCGGCAGCACCTCGCCGAGTTGCACGCTGACGCGATTGGCCCTGGTCGATTCGACGACATGGACTGTGATCAGGCCGCGCTTCGAATATTCCGACAGGTGCACCGTCTCATTGGTTTCCGCCGCCAGCGCCTCGACCACCGGCACCGCCATGCGCAGGAAGGGGAACTGGGCTTCGCGCATCAGCGCCAGCCGCGCGACACCGGCGCCCAGCCGGTAAAGACGCGTGGCTTCATCCTGCTCGACCAGCCCATGCGCTATCAGGGAGACCAGCAGCCGGCGCGTTGTTGCCTTGTCATGGCCGGCGCGCCGGGCGAGGTCAGCCAACGCCGTCTCGGGCTCGCCGCGACCGAGCATTTCCAGCAGCGTGATGGCCTTGCTCACCGTACCCATGCGTATCTGATCCTCCATCTGATACTTAACGTGCGAATTAACTTGACAGGAAGCCGGTTCCTTTGCAAGTCTATATTCGAAATGTCGTTGCAAATAATGAAACGACAAGGCGGCCCGAAACAGGGCCTCGACATTTCAGGGACACTTGGCTTCCGCAGCGCGGAATTGGAGGGAAAGATGACGACAATTGAAGCCGGCGAAGCGAACCGGCTGAGGAAGAACAGCCTTGGCGTTGGCGCCATCACCTTCATGGTGATCTCGGCAGCGGCGCCTCTGACGGCTGTGGCTGGCGGCACGCCGCTCGGCATGCTGATGGGCAATGGCGCGGGCTTTGCCGGCACCTATCTGATCGTGACGCTGCTGCTGCTGTTGTTCGCGGTCGGCTATGTCGCCATGTCGCGCCATGTCGGCAATGCAGGCGCCTTCTATGCGTATGCGGCGCGCGGGCTCGGCGGTCTCGCCGGCGGCGCCACGGCGCTGATCGCAATCCTGTCCTACAATGCCATGCAGATCGGCGTCATGGGCCTTCTCGGTGCCGCGACCGCCGGGCTGTTCGCCGGCTGGGGCATCAACTTGCCCTGGTGGGCGTGGAGTTTCGTCGCCATCGCCATCGTCGCCGTGCTCGGCTACAGGCAGGTCGACCTGTCGGCCAAGATCCTGACCGTTCTGGTGCTTGCCGAATACGTCGTGGTGCTGATCCTCGACATGGCGATCGTCAAGACCGGAGGCGATAGTGGACTGTCAGCGGCGCCGTTCAGTTGGAGCCAGATCACCAGCGGCGCGCCGGCGATCGCCATCCTGTTCTGCTTTGCCGCGTTCATCGGCTTCGAGGCAACGACGATCTATGCCGAGGAGGCGCGCGACCCCAAGGTCACCATTCCGCGGGCGACATATTTCTCCGTCATCCTGATCGGCGTCTTCTACATGGTCACCGCATGGCTGATGGCGGTCGGTGCCGGCGTTGACAAGCTGCTGCCGGCGCTGCAGGGGCTTCAGGATCCGACCACGTTCCTGTTCGGCCTGTCCGACCGCTACGCCGGAACGATGCTCTCGCACGCCATGAGCATCCTGTTCGTGTCGAGCCTGTTTGCCGGCGTACTGGCGTTCCACAATGCGGTCGCCCGCTACATCTATGTTTCCGGCCGCGAGAAGCTCCTGCCGCGGACCATCGGCGTGACCCATTCGACGCACCAGAGCCCGCATGTCGCCTCGGTCATCCAGAGCGTGCTTGCCGCTGTCGTCGTCGGGCTCTTCGCCGTGCTTGGCCTTGACCCGGTGCTGGCGCTGTTTTCGTGGCTGACCAACGTTGCCACTCTCGGCGTCATCGTGATGATGGCGGTGGCCTCGCTCGCCGTCGTGATGTTCTTCCGTGCCAACCCGTCCAGTCAGGAGAACGCGGTGAAGACCACAATCCTGCCGGGGCTGACCTTCATCGCCTTCGTCATCATCATCTACCTGATCGTCATCAATTTCGGCGGCCTGTCCGGTGCTGGCGGGTTCCTCGGCGTGTTCCTGCCGGCGCTGGTGCTGATCGCGGCCGTGGTTGGCCTTGTGCTGGCGAGCGCGTTGAAGAGCCGGGATCCGGTGGCCTTCGCCGAGCTTGGACAGCCTTTGAAGGACTGAGATCAAGAGGGGCGGCGCATGACGCCGCCCCCTTCTTCACCCTAGGGGAGTAGCGGCGTTGAGCTTTGCCGAGAGCATCACCGTTGAGGCGCTGGAAGCCGATCCGTATCCGATCTATGCTGAACTGAGGCGCAACGCGCCGGTCGCTTTCGTGCCGGCGGTCAACCTCTGGTTCGTCATCCGCTGGAAGGATGTCGAAACGGTCGCGAAGTCGCCCGACATCTTCTCCGCGGTTGTCGGGACATCCCCGGTCGAACGCTCCTTCGGCAAGCCGACCATCCTGACCACCGACGGAGACGTCCACAAGGATCTGCGCCAGGGCGTCGACCCGAAATACCGGCCGCGCACCGTCGCTTCCTATGCCGGGGATCTCGTGCGCTCGATCGCCGGACCCTATCTCGACCGGATCGCCGAGCAGGGTGCGGCGGAACTGATGGCCGAGTATTTCGAGCCGGTGTCGACGCTCAGCCTGGCGCGCTCGCTCGGGCTGGCCGACATCGACATGCCGACCTTGCGGCGCTGGTTCTATGGCCTTGCCCAGGGCGCCATCAATTTCGAGAACGATCCGAAGCGCCAGGAAATCGCCGATGCGATCAGCGCCGAGGTTGGCGCCGCCATCCTGCCGACGCTGGAGAGGCTTGTCCACGCGCCTGACGACTCCGCCCTGTCGCACATACTGCATGACGGCATGCCGCAGGGTGCGACCCGCGCCATCGACTTCGTGATGCCGAGCATCAAGGTCATCCTGCTCGGTGGCATGCAGGAGCCCGGCCATGGCGCCGGCTCCATACTTGCCGGCCTGCTTTCGCATCCCGAGCAGATGCGGCAGGTGCTGGACGATCTGGAAACCTTGGTGCCGAAGGCGGTCGACGAGGGTCTGCGATGGGTCGCGCCGATCGGCACGCAGACGCGCCAGACGACGCGCGCGGTCGAGCTCGGCGGCGTGACGATCCCGGCGGGCGCGCCAGTCGCCGCGCTCGTCTCCTCGGCCAGCCGCGACGAAATCCGGTTCTCCGATCCCGACCGTTTCGACATCCTTCGTGATGAAGGCAACCACGCTGCCTTCGGCTTTGGCCATCACTTCTGTTCGGGTCGGTTTTTTGCGCGCGAGCAGATGTGCCTCGCGGTAAGGCTTCTGCTGGAACGGTTTCCGGATCTGCGGCTGGTGCCAGGCAAGGAACCGGTGTTCCGGGGCTGGGAATTTCGCGCGCCAACCACCCTGCATGTCGCCTTCGGAGCCGGTACCCAATGATCAACCAGAACACCATCGATATGCTGCGCAAGGCCGAGGTCGGCGTGCGAAACCTCTTCATCGATGGTGCGCAGACCGCAGGTGCAAGTGGCGCCACGCTGCCCGTGATCTCGCCGATCGATGGCCGCCCGTTCGCCAGCATCGCCGACGGCAACGCCGTCGATGTCGATCGCGCCGTGGCGTCGGCGCGCAAGGCGTTTGAGAAGGGCTCGTGGTCGCGCGCCGCCCCCGCCTTCCGCAAGAAGATTCTGACGAAGTTAGCCGAGCTGGTCGAAAAGCATGTCGATGAACTGGCGGTGCTTGGCGTCCGCGACAACGGCACCGAGATCGGCATGGCCTACAAGGCCGAGCCGTTATCGGCCGCGGGCACCATCCGCTACTACGCGGAGGCTATCGACAAGGTCTATGGCGAGATCGCGCCGACGGCCGAGAATGTGCTCGGGCTGATCCACAAGGAGCCGCTCGGCGTTGTCGGCGTCATCGTACCCTGGAATTTCCCATTGATGATCGGCGCCTGGAAGATCGCGCCGGCGCTGGCTGCCGGCAATTCCATCGTCGTCAAGCCGCCCGAGGTCGCTTCGCTGACGCTTCTGCGGCTGGCTGAGCTCGCTGCCGAAGCCGGGCTTCCCGCCGGTGTGTTTAACGTCGTTACCGGCCGTGGCGCGGTTGCCGGCGAGGCGCTCGGCCTGCACATGGATGTCGACGCCATAGCCTTCACCGGCTCGGGGCCGGTCGGCCGGCATCTGCTTGAGTATGCGGCGCGTTCCAATCTGAAGCGCGTCTTCCTCGAACTCGGCGGCAAGTCGCCCAACATCGTCTTTGCCGACGCCCCGGACCTGAAACAGGCCGCAATCGTCTCGGCCAACGGCATTTTTCGCAATTCCGGCCAGGTCTGCGTTGCCGGCTCGCGCCTGCTCGTCCAGGCGTCGGTCTACGACCGCTTCATGGACGAGCTCCTCGCAGCGACCACGCGGCTGAAGGTCGGCGATCCGCTCAATCTGACGAGCGACGTCGGTGCGGTATCAAGCGCCGAGCAGCTGGACAAGAATCTCGGCTTCGTCGAACGGGCGACAGCTGAAGGCGCCCGTCTGGTCACCGGCGGCGGACGGATCCTGGCCGAAACCGGCGGCAGCTACATGGCGCCGACGATCTTCGAGAACGTGACGCAAGAGATGCAACTCGCCCGCGAGGAGGTGTTTGGGCCGGTGCTCGGCGTGATGCGCTTCGAGACCGAGGAAGAGGCGGTGCGGCTTGCCAATTCGACGGTCTATGGCCTTGCCTCGGCGGTGTGGACCGCCAACCTCTCCACGGCGCATCGTATGGTGCGCAACATCAATGCCGGCGTCGTCCACGTCAACACCTATGGCGGCGCCGACATCACCGTGCCGCTCGGCGGCGTCAAGCAGTCCGGCTTCGGTCGCGACAAGTCGATGCATGCGCTGGACAAATACACCGATCTCAAAACGGCCTGGATTTCTCTCGGCTGACCGTTTCTCGCTAAGCGCTGCCGAGGATGAAATCGGCACAGCGGTCGGCGATCATGATCACCGGCGCGTTGGTGTTGCCACTGATGAGCCTGGGCATGACCGAGGCATCGCAGATCCGCAGGCGCGGCACGCCGCGGACGCGCAACCGCGGATCGACCACGGCACTGTCGTCATTGCCCATCCGGCAGGTTCCCGATGGGTGGTAGACCGTCTTGGCGTGTTCGAGGATGTGGCCGACGATCGCCTGGTCAGGAAGATCCGCGGCCGCGCCCGGCGAAAGCTCCTCCGCCACCATGGCCTGCAGCGCCGGCTGGCGCAGGATGGTGCGGGCGATCTTCATGCCGGCCAGCAGCAAGGCGAGATCGTCCGGATCGGACAGGAAGCCGGTGGTGAAGCGGATCGGATCGGCAGCATCGCGCGAGCGCAGCCTGACCGTGCCGCGCGACTTCGGCCTGAGCACACAAGGATTGATCTCCATGCCGTGCCGCTCGATCGAGCCGTGTTCGGCGCTCTCGATCATCACCGGCAGGACGTGGAACTGGATATCGGGACGGCCATCGCCATCGGCGTCGAAGAAGCCGCCGCTCTCGACCACATTCGAGGTGAGCAGGCCGGTGCGGAACATGAGGTACTGCAGGCCGTGGCGCAGCGCCCGCAGGCCACGGTCCTCACCAAGCAGCGAGATCGGCTGGCGCGTCAGCGCATAGACGGGAGCCGCGACGTGATCCTGCAGGTCGCGGCCGACCGCGGGCATGTCGCGGATGACGGGAATGCCCAGCGCGGTCAGATGTTCGGCTGGCCCCAGTCCCGACAGCATCATCAGCTTCGGCGTCGCCAGCGCGCCTGATGTGAGGATCACTTCGGCTTCCGCCGTCGCTGTATGGGTCTGTCCGTCCGATGTGGTGTAGGCGAGGCCGCTTGCCGCACCGTTTTCCAATGTCACGCCGGTGACAAGCGCATCGGTGACGACGGTGAGGTTGGCATTGCCTGCCAACGGCTTCAGGAACACCTTTGCCGCCGATTGTCTTTCGCCATTCGCGGTCGTCGTCTGGTAAAAGCCGACGCCTTCCTGCCTGTCCCCGTTGAAGTCGTCATTGAAGGGATAGCCGGCCTGTTGCGCGGCCCTGACATAGGCCAGAGACAGCGGATGGCGATGGCGGGGATCGGAGACGGGCAGCGGTCCGGTGGTGCCGTGGCGATCGCCGGCCAGCCGCTCGTTGCGCTCCAGCCGCCTGAACACCGGCAGCACCTCGTCCCAGCCCCAGCCGGGACAGCCAAGGTCGCGCCAGTCATCATAGTCCTGCGGCTGGCCCCTGACATAGAGCATGGCATTGATCGACGACCCGCCGCCCAGCGTGCGGCCCTGCGGCACCGGTAGCCGGCGGCCGCCGACGCTGGGTTCGGGATCGGATTCGTAGATCCAGCTGCGCGCCGTGCCGATCACCTTGGCGAAGGTGGCGGGCATGTCGATGAAGCGCGAATTGTCGGCCGGCCCGGCTTCGACGATCAACACGCGCTGGCCGGTATTGACCAAGCGGTTGGCCAGCGTGCAGCCGGCCGAGCCGGCGCCGGCGATGATGTAGTCGTACGCAGCGTTCATGGCGTCAGGCGTAGCGCATGATGACGGTCTTGGTCTCGAGATAGCCGTCGATCGCCGCGCGGCCGTGTTCGCGGCCGATGCCGGACTGCTTGAAGCCGCCGAAGGGTGCCGCAGGGTCCAGCGTGTTATGCGAATTGACCCACACCGTGCCGGCCTTGAGGCCGTGGACGGCGGTCATCGCCTTGCCCATGTCGCGGGTCCAGATCGAGGCCGACAGGCCATAGCGCGTGTCGTTGGCGATATGGATCGCCTCGTCGAGATCGGCGACCGGCATCGCCGCTACCACCGGACCGAACACCTCCTCACGCGCGATCTCCATGTCGGGCCTGATATTGTGCAGGATGGTCGGCGCGACATAATGGCCCCTGGCCGGTACCGACCGCGCGCCGCTGACGCGTTCGCCGCCGGCCGCCAGGCTGCGCTCGACAAAGCCCTCGACGCTCCTTCGATGCTTGGCCGAGACCAGTGGGTTGATCTGGGCTTCGGCATCGCGGCCGGCGCCCAGTGTCATGCCATCGGCGATCTCGGCCAGCCGCGCCAGCGTGCGGTCATAGATAGACTTTTCGATCAGCAGCCGCGAGGCCGAGGTGCAGACCTGGCCCTGGTTGAAAAACATGCCGAGCCCGGCGACCAGGGGCTCAATGCCCTCTTCCATGTCGGCAAGCAGGATCATCGGCGATTTCGACCCGAGCTCCAGCGTGAAGCGGGCGACATGGTCGACGGCCGCGTGGCCGACGCGTTTTCCCACTTCCGTCGAACCGGTGAAGGTCAATTTGTCGATGCCGGGATGACGGATCAGCGCCTCGCCGGTGACGCTGCCGCTGCCGGTCACGATGTTGATGACGCCGGGCGGGAAGCCTGACGCCTTGATCAGTTCTGCGAGCCTGAGCAGGCCGAGCGGCGTCTCCTGCGGCGGCTTCAACACCACGGTGCAGCCGCAGGCGAGCGCCGGCGCGATCTTCCACATGCCGATCAGCAACGGGAAATTCCACGGCACGATGGCGCCGACGACGCCGACCGGTTCCATTATGGTCATCGCTTGATGCCTGGCGCCAGGCGGCACCGGAATGGACACCTGGAAGGTCGAGCCCTCGATCTTGGTCGCCCACCCGGCATAATAGCGCAGCCAGTCGACGCTGCCGCCGGCGCTAAGCATGCGGGCGACACCTAGCGACTTGCCGTTCTCGATGCTTTCGATCTCGGCCAAGAGATCGGCATCGGCCTCGATGGCGTCGGCGAGCTTCAGCATCAGGTTCTGGCGGTCGACCGGCCGCATTGAGGCCCACGGGCCTTCAAGGGCTGCACGCGCAGCACGCACCGCCTGGTCGACCAGTTCGGGACCGCTCTCGGGCACATGCGCGACGATCTCGCCGGAGGCGGAATCATCGACAGCGAGGCCATTTCCCGCCAAGCCGTCAACAAAGCGTCCATTGATCAAGGGCCGGTGCGGACGCGCCAGGAAAGCGGCGGCAGCAGTGCTGATCGGCGGCACGGTTCTCTCGTTCACGCCATCCTCCTCGATTGCTGGTGAACACGTTGCATCAGGGTTATGGAGCGTGTCGGCTGGCTTCAAGCGGCTGATGGTGCCAGTGCACGCTCAGTCAAAACAAAGTTCCCGCTTGGACAAGACGCCCCGCAGTCGACTGGCCTAGATCAAAGTCGCATCGAGCAGCGTGTTTTGCGCAGGCTTCCCGGTTGTCAAAGAGGTGTCGACGATTGAGTGCGTTGCTGGGCAATCCGATGGTCACCACTGCTGCGCTGCCACTCGCGCTCGGCACGGTGATGGCGCTGTTGGCAAGGGTTCGCACTGCCGGGATCAGTGCTTTCTCTGCTGTGGGCCGCTTTGATTTTGTTCTTCTATTGGGACACGCTCGGGCCGCCTGTGGTGCCGCCGGTCGCCGCCAGCCAGAAGCTGATCTATCTCGCCTCTGGCGGCATCGTCGTGGGCCTGTTGCCCGAACGCCTGTTGAGCGCTGCCGTTGCGGGCAAGCTTGTCGCCGCCGCGCTTGCGGTAGCCTTGCTGTGGCTTGGCTGGCGCCGCCTGGCCGGCGGTTCACTCGACCTGCAGATGGTCGCCGCCCTCATCGCCGGCCTGTTGGCGATCGTCGGCGCCGCGATGCTGCTGTCGGCGCGGTCCTCGCCATCGTCGTCCGCCGAAGCGCCGTTCCTGGTGCCGGCGGCGATGCTCGCTTTTTGCCTGGCCGGCGCCATCATCTCGGTGCTTGGCGCCTCGATCGTCACCGGGCAATTGCTGGGATCGCTTGCCGCGCTCGCCGGCGGCTGGTGTCTTGTCCAGTACATCACAGTGCTGCGCGGAGGCTCCGCCGTTGCCTGGAGCAAGGGCACTGAACTGCTGCTTATCTACGCCGCAGCCACCGTGCAGATCCAGGTCGCGCTGCTGGCGCCGAAGGCTAATCCGGTCGCGCTGGTGCTTTCATCCTTGCCGCTGATCGTGGCCATGCTGATGCCCGGTCCGCTGCGGGGCCTTGTTCCCGGCGTCCGGCCGTTGCGGCCGCCGATTGCCGGTCTGCTGATCGCCACACCGGCGATATTGGCCATCCTGACGGCGATCCTATGGGCGCCGCATGGAGCCGCCCTCGGCTTTTCCTGAGCCAAGGAACGACAACCAACAATGGGGAGAGTTACGTGACGATGAGAAAACTGACGGCCGCGTTAGCCTTTGCCTCGGTGTGCGCATTCGCATCGGCAGCACATGCCGACACTTACGAGATCGACGGCCAGCACGCCTGGATCACCTTCACCATAAAGCACGGCATCTACGGCATCGCGCATGGCCAGTTCGATGCGGTAAAGGGCGCCATCGTGATGGACAAGGCCGATCCATCGAAAAGCAGCGTCAAGGCCGAGATCGATGTCGGCTCGGTGCACACCGCCTATGACCAGCGCGACAGCGATTTGAAAGGCCCCGACTTCTTCAACGCCGCCGAATTCCCGGCGATCTCCTTCGAAAGCACCAAGGTAGAGAAGGTCAGCGACAAGACCGGCAAGGTCACCGGCAATCTCACCATCAGCGGTGTGTCCAAAGAGATCACCCTCGACGTGACGCTGATCAACGAGGCGCCGGCGCCGTGGGATGCGACGCTGACCAAGGCGGCGTTCAGCGCCACAGGCAAGGTCAGTACGGCCGACTTCCCGATGGCCAAGGCCGCGGCCGGCTTCGGCCTTGGACCGGATGTCGACATCGTCATGGATTTGGAAGCGGTGAAAAAGTAATCCGGCGAGCGAGTGCCGCGCGCAAGGTCGCGCGGCACTTCATCGGACAGGGCGCAAAGTGCGCACTCAGTCAAAACAAAGTTCTCGCTCGGACAAGACGCAGATTGGCCGGTGCCGCATTATTCCCAGTGAAGATCGGCACATAGCCGGCGCGCTTACCAATCGGGATGGAACAATGCGATTTTCGGGAAAGACGGCTTTCATTACCGGCGGCGGCACCGGGATCGGCGCGGCGGTGGCCAGGCGCATGGCGGCCGACGGCGCCAAGGTGGTCCTGATGGGCCGGCGGCGCGAGCCGCTGGAAGCTGTGACCAAGGATATTGGCGGTCTGGTGGTGCAGGGCGATGCCGCCGATCCGAAGGCGGTGCGTGCGGCGCTTGCCGAAGTGCATGAAAAAATCGGACCGGTCGACATCCTCGTCGCCAATGCCGGCGGCCATGGTGTCGGCCCGACGATTTCGATGAGCGACGAAACCTGGAGCCTGGCGACGCGCACCAATCTTGACACCGCTTTCGTCTGCGCCCGCGAATGCCTGCCGGACCTGATCGCGCGGAAGGGCAACATCGTCGTCGTTGCCTCGATCGCCGGCCTGTTTGCCGGCCCGGACGCCGCCGGCTACGTCACCATGAAGCATGCCTGCATCGGCTTCGGCAAATCGCTGGCGCGCGACTATGGCCGCAAGGGCGTGCGCACCAACATCATCTGCCCGGGTTGGGTCTCGACCGACATGGCCGACGAACAGATGGCGGTGATCGTCGAGAAGCACGGACTTGGCTCGATCGACGATGCCTACCGGCTGGTGACCAGGGACGTCCCGCTCGGCCGGCCGGCGACACCGGAAGAGGTTTCCAACGTCGTCTGCTTCGTCGCTTCGAGCGAGGCGGCCATGATGAACGGTTCGATCCTGACCGTCGATGGCGGCGCCACCGTCGTCGACCTGCCGACATTAGCTTTTGTCGATTGATTGGGAGAGTGCGATGAACGACCAGAACAGGCCGGCGGACTGGAAGCATTTCGACGATTTCGCCGCCGGCATCGCCACCAACCGGCTGGCGACGACATCAGCGTTGCGCGGCCAGACCTTCAAGATCACGCTCGACACGGGGCGCACAATCGACCTTGCCTTCACGTCGCCCGACACGGTGGCGTGGAGCGAGGGCAGCGAGGCCGGCGCGGACTGGTACGAGGCGCTCGAAGTCGCCGCCAACGTGTTCTTCATCAACATGACTTTCGCCGGCCGGCCGACCGAGGATGAGGCCTACATCGTCAACACCAGCACGCGCCGCGTGCTGTCGGTGCGCGAACGGGTGCGTGAAGCAGGCGAAGCGCCCGGCGAGCCGCGCGTCGCGCAGACCTGGTCGGCCGGCGTGCTCGGCGACCTCAGCGTGGCGCCGACCGGCATCAAACCGGCGCCGACCCGGGACCTGATCGGGCTCACCGCGCACTACACATACAGCCCCAACCACGTCTACGAGCACATTTATCTGAGCTCCGAGCGCTATGCCTGGCAGAACCTCGTCGGCATCCAGCGTGGCCATGGCGACGTCGACCTGGCGACCACCTGGAAGTTTGCCGACAACCAATATGTGTTCGGCTTCCGCGAGTTCATCATCCCGGTCGCCTCGCTGTTCTTCTACAATTGGGACGTCATGCGCTCGACCGGGAAATTCCTCGGCGTGACCAGCCTGGGCAAGGTCGAGAACAAGCCGGCCGGCGCTCACATCGAGAAGAAATCCAGAACCGTCTACGACGAAGGCAAGGCGCCGGTCTGACCGCGCGGGAGAACGCGATGAACAAGAACTACGAAGCGATCAAGGCCCATTACGCCGGTTCCGATGCCAAGGACCTATCTGCGATGATGGCGCCAATCACCAGCCGCACCGCCTGGACCGAAATGGCGGGCTTCCCCTATGCCGGCACCTATGTCGGCCCCGACGCCATCATAGCGGGGGTCTTCAAGCGCATCGGCGAGGAGTGGGACGGCTACACGCTGAAGCTCGAAAGACTGGTCGACGGCGGCGCCACCATCGTCGGCATCGGCACCTATTCGGGCACCTACAGGAAGACCGGCAAGCAAATGTCGGCGCGCGTCGTCCATGTCTGGGAGATGGACGACGGTAAAGCCGTGAGTTTCGAGCAGTTCACCGATACCAGGCTGGTCGCGGCAGCGACGGTCTGAGGCATGCGGGCGGGCGCCGATGCGTCCGGCCGATGAAACAACCTGGGAGGATGCAATGGGAAACAATCTGAAGGCAATGCTGGCGGGCCTGGTGCTGTCGACCGCACTTGCGGCCGGCGGCACAGGGGTCGCGAATGCCGCCGGCGACGAGATCGTCATCGGCGCTCCGATCTCCTTGACCGGGCCGCTGGCCGGCGACGGCAAGGAGCAGAAATGGGCCTATGAGCAAGCGGTGGCCGACATCAACAAGGCCGGCGGCATCATGCTCAAGTCGGCCGGCAAGAAGCTGCCGGTGCGCCTCGTCGTCGCCGACGACGAAAGCTCGGAAGGCAAGGTCGCCTCGGCGCTGGAAAACCTCATCAAGGTGCAGAAGGTCGACGCGCTGCTATCGACCCATTCCGGGCCGATGAACATCGCCGGTGCCATCGTCGCCGAGAAATACAAGAAGTTCTACATGATCACGACGGCGTTCCCGTTCGAGTGGCAGCCGTTGAAGCTCAAATACTCGGCCCTCTTCTTCTTCCACCCGGGGCCGGGCGCCGAGGTGCCATTCGAGATCTGGAACAAGCTGCCGGCCAATGAGAAGCCGAAGAACCCGGCACTTGTCACCGAGGATTCGCCCGACGGCAAGGGCTTTGGCGGCGCCTTCGAGGCGGCGGCCAAGAAATATGGCTACACTTTCGCGGTCGACGATCCCTGGGCGATCGGGGCCACCGACTATTCGGCGCTGATCACCAAGCTCAAGGCCGCCAATGTCGACGCCATGCTGGTGTTCGGCTCGCCGGCCGACACGGTGACGCTGCTGCGCCAGATGAAGGAGCTCGGCTTCTCCGTGCCTTATCTGCATGGCTGGAAGGGCACCTGGACGGGCGAGTTCCACGAAGCGCTCGGAGCGGATTCGGACTACATCATGACCGACGGTTTCTGGTCGTCGAGCTATCCCTATCGCGGCGCCAAGGAACTCGGCGATCGCTACGAGGCCGAATTCAAGAAGGACTCCGTCACAGTCGGCGCCTTCTACGCTAATGCGCAGGTGCTGGCGCAGGCGATCGAAAAGGCGGGAACCACCGATGCCGCCGCGCTGCATGACGCGGTCTTCAACCAGGAATTCAAGGACACCGTCGTCGGCGATCTCAAATTCGACCAGACCGGCTTTGCGCTGATCCCCAGCGTTGCCACGCAATGGTGGCAAGGCAAGCACCAGCTGATCTTCCCGAATGGCAACTGGACCTACAAGCCGGCGCCGGCCTGGGACAAGCGCTGAGCGGCGAGGGCACGGGCTCCGACGTTGCCGCCTGCCCTTCTCCCCGTCCTACTCGGGGAGAAGGCCGGCAGGGCGATGAGGGCGGCGCTGACCTCGATAGATTGCGCGGATAGCTTCCCCTCGAGAAACGGAAACACACGATGCAGCCTGACGAAACCTTGCTTCGCCTCGAGGCGATCCAGAAGCGGTTCGGCGGGCTTGTCGTGCTCAACAACATCGACATCGCCGTCGGAGCCAATGAGCTGATCGGGCTGATCGGTCCCAACGGCGCCGGCAAGTCGACACTGTTCAACGTAATTACCGCGCTCTTCACCCCAACCCAGGGCCGTATCCGCTTCCGTGGCGAGGACATCACCGGCACGGCCCCGCATCGCATCTGCCGGCTCGGCATTGCCCGCACCTTCCAGCTGGTGCGCACGTTCCTGACCATGACGGCCTTCGAGAACATCATGGTAGGTGCCGTCTATGGCTCGGGCGGCCGCGTCAAGCATGCGACGGCAGCCGCCGAGGAGGCACTTGAACTGGTCGGGTTGACCGCCAAGCGCGATGTCCGCACCGCGCATATGACGTTGTCCGACCGGCGGCTGCTGGAGATCGCGCGAGCCGTTGCCTCCAGCCCGGGGCTGCTGTTGCTGGACGAACCGATGGCGGGGCTGAACCCGACCGAGATCCAGCGCACGGTCGATGTCATCCGCCGCGTGCGCACAGACAAGGGGGTCTCGATCCTGTGGGTAGAGCACAAGGTCGATGCCATCATGAAGGTATGCAGCCGGGTGATCGTGCTGGACCATGGCGAGAAGATCGCCGACGGCACGCCGCGCGAGATCGTCGCCAACCGCAAAGTGATAGAGGCCTATCTTGGCGAACCGGCTGCTTGACGTCACCAATCTGGAAGTCGCCTATGGCGACGTCGGAGCGCTGTGGGGCGTGTCGATCCACGTCGACGCCGGCAGCATCGTCGCCATTGTCGGCGCCAACGGCGCGGGCAAGACGACGCTGCTGAAGACCATCTCCGGTCTGCTGAAGCCGAAGCGCGGCGAGATCTTCCTCTCCGGCGCGCCGCTGGCCGGCAAGGCGCCGGAGGAGATCGCGGCGATGGGCATCGCGCATGTACCGGAAGGGCGCGGCCTGTTCCGGCAGATGACCGTGCTGGAAAACCTCGAGCTCGGCGCCTTCCAACCCAAGGTGCGGAAGCGCTTCAAGCAGTCGCTGGAGAAAGCCTACACGCTGTTTCCGCGGCTAAAGGAGCGGGCAGGGCAGAAGGCCGGTTCGCTCTCCGGCGGCGAGCAGCAGATGCTGGCGATCGCGCGCGCCACCATGTCGGACCCGTCGCTGCTCATCCTCGATGAGCCGTCGCTGGGGCTCAGCCCGATCGTGGTGCAGCAGATGTTCGCGCTGATCGAGACCTTGCACAAGCAGGGCGTCACCATCCTCCTGGTCGAGCAGAACATCCATCAGGCACTGAAGGTCGCCGACTATGCCTTCGTGCTGAAAACCGGCGAGCTTGCCATGCAAGGCACTGGTGCCGAGCTCATCGCCGATCCCGAAATCCAGAAGGCCTATATGGGCGTCTTGGAGGTGCAATGATGCAGAACATTCCGCCTCCCGAAATCCTGCTGCAGCTGTCGCTCAACGGCGCGCTGGGCGGCGCCATGTACGGCGTTGCGGCGGTGGGCCTCAGCCTCATCTTCGGCACCATGCGGCTGATCTTTCTGGCGCAGGGCGCGATGATCATCCTGTCCGCCTATTTCGTACGGGCGCTGTTCTACGGCGTCGGCATCGACCCTTTCGCGTCGCTGCTGATCGTCGTGCCCGTCGGGCTCGTCGTCGGCTGGCTGGTCTACCAAGGCCTGTTTCGCCGCGCGGCGGCAGCGGAGGACCGCAACATCTCACTCTTGATCGCGGTCGGTCTGATGTTCCTGATCCAGAACCTGATGACGGTTATCTGGGGCGGCAACACCGCGGCCATCGTCACCTCCTACACGGCGAGCGGCATCGAGATTTTGGGCGTGCGCACCTCCTTCACCCGCTCGATGGGCTTCGTGATTGCGCTCGCCGGTACCGGCTTGGTGGTGCTATTCCTGCGCAAGACATTGGTTGGTAAGGCGGTGCGCGCGGCCTCCGAGGACATGGAGGCGGCGACGCTGATGGGCATCAGCCCGCACCGCGTCAACGCCGTCGCCTTCGCGATCGGCATCGGACTCGCCGGAGCGGCCGGCGTCGCGGTGGCGACGACTTTCCCGTTCAACCCGTTCGCCGGCTTCATCTTCAGCCTCAAGGCGCTGGTGGCGCTGGCGCTGGGCGGGATCGGCAATGTCGCGGGCGCACTTGCCGGCGGCATCATCCTCGGCCTGATCGAAGCCTATGTGCAGTATTTCATCTCGGGCGGCTGGACCAACGCCATCGCCTACGGCGTGTTCCTGGCGGTGCTGATGTTCAAGCCGGAAGGCCTGTTCAGCCGGCCCTACAAGAAGGCTTGAGCGTCATGATGATGAAAGCCTTGCCGGAACAATTCTGGATTGGGATCGCAATTGCCGTGGTCGCTGCCCTCGCGCTGGTGCCGCTCCTGCCCGGCGCGATCGATTCTTACGCCTTCTCGTTCCTGTTCTTCGTTTTCATCTACGCCACTATGGCGCAAGGCTGGAACCTCGTTGCCGGCTTCGGCGGCCAGATCAGCCTCGGCAACCATGCCTTCTTCGGGCTCGGCGCCTACACCACCGCCATTCTGTGGAGCGGCAATTATCTCTGGGGCACGTTCTATGACGCCTATCCGCGGATCTACTATTTCGACCCGGTGACGATGATGCTGGGCGGGCTGGTCGCGGCCGTCGCCGCCATCATCATCGGCCTGCCGCTGCTGTCAAAGCTGCGCGGCGACTATTTCGCGCTCGGCACGCTCGGCTTCGGCGAGATCATCAAGGTGATGTTCATCAATGGCGGTGATTTCACCGGCGGCGCCTTCGGCGTCGTGGCGCCCGCCGGCACCTTCGATACGCTCTTGCCGCACTATCTGGTCGGGCTCGGCCTGATGGTGGGCACGGCGCTTGCCATCCGCTTGCTGATGCGCTCGCGCTACGGCCTGGCGCTGATCGCCGTGCGCGACGACGAGATGGCGGCTTCGGCCAACGGCATCGATACGCTGAGGGTCAAGGTCGCCGCCTTTGCTGGCAGCGCCTTCATCGCCGGCGTCGCCGGCAGCCTCTATACCTACTACATCTTCCATGTCGGCCCGGACTCCGTCTTCGACCTCGACTGGATGCTTTTGCCGCTGATGATGACGGTGGTCGGCGGCACCGGCACCCTGCTCGGCCCGATCCTCGGCGCCTTCGTCATGTACGCGGTGTTCGACCTGGCGCGCATCGTGGTGCCGGATTACCACCCGGTGATTTCGGGGCTGACCATCATCTTGGCGATGCTGTTCTTGCCGAAGGGGCTGATGCGGAGTTTTGCGGGCAGGGCGCGGACGGCTTGAGGTCTGGGTACAGCCCTGTTGAAGCGTCAGCGCTGCAAGTCGGGAGTGAGAGCCCTCGAAAAATTATGGAAGGTGAGGATACAATGTGCCTCATACGGGCGCAAAACAATTTGCTGTATCCGATAAAGGTACGGCTAACAGCACCTTCCTAATGCACCACCATACGCACTCGCTCCCGCAAATCTCTCGGCGCCACGTCATACTTGCTTCTGAACGCCCGCGAAAAATGTGCGCTCGAATTGAACCCGCAGGCAAACGCGATTTCCGAGATGGAGGCTGAGGCGCGGGCGGGCGACAGCAGCTCCTGCTTGCTGCGCTCCAGCCGCCTATCCCACACGAACCGCTCCAGTGTGGTGCCTTCGCCTTCGAAGGCGCGGTGCAGATAGCGGCGGGAGCAGCCCATGTGGCGGGCTATGTCCTCGGCCGACAGGTTTGAGCGCGCCAGGTTGGCGTCGATATAGGCGACGATGCGTTCGCGCAGCGCTTCCAGCGGCGAGCGG
The DNA here is from genome assembly GCF_040323955.1 of Mesorhizobium sp. M0018. Taxonomy (NCBI): domain Bacteria; kingdom Pseudomonadati; phylum Pseudomonadota; class Alphaproteobacteria; order Hyphomicrobiales; family Phyllobacteriaceae; genus Mesorhizobium; species Mesorhizobium sp. M0018. Next base: position 57,122 of record NZ_JAMYVL010000001.1, on the reverse strand, counting down.
CGGAAGTCCGGCGCCGTCGGCTTTGCCTGGATCAGTCCGTTGACGAGTTGTATCAAGCTTTCTCCGACACGGCGGCAGCCGGCCTCGTCGAGCTTGTGAGCGGTGCCGATCGCCATCTGCATCAGACCGGAAACGATATGGGTGAGGCTGTCGTCGTTGCCGGGCAACGGCACCGGCGCCGAGAGCCGCGCCAGCGTCCCGTCGCCGAAGGTCGAGCGCGGCACCTGCAGGATGAGCTGGTCAACATCCGACAGGTTTTGCAGCGAATAGCTGCGCATTGGATCATAGATGATCGCAGCGCGTGGGCCGAGATCGACCGCGACCTCCTGCTGCTCGAAGCGGCTGTGACCGCTGAGCTGCATCAGGATCTTGATCGCGTCGGGATCGAAGCTGCGCCAGAAGGTACGGTCGCTGACGACCAGATGCGACTTGGCCTTGATCTCGGAAAGCCGGCAGGAGCCGAGATGCACGGAAACGAGCTTCGGCAGCGACGGCGCCTCGCCGCGTGAGAAACGCTGGGTGATCGGGCCGAACAGCATCCGCGACGCAGATAGGAAAGCCTCGCCGTCGGCGACGCTCACGTGGTGGGCGATCATAGTCTCCTCCACATTCTCGTTGTTCCCGTCTTGTCGCGGGATTGTGACGCAGCGGCAGCGCCACGTCATCCTTAACATGATAAGCATCTTTGCCGCAACGGCGGAGGTGCTTCACGCCGCGCCGGACGAAGTCGGCCGGCATCCTGGTGTCCGCGTTACTGAAGGGCCCCATGCCGCTGCCGTGCGGAAAGGCCCGATCTTGCGGTCGAGCCGTTTCAAAGGCCGGTACCCGGTCGCCGTCGGCGAGATAGCCGTGCACGTCGGCGCGATAGCCGGTCCGCTCGGTGGCCAAGCACTGGAAGACACATTCATCAGGGCGTCCATGCCGGCACAGGGAAGGCGTTCCGCCTCGGTCTATTCGACTTCGGACGCGCGAGCACGGCCAGCAGATCGCCGCCGTTCTCCTCGGAGGACCCTTCATAGGTCCTCCGGATCAGATCGAATTGGCGCTCATCTCAGCCCCACTTCATCTCGCCCTTCGCGACCTTCGAGCCGATGTCGAGGGCGACGCCCATGCCGAGGCCTGGGAAGCGGGCCTCCATCGCGCTCTTCAGCGCCGCGGCGTCCGCGGCCTTGGCGAGTTCCTGCTCGAAGGCCAGAAGATAGGTCTTGGTGTATTCGACAGCGGAGATGTCGACCGGCGACTCAGGCGTCATGTGCCCCGGCACGACGACGGTCGGTTTGCGCGCTGCGATCTTGTCGAGATTGGCAATCCAGACCGCGCGTGATTCCCTGGTCGGGGTGTCGGCGGTCCAAACATGAACGCCGGCGAAGACCAGGACGCCGCCAAACACCGCGTTCAGCGAGGGCGCCCAGAGATAGCGGCGATTAGCGAGGCCCTCGGCGGCGACGAACTCCACCGTCTCACCATCCACAGTCAGTGACGGACCGTCAAACGCATCGGGCAGGACGATGTCGGCCAGCGTCTGCGGACCGTTCTCCTTCAGTTGGGGTCCCCATACATCGAGCTTCTTCTTGACCGACGCCTTGATCGCGGCAACCGTGTCCGAGGCGGCGACGACCTTGGCCTCGGGGAATGCCTCACGCACCGGCTTCAGGCCGAAATAGTAGTCCGGGTCCGACTGGCTGACATAGATCGTGGTCAGTTTCTTGCCGCTGGCCTTGATCTCTTCGGCCAGCGCGCGGCCGTCCGGATAGGTGAAGCCGCCGTCGATCAGCAGCGCCTCGGTGGCGCCGGAAAGCAGGACGGGGGCGCGGAAAAAACCGTTTGGGCCGGCCGGGAAATGCTTCCAGGCAAGTCCGGTTCCAGCCGCACGGCCGATATCGGCAGGGGCGAAGACGGCAGCGGCGCTGATGGCAAATGTGGTTTTCATGACTTGTCTCCTCGTAAGCATGTGGGTGTCCTCTCGGATTGGATGGCGCTGAAGAAATCGGGGTGCGCGCGATATTGAGATCGAGTCGGCCGGGTCCAGCCGCCGGATAAATTCAGGAAGCTCAGATAGGGCCGAGTGATCGTGGTGTGGACGATACCGTTCTCGCAGTCCCCGACATGGACCCACGGTCGTCCCGGCAACCTCGGTCCAGACCATGAACACCCCTGGCCGAACTTCCAGCGCCCGGTCGCGGACGGCCTCCGCCTTGGCGAACTTGGCCGCCTCCGGAGGCAAGCGCATGAAGGTGCCTCGGCATCGAACTGCAGATGGAAGGCGAGGTCGCCGAAGCGAGCCTCGTAGACGTGGCCCATTGCGGGAAAAGCCTCGATCGTCACTCTGCTTTTCCTCCTGCGCGGACCCGGTTGCCCGACGCACAGAAGGATGGACCGTTTCGATTGGACGATAAATATCGATGAATTGGATTCAATGTGAGGTATAAGCGCACAATCGGAGCAGGCGAGCATGGAAGCGATCAACCTCAACAGACTGGCGTACTTCGCGGCCGTGGTGGACATGGGCTCGTTCACTCGCGCGGCCGATCGGCTAGGCGTCAACAAGACAGTCGTCAGCCAACAGGTTGCGCGGCTTGAAGCGGAATTGAAGACAAGCCTGCTGCTGCGCACGACGCGCAGGGTCGAGCCGACCGAGGCAGGCCGGCAGCTTCACGCGCGATGCGTGATGATCCTGAGCGAGGCAGAAGAGGCCTTCGCCGAACTTGCCCAGACCAATGCTCAGCCGTTGGGCGTACTGCGGATCACCGCGTCCAACGATTACGGCGCGATCACCGTCGCGCCACTGGCAGCCGAGTTCTGTCGAATCTATCCGGCATGCCGGGTCGATCTCATCCTCTCGGACGCCAGGATGGATCTGGTCGCCAACCAGGTCGACCTTTCGATTCGCGTAGGTTGGCTTACCGACTCCAGCCTGCAGGCGCGCCGGATCAGCTCATTCCGGCAATTTCTGGTCGCCGCGCCCGACATAGCCGGAGACTTGTCCCCGAGCGAGCCCGAGGAACTGTCCGGCCTCCCCTTTGTCGCGAATGTCGCGCTGAAGGAGCCGCTGGTGTGGCGGTTTACCCGGGGGGATCATGAACTGCGGACAGTCCGCATGAAGCCCGGCATGACGATCAACAGCACCCCGGCCGTGCTGGAGGCAACCCTAGCGGGCGCCGGTATGTCGATCCTTCCCGATTTTCTTGTCGGCGATCATGTGGCGGCTGGCCGGCTGGTGCCGATTCTACCTGCCTGGACGCTGCCTACCGGCGGCATCCATGCCGTGTATCCGGCCGGCCGGTTCCGCCCGCCCAAGGTTGCACGGTTCGTCGAGATGCTTTCTCAGAACGGCAGGCAGCGGCCTCGAAACCTCTTCCGCAACGGCTGATGTCTGCTCGCGGGCGTCGTCTCGCCACCGTGTACAGCGAAGTCGCCCCGAGTTCCTCTTTCGAGAAAGTCCGTCCAACGCCCTGAGCGTGTTCCGACCAGCCGGTCGAACCGATCGGAAACTGATCTTTGGGCAGCAGAAATCTGACCGCCGGCTATATGAGCCGCTCGCGGCATTGCGCGAGCGTCTTCGCTCTGCGGATATCCGGGCGGAGGGCAGCCGCTCGTTCCGCCCGATTTTGCGAGATTATGGCGCAAGGGCATGCCCGATGCATCCGTCGCGGAGATGCAAGGCTAAGGTTCGCCGGTGAGACGCGCCGTGATCAACCGTGCTGCCTTGATTGCTGCCCTGCCCTGTGTGGCTGCGGTCGCGTCGTCGACGCGTGAGACGGGCGAAGCCACCGCCAAGGTGCCGATCGGCTGGCCGTCAGCGCCGAGGATCGCCGCGGCGATGCTGTGCACGCCTTCCTCATAGCCCTGTGCGCTGCGAGAGTAATCGCGCGTGGCGGCAAGCCGTATCGCCTCCACAACCTTGTCCGGCCGCGTCACCGTATGCCGGGTGAACACCTGCAGCGGCTTTTTGAAATAGGCGCCGACCACATCCGGGCTTGAAGCGGCCAGGAAGGCGACGCCGGACGCTGTGCCGTGCAGCGGCAGCACCTGGCCAACATCGACATTGACGCGGTTGGCCTTGGTGGAAAGCTCAACATGGACGGTCAGCAGCGCCCCGGCGCTGAATTCCGACAGATGCACGGTCTCGCCGGTTTCGAGCGAAAGCTCTCGCGCCACAGGCGCCGCGACGCGGACGAAAGGGAAATGTGCGTCGCGAATGCGGGCCAGCCGCGACAGGCCGGCGCCCAGCCGGTAGCGGCGACTCTTCGGCTCCTGCTCGATCAGCCGGTGGTTGGAAAGCGCTAGCAGCAGGCGCCTTGCGGTGGCTTTGTCGAGACCGGCCTTGCGGGCGAGGTCGGAGAGGCCGATCTCCGGTTCACCCACCGTGAACAGCTCCAGCAGCGAAACCGCCTTGCCGACTGTGCTCATTATCGATTCTCCGAGATACTTCGCGTGTGAATTAACTTGACAGCAGCCGACCCGCCTTGCAGTCTATAACATACAAAATGCTGGTTCAAATAGTGAACCAGATTGGAACGCGCGCGCCCCAAAATAATCGCGCGGCAGGGAGAGTTAAGCGCTGTGATGGCTGCCAGCAGAAGCGATTCGCATTCAACGACCATTGGTGAGCTGCTCGACCGCGAGCAGGCGCGCTTCAGTGACACGCATCCGCGCTCAGCGGCGGCCTGGGAAGAGGGCAAGCAGCGTTTCCTCTATGGCGGACCCTCGCACTGGATGCGGCGCTGGGCCGGCGGCTTCCCGGTTTATGCCGCGTCGGCCAGCGGCGCCCATATAAGAGACATCGACGGTCACGACTATGTCGACTTCGCCCTTGGCGACACTGGCGGCATGTGCGGCCACGCGCCGGAGGCGGTGACTTGCGCCGCACTGCGCCAGTTGCAGAACGGCACAACGATGATGCTGCCCACGGAGGACAGCCTGTGGGTTGGCACTGAGCTGCATCGTCGCTTCGGACTGCCCTACTGGACGCTGACCACCTCGGCCACCGACGCCAATCGCGGCGCCATCCGCATCGCCCGCATGATCACCGGCCGCGACAAGGTGCTGGTTTTTTCCGGCTGCTATCACGGCAGCGTCGAGGAAGCGCATGTCGAGATCCGCGACGGCCGTGTCGGCCTGCGCAACATGATCCATCCCAACGGTGTCGACCATTCGGCCGTATCGAGGGTGGTCGAGTTCAACGATGTCGCTGCGCTCGGAACGGCACTCTCGGCTGGCGACGTCGCCTGCGTGCTGACCGAGCCGCTGATGACCAATTTCGGCATGATCCCGGTCGCCGACGGCTTTCATGACGCCCTGCGCGAGATCACCCGCCGCACCGGCACGGTCTTGATCATTGACGAGACGCATACGATCTCCAGCGGACCCGGCGGTTATTCGTCCGAGCATGGGCTGGAGCCGGACATTCTGGTCGCCGGGAAGGCCATCGCCGGCGGCATTCCGGCCGGCATCTTCGGCGTCTCGCAGGCGATCGCCGAGCGGTTGTGGGCCATCGTGCCGATGGTCAATCCGCGCGTGCGCCAGTCGGCGCATCTCGGCATCGGCGGCACGCTGGCCGGCAACGCACTCACCGTAGCCACGATGCGCGCTGTGCTGGAAGAGGTGCTCACGCCCGCCAACTTCGAAATCATGATCGGCAGAGCCTCGCGGCTGGCGGAGATGGCACGTGGCATCATAAACGCCAATAAGTTGCCGTGGCATGTGACGCAGATCGGCGCCCGCGCCGAGATCATGTTCATGCCCGATCCGCCGCGGAACGGCGCCGACGTCATCGCCGGCCGGCGCGGCGATCTCGAGACGCTGCTGCACGCCTTCTACATGAACGAGGGCATATTGGTGACGCCCTTCCACACCATGTTCCTGATGTGTCCGGCGACGACCGAGGCCGATGTCGACCGCCACGCCGAGGTCTTCACCCGTTTCATTGATCTCGTGCGTGGCGCCGGAGTCGTCTGAGCGATGGCGAAACCATTCGATCTCAGCGGCAAGGTGGCGCTGGTGACCGGCGGCGGACGCGGCATCGGTGCTGCGATCGTCACCCGCTTCGCCGAGGCCGGTGCTAGTGTCGTCATCGCCAATCGAACGTTCGATATGGCAAAAGCGCTGGCCGCCGAATTGTCCGCCCGCAAGCTTGATGTGCGTGCGGTTCCGCTTGCTGTGCTCGACCGCGCCAGGCTGCACGCACTGGTCGGCGACATCGTACGTCAGGCGAGCCGGCTCGACATCGTCGTCCACAATGCCGGCGGCTGTCCCTGGGCCTCGATTGAGGATCTTGACGAGGACAAGCTCGATGAAGCGCTGGCGCTTAACCTCAAGCCTTGCTTCTGGCTGGCGCAGGCAGCAGTGCCGGTGATGCGCAAGAACGGCTTCGGCCGCATCCTTGTCACCTCTTCAGTGTCGGCGCGCTTGGCGATGGCCGGCGGCGCGCATTACTCGGCCGCCAAGGCCGGCGTCAACGCCTTCATTCGGGGTGCCGCCTTCGAATTCGCGCGCGACGGCATTACCGTCAACGGTGTCGAGCCGGGCTTCATAGCCAAGCCGGGCAGGGGCACGATGAGCGCGCCGGAAGTTGCCGGGCGCCTCGGCCAACACATCCCCGTTGGCCATCTCGGCGAGGCGGACGACATTGCCTATGCCATGCTCTACCTCGCCTCGGAGCAGGCCAAATACACTACCGGCCAGACGATCGTCGTCGACGGCGGCTCAACGCTGCCGGAAACCGGCTTCGCCGTCGAGCGCCATTGGGGGCTGACATGAGCCGATGCCTCGAAGGCCGCAAGGCGCTGATCACCGGTGCTGCCACCGGAATGGGCCGCGCCACTGCCGAATTGTTCGGCCGGCACGGCGCCGAAGTCATCGCCTTCGGCCTCGGCGGTGAGGGACTGGACGGCGCCGTCAAGGCGAGCGGCGGTGCCGCCGTGCTCGGCGACATCACCAGCGCAGACGATGTCGCACGTGCTATCGACGCCTGCGGCGGGTGTCTTGATATCGTCGTAAACGCCGCCGGAGTGATGATCCTCGACGAGCCGGAGAGCCTGAGCGATGAGACCTGGGCGCGCAGCTTTGCGGTCAATGTGACGGGCGCCATGATGGTCTGCCGCGCCGCACTGCCGCTCATGAAAAAGCGCGGCGGCGCGATCGTCAACATCGCCTCCGTCGGCGCCTTCAACGCCAGCGGCCAAAATGCCGCCTATTCGGCCAGCAAGGCAGCACTCGTCTCCTACACCCGCTCGCTCGCCTTTGCACATGGCCCCGACGGCATCCGCGCCAACGCGTTGGCGCCTGGCTGGGTGCGCACGCCGATGAGCGTCTACGAAATGGAAGTGGCGGCAGCGGCCAACGGCTCGACGCCCGACGAGGAGTTCACCGCGCTCACCGGCCGTATTGCGCTCAGGCGTATCGCCGAACCGTCTGAGATCGCCAACTGCTGTCTGTTCCTGGCTTCCGATGCCGCCTCCTTCGTCACCGGTGCTGTGCTCGTCGCCGACGGCGGCGGCCGTGCACCAACGCAAAACAGGGCAGTGTGATGCGACCTGACCAGTGAGGGTTGTCACAGGCGAATGGCCAGGATACCGGCGCTCTGATAAGCGGCGCCACTTGTCTCACGCTGCTGCCTCTACCGACATTCAGATAGGGAAGACCGCGTTGATTTGCCCCGCCGCGCTTTTGGCTGCAATTCAGGCAGCCACGATGGCGCCAACGGTCGAACAGGCCAGGACTTGCCTTACACCCGCGTTCATAAACACCCAGAACGCGCGGCAATGGCAGGAATGGTCGATATGGTCGCGCGGATTGCCGTGCGAATACATGCACAACGCGCGTTTCGCTTTGCCTTCCGCGGTAATCGAGGCATCTGAACAGAAAGCATATCCGACAATATTGCCGCGGACTGCCTTCCGGACGCCCACATAGGTGAACAAGTACGCTCCCGTGGTGAACCCGACCCAAAGCGCTTCTCCCACTGGCGAAGAGACTGCACCATCAAGGTCCGGTGTCAAACACCCAGTTTCGAACCGGCTCTCAGACCGCCTGCTGCTTGAGCCGCATGTTCTCGCGGTACAGGCTGATGTGGTCCTTGAAAATACCGCCGACATAATCCTGGAAGGTCGGCAGCGTCGCGATGTCGATGGCGGCGCCCTTGGCAAACCAGGCGATGATCTCGTCGGATTCCGTCATATACTGTCCCGGCGTTAGCTCGACAGTTGGAAAGCCGACCTTGGGCAGGTGCGCGGCGAGCTTCTCTGTGATCTGGCACTTCTCTTTGCTGCCCTGTTCGACCAGCCGGATGTCGACCTGGTCGAGCAGTCTCGCCTCAAGCAGGCACACGCGAACCTTCATGCAGAACGGGCAGCCATGGAGCAGGTAGACGATGGGCTTGAACACGGTATTGGTCATGGCAAATGCCTTTTGCCGGATGCACTGCGGGTTGGCCGTGGGGCGGCTATGCGCGCTCGAATATGCCGCCGCATGACCCCGTTCGGCCGCCGGCGTTGCAAGCGCACCGGCAGGCCGATATTCAGACATGCGGAATGATCAAGCCAAAACAGCGATTTCCGCTGCGAAGTCGCGATAGGAGCGCAGCGGGCGACCCAGCATGCCGGTCAATCGATCAACATCCCCTGCCTCAGGGACCATGCCAACCACAAGGAAGCGCTCGGCCATGAGACGCATGTCGAGCGCCATCCAGCTCGGTGCGTAATTTCGGAGGTTTTGCTCGAACCCAGCGGTATCGTCGCCGCCATAGTGGATCGTCCGCCCAAGAACATTCGACCAGATGGCGGCGACATCGGCACCGGTCAGCGTGTCGGGACCAACGACATTGATCCGCTTGAGAGGAAGCGGCTCGCTTGCCTGCTCACGGCGAACCAGCTCGATGGCTGCGATCTCACCGAGATCGCGCGCGTCGACCATCGCGATGCCTTTGTCACCGATCGGCATCGGATAGACACCGTGACCGAGCACCACGTCCTTCACCGAATAGTCGTTGTTGATGAAGTATGCAGGCCGCAGGATGGTGGCGTTGAAGCCCAGCTGCTCCAGCATGCGTTCGACACTGAACTTACCGGCGAAATGCGGCACGTTCACGTAGATGTCGCTGTGAAGCACGGACAGATAGACGATCCGCTTGATCCCGGCCTCATGGGCCAGATTGAGGGCGATCAGCGCCTGGGTAAACTCGTCGGGCACCACGGCGTTGAGCAAGAACAGGGTGGACACGCCCGAGAAGGCCGTGCGCAGCGCATCGACGTCAAGCAGATCGCCTTCGGCGAGGGCAACGGCGGCTGGTAAATTGGCCTTCGAGGGATCGCGGACGAGCGCGCGCACATTAGCGCCGCGCTTGATGAGCTGATCGACGACATTGCGGCCGACGGTTCCGGTTGCACCGGTGACGAGGATAGTCATGTGGTCACTCCTGCTTTTATCAGATCGTTAGCGCTATTTAAGAGTCCACAAACGCACCGGAAGCTGCCATTTGTAGACACCCTGTCTCACTGGTGGAACACATGGACCTGCTCGCCCTAGCCGACTTCAATCTGGTTGCACGTCATGGTGGATTCGGGCGAGCCGCGCGCGCCACAGGGCGCCCCAAGGCGACGCTCTCGCGGCGCGCCGCAGAACTGGAGAATAGCTTGGGCCTACGCTTGTTCGAGCGCGGGGCGCGTACCCTGAAGCTCACGCAGGAGGGAAAGGACCTGCATGAGCGAACCAGTCGCTTGCTGACGGAAGTGGAGGAGACGGCCGCAGCGATTGCGTCGGGAGACCGGGAACCGCGTGGAAATTTGCGGATCAGTGCACCGTTGCTCTTCTCTCAACTTGCGATGGGTAAGCTGGCGGCAGGCTTCTCGCTCAAATATCCCGACGTTATCCTTGAAGTCACGACCGAAGACCGTGCAGTCGACATGGTCGAAGAAGGGTATGACCTGGCCATTCGCGTCAATCCGCGTTCCGATGAAAGCCTGGTGGGACGGGTCTTCATGCGTGATCGGCTTGTGATCGTGGCGAGCCCGCAAGTGGCGAGACCGCGAGACGGAGACGCCGCTCCCGCTGTCGTGCGGAGCTCGGACAGAGGACTCTCGTTGTGGAATATCAAACCGGACACGGGGCCGACGACGATCGCGTTCACCCCGGTGCTCAGCCTGTCGTCGATCATCATGGTTCGCGATGCGGTCGTCATGGGCGTGGGTGCGGCACGGTTGCCGGTATCGCTCGTGAGTCATGATCTGGCCGCCGGCACGTTGGTGCATTGGGGGGACGTGGATGGTCCCGATACGGCACTGTGGACGCTCTACCCGTCGCGGCGCCTGTTGAATGCCCGCGTTTCCGCCTTTCTCGACCATCTGAGAGGAGCGTTCCCAAAAGGAACTCCCGACGAATTGGCAGCGTTCATTCGGATTTGAAGCCGCCACGGTTACCTTCTGTCGGCCAACGCCATCACCCACGTCGCGGGCCAGCTTGATCCAATAACGCAAGCGACGACCGCCAGAAGGTGGCTGCTGCAGTCCGATGAACTACAGCAGCCGACGCATCAGCCCGCAAGCCGCGGATAGTCCGTGTAGCCGGCCGCGCCACCGCCATAGAAGGTGGATGGATCGGGCTCGTTGACGGGCGCGCCCAACCGCAGACGCTCGACGAAGTCGGGATTGGCCAAAGCCCAACGGCCGATCGAGGTCATGTCTGCCTGGCCCGAGACGATGTCCTGGTCCAGGGCTTCGCGTGTGCGGCCAAGCCGCAGCACCATCAGGGTCGTGGGCCACGCACGGCGGATGTCGGCGAGGAACTCGTCGCCCCCGCCATACATCAGATGGAGATAGGCCAGCTTCAGTGGTGCCAGCGCGGCGACCAGTTCGCGATAGAGCGCAGGACTCTCCGGACCTTCATCAAGCCCGCCCAAAGGCAGGCCTGGCGAAAGGCGGATAGCGGTGCGATCGGCGCCGATCTCATCGGCGACAGCCTGCGCCACTTCGACGGCGAACCGAATGCGGTTAGCGATCGGCCCGCCATAGGCGTCGGTCCGGTGATTGGCGTTCGGCGCAAAGAACTGATGGACGATATAGCCGTTGGCGCCGTGAATCTCGACGCCGTCGGCGCCGGCATCGATAGCCAGCCGCGCGGCCCGCCGGAAGTCCTGCACCGTGGCGGCGACTTCCTCGGTCGTCAGCGCGCGCGGCTCGGGGATGGGCTGCATGCCGCTCGCAGTGAACATCTGCTCACCGGGCGCGACGGCCGATGGGGCGACGGGCTGACGGTGATGCGGCGTGTTGTCCGGGTGCGACATGCGGCCGACATGCATGAGCTGCAGGAAGATCTTCGCGCCTTTTGCGTGAACCGCATCGGTGACCTTGCGCCAGCCGGCGACATGTTCGGGTGCGTGGATCCCCGGCGTCGCGAAATAGCCCTGGCCATCGGCCGAGGGTTGCACACCCTCGGTTATCAGCAGGCCAAGGGAGGCGCGCTGGGCGTAGTATTCAGCGGCGTGCTCGCCCGGTACGCCGTTGAACTCGGCACGGCTGCGAGTCATCGGGGCCAAGGCCAGGCGGTGGGGCAGGTCCATTTGGCCCACGCGGACCGGACTCCAGATAGTCGTCATGATAAACTCCTTGAAAGTTGAAAACTTGGTGATCAGCGGGTGAAATCAGCGACGATCTTGCCGGGTGCGTGGCCGGTGCGATTGCGCTCGATTGCGGAAGCCAAATCATCGAAGCCCACCACGTCGGCGATCGTCGATCGCAGGGCGCCGACGGCGACCTGCTGGGCGATCGCGGTCAGGCGCGCGGTATCAGGTTTGTTCGATAAAAAGACGCCGCGGCGGCCTGGCGGCGTACGTGATGCGAGGTCCGTGGCGGCGATGCTTACGAGAAGGCCATCGGGCGACAGGACTGCCCAGGAGCGGTTCACGACCTCACCACCGACGAGGTCGACGACGAAATCGATGTCGCGCGCAAGCAGCTCGAAGTTCTGCTGCCGATATTCGATCACCTCGTCCGCGCCGAGCGCCCGGACATGTGGCAGGCTATTGGTCGAGGCCGTGGCAAAGACCGTCGCTCTGGCCGCCTTGGCGAACTGGACGGCAAAGCCGCCCACGCCGCCGGCTGCGCCATGGATCAGCACCCGCCGTCCGGAGAGGTCGAAATCCGCCGCCTGAATGACATGCCAGGCTGTCATCGCCGCGACCGGAATGGCCGCCGCCTCCACGTCGGACAGTGATGCCGGCGTCAGGACGAGCTTCTCGGCGTTGATGACCAGATGGTCGGCGTAGGCTCCGACGCCACCGATGGCGGCCATAACCCGATCCCCGGGCTTCACGCCTGTGACGCCGGGGCCGGTCCGAAGCACGACGCCGGCCATTTCGATGCCAAGCGTCGCGGGCAGGGTCAGCTTGAAGCGCTCGCGGAGGTAGCCTTCACGGATTTTCCAGTCGATACCGTTTACCGCGGCGGCCTTGACCGACACCAAGACCTCGCCCGGACCCGGCTCGGGCGCGGATACGCTATCGACTGTCAGCGATTCGGGGCCGCCATAGGCTTGAAGACGTAAGGCTCGGCCGGGGGCAAGCGGTTCGGATGTGGAGGCCCCGCGCTTGAGATCAGCGGATTGGATCATGTAGGTTCTCCTTCTTGGCAGAAGGTATGCGTTCGAAATCCGCGCCATAAGTCATCGAAATAAGACAGTCTGTCTCGCTGGAGAGACACCTAATGGCCTTCCGGCGTCTCCAATTTCGTATTTGTGGCCTTATCCGTACGGTGCTTTTCGGCCAGGCGGAAAAGCGGTCGGCCGACGGCGACCTTGTAGCGGCGCGTGATCGGGCTCGTCGATCATCAGCGCCAGGATCAGATGGGCCATGAGCCAGCTTCGGACGAGCCGCTCATCGCGTGCAGGAAGCTTATGGGTGCCCATGCCGCTCTTGAGCCGCTTGAAGGCGAGTTCTGCCAGTGTCTCGATCGAATACTAACCATAGCCTTCGGCCGGGTCCGCAGAGTGCACAGCCGCCGATCTCCATTGGCCGTCGGGCGCCCGTCCTCAGCCGGCGTGATATTCGAGCATGATGTCGATCAGCGCTCTGACTTTGCGTGGCGGGAAGTCGCCGGGAGGACGCACCACATAAAGCCCTGCCGCGACCACCGTGTGGTCGGCAAGCAGGGGGATGAGCGCACCGGAGGCGATGTGGGGCTCGATCAGGAAATCCGGCAGGGCCGCCACGCCGAGTCCGGCCAGCGCCGCCGAAAGCAGCGCTTCGCCGTTATCCGCCTTGAAACGACCGTGAGGATGGACCGCGATCGTTTTGCCTCCCTCGACGAACCGCCATGCTTCGGTCCCCTGCAACAGGCACTCGTGATCCGCGAGTTGGCCAAGCGTTTGCGGTGCCCCATGCCCGGCGACATAGGCGGGGCTGGCGACAAGCATGCCGGATATGGGCCGAATGCGTCTGGCGATCAGGCTCGAGTCAGGCAGAAATCCCGCCCTGATTCCCGCGTCGAAGCCCTCGGAAATCAGATCCACGAAACGATCGCTGTAGGCTGCATGAACATGCAGCAAGGGATGGCGTCGAGCGAGTTCGGCAAGAACCGGGGCGACAAGCCTCGGCCCGCCAGACAGGGGCGCGGCGATACGCAGCAGCCCGCGCACCGCGCCATCGGGTGCTATCGCATCCTGTGCCGCCTCGAACTCGCCGAGGATGCGAGTGGCGTGGTCACGGAACGTCGCGCCGGCCTCCGTCAAGGCGGCGCCGCGAGTCGTGCGAGAGAGCAACTGGCTTCCGAGCGTTTCCTCCAGCCGAGCCAGTCGGCGGCTGACGACGGATTTTGCGACGCCCAGCCGCCGCGCGGCAGGCGATATGCCTCGCCCCTCCGCGATCTCCACGAAAGTCCTGACGTCTTCAATCTCCATCGCGTTCCGCTTTCAGCAACAATCAATCGCAAAACCGGAGGCTACCTTAAGCCGTCAAGGAACGCCATCCTTTGTGGGTCAGTTCATCCGGCATAGCCGCGCCGGACCAACCCCATGGAGAAATAGATGAGCGTGCAAGACGTGTGGAAATACGAAGAATCTGCGCTGGTGCTGATCGACTACCAGCCGGAAATGTTCAGCCAGATCCGATCCGAAACGCCGGCCAACCTGGTCGAGCTCAACGTGCGGCTACTGATCAGGGCTGCACGGGCTTTCGACATGCCCATTATTCTCTCGACGGTCGGTGCAAACATGGGTGTCAACGGCCTCACGGTTCCGGCGATCCTCGCCGAACTGCCCGGCATCGAGGTGATCGATCGCTCGACAATGAACTCGTGGGAAGATCCGGCCTTTCGCGCCGCGGTCGAGAAGACCGGCCGCAGACGGCTGATCATCGGCGCCCTCTGGACCGAGATCTGCCTTGCTTTCCCGGTCATCGATGCGCTCAAGGACGGCCATGACGTGGCTTTCCCGGTCGACGCCGTCGGCGGTCGGTCGCAGCTTGCCCACAGCACGGCGATCCAGCGGCTCACTCATGCCGGGGCGGTCCCCAGTACGGCCTTGGCTGTCGTTACCGAACTCTTCCGCGACTGGGCGGGGCCGGTGTCCGACAAGGCCCGCGCGCTGGTGTACTGGTATTACGAGGAGCTTGCGAAGCTGCAGGGTCCGGCCGCAAAGGCCGCCTGAAGCGCCAGGCCGAGCACGGTTGGAGCGGCGGGGAAGCCTCTGACAGGGCCGATTTTTCCCGCCTGTTCCACCGGCAGCACCGACGAGCCCCGCATAGTCGGCTCTCCCGCCGCCAATTTCCCTATTTTCGAAAAGGACGATCAAAATGAACACTCAAACCGGCGCCGTTCGCGGCCCCATCAATCGTTGGAGCCTGGCGCTGTGGATCGCACAGGCGCTCCTGGCTCTCCTCTATCTGGCAGCCGGTGGCGCGAAACTGACACAGCCCATCGACGCGCTCGCCGCGAGCATGAGCTTCGTCACCCATGTACCGGAAGCCGTCACACGGCTGATCGGCACTCTCGAAGTGCTGGGCGCTGTCGGTCTCATCCTGCCGGCCGCGACGCGGATCAAGCCCTGGCTGACGCCGCTGGCGGCTGTCGGGCTTTCACTCATACAGGTGGGGGCGATCATCACGCATGCGCTGCTCGGCGAGACGGCCAAGATGCTGCCCATCAACCTGACGCTGCTCGCCTTGTCCTTGTTCATTGCCTGGGCCCGGCTGCGGAAAGCCAAGATCCCGGCTCGCTGAGCATGGCGAGTCACGAAGAGGGTAGGCCGGCCCGCCACTCGCGGATCACGACCCCTTGACGCAGACATCTACCGACATCGAGCCCCTGGAGCTTCAAAATGCAATTCGGAATCTTCTCTGTCAGCGACGTAACGCGCAACCCGATCACAGGCGTCACGCCGAGCGAGGCGCAGCGGATCGATGCGATCGTCAAGATCGCGAAGCGGGCGGACGAGGTCGGGCTCGATGTCTTCGCCATCGGCGAGCACCACAACCCACCCTTTTTCTCGTCCTCGCCGACGACTCTGCTCGCCCATATCGCCGCGCAGACGCAGCGCATCATCCTCAGCACCGCCGTGACGCTCATCACGACCAATGACCCGGTGAAGATCGCGGAAGACTACGCGATGCTGCAGCATCTCTCGAAGGGGCGGATGGACCTGATGCTCGGCCGCGGGAATACAGTGCCGGTCTATCCCTGGTTTGGGCAGGACATGCGTGACGGCGTCGCACTGGCGCTCGAGAACTACAATCTGCTCCACAAGCTGTGGCGCGAGGACGTTGTCGATTGGCAAGGCAAATTCCGGACCCCGCTGCAAGGCTTCACGTCGATCCCGCGTCCGCTCGACGACGTTCCTCCCTTTGTCTGGCACGGCTCGATCCGCACTCCGGAGATCGCCGAGCAGGCGGCTTTTTACGGGAACGGCTATTTCGCCAACAACATCCTTGCGCCCAACCTGCACTTCCTGCCGCTGGTGAACTTCTACCGCGAGCGGTTCGAGCATTACGGACACGGCACCAAGGAGCAGGCCGTCGTCGGGCTTGGTGGCTATGCCTTCATCGCCAAGCGCTCGCAGGACGCATACGGCCGATTCCGGCCCTATTTCGAAGGCAGCCCCATCTACGGAAAGACCTATCGGCTGGAAGAATATTCGCGCGATACGCCGCTCAGTGTTGGCAGCCCGCAGGAGGTCATCGACAGGACGCTGAGCTTCCGGGAAGCCTTCGGCGACTACCAGCGGCAACTCTGGGTTCTCGACGCCATGGGATTGCCGCTGGAGATGGCTCTCGAGCAGGTCGAGCTGCTGGGCACTGAGGTGGTGCCCGTGCTCCGCAAGGAGATGGCGGCGCGACGCTCGCCGGGCGCCGCCATAGCCCCGACGCACCGGAGCCTGGTGGAAGTCAAGTATGGAGACCAGGCGCCGCGCCAGCCGCGTCCGAATGCCAATCGCGGAGACAACCTGACGGATGTCCGGCCGTATCACGATACTGACGAAAACGTTACAGCGCGCGCCCCGCTGGTCGCGGGGCAGGCCGCCCGGTCCGGCAATGTCGCAAAGCGGTAGGCCCCCGGTGGTGTCTTCAGGGAAAGGATTAGAGAGATGACGAAGACCATCGAGAACAGGGGGAAGCCCGTGCGGCTCGTCGTCGTGAACGCAGGCGTAAACGATCCCTCGACAACGCGGATGCTGGCCGACCGCATCGCACAGAAGAGCATCGAACATATCACTGGTACGGGAAAGACCGCCGTCCTTAGCGTCATCGACCTGGCTCCGCTTGCAGTCGATATTGCGCGTGCCGTGGTGGCCGGATTTCCCGAGGCCAAGGTGCAGTCCGTAATCGAAACGCTTGCCGGCGCGGATGCCGTCGTTGCCGCCACGCCAGTCTACAAGGCCGGTGTCAGCGGGCTGTTCAAGTCGTTCATCGATATCCTCGACAACGATTTGCTCATTGCCAAACCGGTGATCCTCGCCGCGACGGCCGGCACCGCTCGCCATGCGATGGTCGCGGACGCGCAGATGCGCCCGCTTTTCGCGTTTCTGCGCACTTTTCCCGTGCCGACGTCGATCTTTGCTGCCCCGGAAGATTGGGGGTCGCCGGAGCTCGGCGGTCGCATCGATCGAGCTGCTACCGAGCTCACCCAGTTCCTGTTGAGTGGCACCAGCCGATCCATCGCGGACGCGGCATGGAAAGGCTATCAACACCAGTTCGCAGGCAATGCGGCGCGCGCGGAGCGCAGCGCTGCCGATGTCAATTTCGACACCGATCTGATGAAGCTGGCCGCAGGAGGGACGGCTGTAGAGCGGATGATCGTCAGAGGCTGAGGGAGCTGAATTTCCTTGCCCAATCCTTTGGCCTAGTTATCGCTTGCGGCCGCATCTGCATGCACAGGAAGAAGATCAACGTCTCGACCGTGCTCGCCGGTCAGAGGCTGGGAATCAAGGAGATCGACGACGGCATTTGGCTCGTCAGCTTCATGCATTACGATCTCGGGTATATCGACTTGGAACAGAGGACCTTGCAGACCATCGACAACCCGTTCGGCACGAGGTTGTCACCCATGTCTTAAGTACAATCTGTTACCCATGTCTCCGGGTTGGACAAGGTAGTGATGGTAGCGGGAGAGGGATACCGCCTTTCCCCCCACTCATCGCGCTGCCAGTTCCGACTTCGCTGCAGCGGCTGACGAGGCCGTCCTGGCTACAAATCTGGCGCAAGGAGTGCCTTACCCTCAGAAGGCTCGTGTCAAGCGGCTGTCTATTCCTGCGGGGGGTCGGACCGGCGCCCGCTACTGGTGAAGCCGACGCTGCGTGCCTCGTGCACCTCAGGCAATGTTATGCGATGCGTTTGTGACGTTCCTTCCGGTTCGAATCTGCTCTGTTGTGAAGCCTATAGCATTATAATAGCATAATTCTGATCGAAGGTGGGGAATGACGCATGCGATGCGATTTGAGAGGTAAGACAGCGCTGGTCACTGGTGCAGCGGGAGCGATCGGCAGCGCTATCGCCAAACGGCTGTCCGACAATGATGCTGCAATCGTTGTCGCCGATATCGACATGGAAGGCGCCGAGCGCGTAGCGGCAACCCTGAGCAGCGCGATGGCCTGTGCCGTCGACATCCGCGATCCGGCTTCGGTGGACGACGCGATCGCCGCCACCATGGCGCGCTACGGCCGCCTCGACATTCTCGTCAACAATGCCGGCGTCAACACACTGGCGCACCGCGTCACCATCAATGAATTTCCAGTCGAGGAATGGGATCGCATCACCGGCATCGATCTCGACGGCCTCTACATCATGAGCCGCGCGGCGCTTGTGCCGATGCTTGCCGCCGGCAGAGGCGGCCGCATCGTCAACATCGCCTCGGTGGTCGGCTTGGCGGCGATGCGCCTGCAGAGCCCGTTTGTCGCCGCCAAGGCCGGCATCATCCACCTGACGCGCTCGATGGCGATTGAACTGGGCGAAAAGGGCATCCTGACCAATGCGATCGCGCCGGGTTCAGTGATGACAGCGCTCACCGCCAAACTGTTCTATGGCGAGGACGGCAAGTTCGCCGGACGTACCGAGGAGTTCCTCGCCCATGTGCCGCTTGGCCGGCCGGCCCGGCCGGAGGAGATCGCCGAGGCGGTGCTGTTCCTTGCTTCCCCCATCGCCAGTTATATCAACGGCCAGGTGCTGGCCGTCGATGGCGGCTGGACAGCAGGATACATGATGTGAGTGCGGGCATGGAAATCGATCTCGAGGGCACTGCTTACGCAGTCGATGGCGACACCAATCCGGTGGCCGAGGCCGCACTTGCCGCGTTGCAGGCCAATGGCGGCCATCTGGTCGAGGGTTCCCATGCACGGGCCGCCGATATCCTGCTGATCTCCTGCGCGTTGTGGCCAGGATCGGCGACGCGCGATCCGCGGTCTCACTACGCCGATGCGCGCAAGGCTGCCGTGACCATGACCGAGCGCGGCAGCGGGCGCATCGTCTTCCTGCTGTCGGTGACCGCCGGCATGCCAATGCGCCGCCATCCGCGCTTTTCCATGGAGAACGCCTCGATCCTTGCCGGCATGCGCACGCTGGCCATGGAGTTCGGCCCTAAGGTGCTGGTCAATGCCGTCGGCGTCGGCACGGTCGAGGATGAAACCATGGTTTCGGGCGACAAGGCCATGCTCAGCCACACACCGGTCGGCCGCGCCGGCAGCATCGAGGAAGCAGTTGCGGCCGTGCTGTTCTTCTGCGATCCACTGAACACCTATGCGACCGGCCAGATGCTGGGTGTCGATGGTGGATGGATGGCAGGCTATGGGCGTAATTTCTGATCGGTTGACGCTCAAGGCCGAAGCGCTTGAGGTCGCCCTGGTGCCGCAAATCGGCGGCAGCGTCAGTTCGCTGCGCTGGCACGGCATCGATCTCATGCGCCGGCTTTCGAAGGAGGATCTTGACGCCGGCAATGTGCTTGGCGTCGCCATGTTCCCGATGATGCCCTACGCCAACCGCATCACCGGAAACGCCTTCGAGTTCGCAGCAAAACGCTGGCAGGTCCTGCCCAACAATCCGCCGGAAAAATTCAACGTGCATGGCAGCGGCTGGCAACACGCCTGGACTGTCACCAAGGCAGGCGCCATCGACGCGACGCTGTCGCTGGACATCGCCGCGGGACCGGAGCCCTATTCCTACCGCGCGACGCAGGCTTTCGTAGTCTCCGAGGAGGGCCTTAGCGTGACCATGACACTGACCAACACTGGGCTGGTCGACATGCCGTTCGGCTTTGGCCTGCATCCCTGGTTCGATCGCAACCCGGACGTGACGCTGCAGTTCAAGGCCAGGCACTTCTATCTCGAAGGACCGGAGAGCATTTCCGGTGATCGGATCACGCTTCCACCCGAACTCGACTATGCCGAGACTCGGCCCTTGTCGGGCGGCTGGCGCAACAACGACTATGGCGGCTGGAGCGGCGAAGCGACCCTTCGCTTTCCGTCACGCGGCGTCGGGTTGCGGATCGCTGCGGATCCCGTCTTCAAGCATCTGATGCTTTATGCCGATCCCACAAAACCGTATTTCTGCGTCGAGCCGCAAACCAACGCCTCCGGCGCATTCAACCGGGGCAGATGGGACGATCCGAACGAAGGCGTGATCGTGCTTGGCCCCGGCGAGAACGCTGCTGGCACAGTCTTGTTCATGCCCTTTGCGGTTAACACCTAGAGCAGCCGCGCCAGTAGCCCGCCATCCACCTGCATGGCGCTGCCGGTCACGAAGGACGCGGCATCGGAGATCAGGAAGCCTATTGCCGTGGCGATCTCCGAAGGGTTGGCGATGCGCGCGATCCTGTTGGGCTCGAAGGACAGGCCCAGTGCTTCCGCACCGCCGGCCGCTTCCAGCCCGTCCAGCGTCATCCTCGTGGCGACGGAACCGACCAGCACGGCGTTGACGCGGATACGGTCGACGGCATAGTCAAGCGCCATCTGCCGCGACAGGCCGACGACCGCCGCCTTTGTCGCGGCATAGGCAGGCACACCGGGAACCGTTGCGTCGGCATGCACGGAGGCGATGTTGACGATCGAGCCGCCGCCAGCCGCGCGCAGCAGCGGCAAGGTCGCGCGGCAGACGCGAAAGATGGCCGTCAAATTGACGGCGATGGTCCTGTCCCACTCCTCGTCGGAAAGCTTTTCAAGCCGCTTGCCGGTCGGATAGATGCCGGCGCAGTTGATGACCGCGTCGAGACCGCCAAACCGCCCTGTCGCTGCCGCCACGGCCGCCTGCACCTCGGCCTCGCGGGTGAGGTCGCTCTGGTGAAAGATCAGCTGGCTTCCGGTATAGCGACCGGCGAGCGCGTTTCCCTCTTCGCCATCCAGCCCTGCGCCAAAGACCTTGGCACCTTCGGCGGCAAGGTACTCCGCTGTCGCCCGGCCGATACCGGTCGCAGCCCCCGTGACGAAAACGCGTTTGCCGGCAAAGATCATGCAGAGACCTGTGAAGCTATCGCGTGGCGTTCCGCTTGCGCTGCCGTCACCGAGCGCAGCACGCGGTCTTCGCCGCCTTCGCCGCGGCCGAATTCGTCGACGATGCGGCCATCGGCAACGACGAGGCAACGGTCGCAAAGGCCGATCAGTTCTTCAAGCTCGGAAGCGACGATGAGCAAGGCCACGCCCTTCTCGGCGAGCTCAACCACAAGCCGGTAGATCTCGTGCCGGGTTGCCGCGTCGACGCCCTTGGTCGGCTCGTCGAGCAGCAGCACTTTCGGCGCCCGCATCAGCACGCGGGCAAACAGCAGCTTCTGCTGGTTGCCGCCCGAAAGATGGGTGACCGCGGTCTGCGGCGACGATGCCTTGACGTTGAGCGCGCGCATGGCGGCGAGAATCGAGCTGCGTTCCAGTCCGCCACGCACCATGCCATGCCGCGATAGGGGCGCGAGATTGCCGATGGTGATGTTGGCGCCGACCGGCAGGTTGAACAGCAGGCCGTCGCGCTTGCGATCCTCGGTCAACAAGGCGATGCCGGCGGCGCGGGCATTGCTTGGCGATTTGATCGCTACAGGCTGATCAGCGACACGGATTTCGCCCTCGGCCGGCACCCGGCCATAGATGCCGTGCAGGATCTCGCTGCGGCCGGAACCGAGCAGCCCCGCCAGTCCAACGATCTCGCCGGCGGCCACCGAGAGGTTGATATCCTTCGCGCCATGAACAGCGCCGCTGTGGCCGGCGACAGTGAGACGGCGGACCTCCAGCGCGGTCGGCGCGCCGACAGGTGCAACATGCTCGGGAAACAGCCGATGCAGCCTTTGGCCCGACATCGAGAAGATGAAGGTCTCGGCATCGAAATCCTCCCTTGCGATGCGTACCGCCACTTGTCCGTCACGCAGCACGGTGGCGCGGTCGCAGATGGCGAGCACTTCGGGCAGGCGATGGGTGATGTAGATCATCGCCACGCCTTGCGCCTTCAGGCGCCGCAGTACGCTGAACAGCGCGTCGACTTCCGTGCCCGACAGCGAGGCCGTCGGCTCGTCCAGCATCAGCACGCGCGGCTTCAGCACGATGGCGCGCGCAATCATCACCAGATGGCGCTGCGCCGAGGTCAGCGACGCGACATAGGCCCGGGGATTGATGTCGATGCCAAGCTCGGCAAAGATCGCGCCGGCGCGCTGCTCGAGCTGGCGCTGGTGGACGAGCATGCCGTCACTGAGACCGGTCCGGCCGGCAAAGACGTTCTCGGCGACCGAAAGCTGCTCGAGCACCTCGATTTCCTGCGGCACATAGCCGACGCCGTTCGACCGCGCATCGGCAGGCGAGGCGAAACTGACCGGCCGTCCGTCAAGTTGGATGGCGCCGGTGTAGGAGCCGGCCGGATGCACACCGTTGAGGATTTTCACCAGGGTCGATTTGCCGGCGCCATTCTGCCCAAGCAGGGCATGGATTTCGCCCGATGTCACATCGAAGTCGACACCACGCAGTGCTTGCACGCCGCCAAAATTCTTGGCGATTGCGTGGGCCGAGAACAGAGGCGCTTGGGCGGTGTTGGACACGGCGATCCTCTCAAAAGGCACCGGGCCCGCGCAAGCGGACCGGGCGGGAGCTGTTACTGGCCGGCGCTGTCCAGCATCTTGTAGTAGGGGGCGAGGTCGGCTGATGTGATCACCTTGGCCGGCAGCGGATTGCTGTAGGGCACGGTCTTGCCCTGGGCCAGATCGCCCAGCAGCTCGGCGACCTTGGCGCTCTCTTCATAGAGCGGCTGCGCGACGATGCCGTAGGCGGCGCCCGATTTTACCAGATCGAGGTTCTGCCGAATATAATCCATGCCGATGATGACGACATCGCGCCCGGCCTTGCCGGCCGCCCCCGACCAGGTCTGGATGCTGTTGCCGGTAGTGCCGAAGGCGGCGGTCACGTCGGGATTGCCTTGCAGGATCGCCACCGCCTTGGCTTCCGCCGCCGAGGGTTCGAAGCCTTCCATCTGGGTGTCGAGCACTTTGATGCCGGGATATTTCGCGGCGATGGTCTTGCGGAAGGCATCCGACATGGCGTTTTCGGTGTCGTTGGAGGCGCCTTGCGTCAGTGCCACCGTGCCCTTGCCGCCGAGCTTGTCGCCGATGGCGATCGCGGCGTTGGTCCCGGCCTCGGCGATGTTCTCGCCCGTTGCCGCTTTCAGCCCGTTTACGGTCCCTTCGGGCGGCAGCACGTGCCAGGTGACGATCGGGAAGCCCTCCTTGGCCAGCTTGGAGATGTAGGAATAGATGGCCGGATCGGGACCGTAGACGCCGATGGCATCGTATTTGGTGCGGGCGAGGGCGGCTTCGGCAAGCGGCAGCGTTGCGGGGATGTCCCAGTTGGTGGCGCTCGGGTCGCCGACGACCTCGCAGGTGTAGCCGAGCTCCTTGCACTTGTTGAGGAAACCGGCCTGCATCAGCCGGTGCACGGGATGATCCTTCATCGCCTGCACCCAGAGCAGGTGGATGTCCGCCGCTCGGGCCAAGCTCACCGAGCCCAGCGAGGTGGCAACGGCCGCCGCTACCAATGCGGCTCGGATCACCCTCTTTTTCAAATGGATTTTCATGTCTTACCTCCCTTGGTTGGCCGGCATTTTGCCGGTGCAATGTCCACGGCCTCTCAAGCGCCGGCGATGAAATAGCGGCGGCGCACGATGTCGAGGCCGACAGCCATGACCATGATCACGCCGACCGCGATCTGCTGCCAGTTGGAGTTGACGCCGATGACGACGAGGCCGCTTTGCACCACTTTCAGCATGAGAATGCCGACGACGCCGCCGGCCACCGTGCCGGCGCCGCCGAACAGGCTGACGCCGCCGACCACGACACCGGCGATGACCGTCAGTTCCCAGCCGCTGCCGATCGAAGTGCCGCCGCTGCCGAGATCGGCCATGACGAACATGCCGGCGATCGCCGACAGCGCGCCGACGGTGATGAAGGCGCCGATCTTGTAGGCGCTGGTCTTGATGCCGACGAGATGCGCCACTTCCTTGTTGCCGCCGGTGGCATACATGTTGCGCCCGAGAACGGTGCGCCGCAGCACGAAGTCGGCAAGGATGGCGGCGACGATGAAGAAGGCAAAGCTCCAGCCCAGCCCAAAGGCGAGATCTGTGCCACCGATCGTGTTGATCGCCTCGGGCAGCGGATAGACGGGATAACCGCCCGTCACCACCTGGATCAGGCCCTGGCCGATGAACAGCATGCCGAGCGTCTGGATGAAGGCGGGGATGCCGACCCTGACGACGATCAGGCCATTCAGCAGGCCGATCAGGGCACCGACGGCAACGCCGCCGAGAACGCCGACGGTCACCGGCAGGGCGGCCGCGGTCATCAGCTTGGCGGCGATCACGGCGGACAACCCGGCCACCGAGCCGACCGACAGGTCGAATTCGCCGGCGACCAGCAGGATGGTCTGGCCGATGGCGATGATGCCGACAAAGGAGACGACGTTGAGAATGGCGCGGATGTTGCGCTCCGACAGGAAGGCCGGTTCGATCAGCCAGAAGAAGGCGATCAGCAACGCCATGGCCGCCAGCACGCCGACTTCGCCGACGGCAATCAAGCCTATCAGTCGCCGCCGGAACGATCGCGCGTCCCGGAGCGGCGCGCTCACCTCAGCCGCGCTGTTCATCCTGACCTCCCTGGCGGCGCCTGTCGCCGGCTCTTGCGGCCGGCTCCATTCACCTGTGCCGATCCTGGCGCACTCCTCTTGGCCATTAAGATTATAATATTATAACTTGTCAACGGCGAATTTCCTGGCAGTGCATAGCCAGCTCCATCGCTGGAATGCATTCGCGCCAACCGCTATGAATGGGCGTTTACGCCGCGGTCCGCGGGACATTGCTGACGGATCGCGCTCTCTTGGAGCATGGTGATGGTCGACGAGCCGCCGGCGGGCGAGAAGAAGCGGCAGCGCCTTGGTGTCCGCGAGATCGCCAAGCGCGTTGGTGTCGCGCCGATGACGGTATCGCGGGCGCTGTCCAATCCCGACATGGTCTCGCCCGAGACGCGCGCGAAAGTGCTTGAGGCTATCGAGCAGGCCGGCTTCGTGCCCAACCGGCTGGCCTCCAGCATGCGCGGCAATGGCCGCATGATCGGCACGGTGGTGCCGCCGCTGATCAATTCGGGCATTGCCGAACAGGTGCAAGGCATGTCGGACGAATGCCATGAGAGCGGCTACTCGATGCTTCTGGTGCAAGGCGAATTCACGCAGGAGGCCGAGGAGAAATCGATCCGCAACCTGCTTGGCTGGCGCCCGGTCGGCATGATCCTGCAGAGCTTCGTACAAAGCGAGGCGGCGCGCGGGCTTCTGAGGAGCAGCGGTGCGCCGATCGTCGAGATTTCCGAAATCAAGGGCCGCAAGCCGATCGACATGGTGGTCGGCGTCTCCAACTTCGAGACGGCCTATGCCATGACCATGCATCTGGCCGCCAAGGGCTACAAGCGCATCGGCTTCGTCTCGACGCCGATCCATGGCAATGATCGCCTACAGCAGCGCCGCACCGGCTATCATGCCGCGCTCACCGAACTCGGCATCAAGAACCATGCCGACATGGAGGTCGAGGTGCCGATCACCGCGCAAGGCGGCGCCGAGGCGCTGGTGACGCTGACCTCCCGTCACAGGGATATCGATGCCATCTTCTTCTCCAGCGACACGCTGGCCGTCGGCGCCGTGCAGGAGTGCCACCGCCGCCGCTGGGCGGTGCCGGGCAGGATCGCGATTGCCGGCTATGGCGACATGGATCTGGCCGCGCAGCTCTATCCGCCGCTGACCACGGTAAAGGTCAACCGCTACGAGATGGGCCGGCGCGCCGTGCGGCAATTGCTGGCAAGGCTCGGCGGCGACACCAAGGTGCCGACCATCACCAGCCTCGGCTTCGAGATCGTCGACCGCGAAAGCGCCTGATCAGGGTTTCTTCCTGCCGGTCTCTTCACGTCGTCCGAGGCGCTTTTCCCAGCCTTCGGCGTGGACGTTGAGATAGGCATCGGGATCGTAGGGATGATCCTTGATCGCATCGATGTTGAGATCGATGCCGAGCCCCGGCGCGTCCGGCAACGACAGGTGGCCATTGTGGGGATTGACGGTTGGGTGCCAGGTCACCAGGTCGCGTGTCCACGGGTCGTTGAAGGCGTCGAAATGCTCCTGGATAAGGAAATTCGGCACCGCTGCCGCGAGCTGCAGGCACACCGCCGTAGCCACCGGTCCACCGCTCTGGTGCGGCGCGATATGGCTGCCATGCGCGAGCGCCAGATTGGCCACCTGCATCGACGGCCCGATGCCGCCGAGCGACATCGGCTCAGGCTGGAAGATGTTGACGCCGCCGCCGGCGGCCAGCGTGTAGAACTGGCCGACCGTGTCGTACATCTCGCCGGTCGCAACCGGGATCGGCGAGCGATGCGCCACTTCATGCACGGTCTCCTGCCGGTCGCGCGAGGTCGGCTCCTCCCACCAGTAAATGTCGAGATCGGAAAATTTCTGGGCTGTCTGAAGCGCCGCGATCTCGGTGAAGCGGGCATGCACGTCGATCAGGATCAGCGTGTCCGTGGGCAAGCTGTCGCGCAGCATCCGGCAGATAGCGTAGGAGAGGTCCAATTCCTCGCGCGAAATAAACCCTTGCGCGGTGCCGAAAGGGTCGAGTTTGAATGCCTTAAAACCCTTGGCCAAAACCGCTTTGGCGGCCTCGAGGAAGGCTTCCGGCATGCGTTCGGTGCGGTACCACCCATTGGCGTAGCCGAGCACGCTGTCGCGCACCTGGCCGCCGAGCAACTGGTGGATCGGCACGCAGAGGCTCTTGCCCAGGATATCCCAACAGGCGACCTCGATCGCCGCGATCACCGTGCGGTGGATATGGCCGCCATCGAGCGAAACGCTGTCCAGCAAGCGCTTGGCCAGCGCATTGATGCGGCGCGGGTCTTGGCCGATGGCGAGATGCTTGAGCTCGTGCACCCCGGCTTCGGTGGTCTTGATGAAGCCGTTCAGCGTGCCTTCGCCAACGCCGTGGATGCCTTTGTCGGTATGCACTTTGACGAACAGCCAGTTCTTCCAGCCCGCGCCGACGGCAAAGGTCTCGATCTCTGTGATCTTCATGCGGCAGTCCTAATTCAGGGCGGCGATCGTTGCGATGACGGCCTCGGTCGTCAGGCCGTACTTCGCTTGCAAGGTCGGCACCGCGCCGCATTCGATATAGCGGTCGGGCAGGCCGATGCGCGTTACCTTCTTCGCGATGCTGGCATCGAACAAGGTCTCGACCACAAGGCTCGCCAAGCCGCCGACAACAACATGGTTTTCCGCCGTGACGATATGGTTGAAGCCGGTCGAAAATTCGGCCACCGCCTCGGCGTCGAACGGTTTTATCGTCGGCACGTGCAACACTCCGACGGAGATGCCTTGTTTGCGCAAGGCTTCCGCCGCGTCCAGCGCTCGCTCGGTCATCAAGCCGGTCGAGATGATGCCGACATCCGAGCCTTCGCGAAGCTGTCGCGCTCTGCCTATTTCGAAGCGATAGCCAGCTTCAAATATCACCGGCACGTTGCCACGCAGCAGCCGCATATAAACTGGACCACGATGCTCGGCGATCGCGTCGGTCGCAGCCTCGATCTCGGTGGCATCGCAGGGGTCGATGATGGTCAGGCCGGGGATCATGCGCATCAGCGCCAGGTCCTCAATCGCCTGATGCGTGCCGCCATAGCCGGTGGTCAATCCCGGCAGTCCGGCAACGATCTTGACGTCGAGGCTGGAGTGGGCGAGCGCGATGGCGACGAAATCATAGGCGCGCCGGGTCGCGAACACACCATAGGTGGTGGCGAAAGGCACCTTGCCGGTGCGCGCCAGTCCGGCGGCGACGGCGACCAGATTCTGCTCGGCCATGCCGACATTGAAAAAACGTTCCGGAAAGGCATCGCGGAACGGCAATATGTCGGTGTATTTGCCGAGGTCGGCGGTCAGCCCGACGATGTCGGGGCGGCTCTGGCCAAGCCGCGCCAAAGCCTTGCCGAACGGTGCCTCCACGCTCCGTTGGCCACCGCCGACCGCTTCGTCCTGGCCCATGGGCAGCGTGCGTCCGGGCTCAATCGCCGTGCTGCTCATTGGGTTGCTCCCACGGTCTTTTCGAACTCGGCGATGATGCCGTCCCACTGCGTCATGTCTATGCGGAAGAAATGCGATTTCTCGCTGGTCTCAATGCGCGGCACGCCCTTGCCCGGCAATGTGCGCAGCACGATCGCCTTCGGCTTGCCGTTGCGGTCGCGTGCGCCGGCCAGCGCACCGACCACCGCCTTCATGTTGTTGCCGTCAATCTCCGATGTCTGCCAGCCGAAGGCGCGCCATTTGTCGGCGACCGGTTCCATCTCGAGCACCGCCGGCCCATCGGCCTGTATGCCGTTGCAGTCTATCAGCGCCACCAGCCCGTCGAGCCTGAAATGGCTGGCCGACATCGCCGCTTCCCAGGTCGAGCCTTCCTGCATTTCGCCATCGGACAACTCGACGAAGACGCGCGCGTCGGATTTGTCGACGCGCAAGCCCAGCGCCTGGCCGACGCCTTGTCCCAAACCATGGCCGAGCGAACCGCCGATGACCTCGACGCCGGGCGTGGTGTCGAGTGTCGACATTTCCAGCCGGCTATTGTCGGCGCCGTAGGTGGTGAGTTCCTCGACCGGGATGATGCCGGCCTCGGCCAGCGCCGCCCACAGTGCAATGGAATAGTGTCCGGTAGACAGCAGGAAGCGGTCGCGATCGGGCCATACCAGATTCTGCGGATCGTAGCGCAGTTCGTGGAAGTAGAGCGCGGCCAGCACATCGGCGATGCCGAGGCCCTGGCCGATATAGCCTTGGCCCTGTCCGCGCGCCATGGTCAGCATGTGCCGGCGCAGCCGTGTCGCCTTGCGTTCGAGCGCGCCAATATCGGCACTGCCGGGTGGGGAATTTCGCAACATAAGGTCAGTCCTTGTCGAGCCCGCCCGACATGTTGAGGCGCTCAGCGGTCATGTATTTGGGCGAATCGAGGCAGAGCCAGACGACGGCCTCGGCGACTTCGGAAATCTCGGCGCGTCGGCCGAGCGGGATCCGTCGGGTGCGCTCGTCGAGGAAGGCTTGCAGGTCGTCGCGGCCATTGGCGCGGGCGAGGTCGACCTCGGTCGACCGCTGCATCTCGGTGTCCATCATGCCCGGCGCCAGGCTGTTGACCAGTACACCGTAGGGCGCCAATGCAACCGCCGCGGCGCGGGTGATGGAATCGACGCCGGCCTTGCTCGCCGTGTAGGCGGTGTAGTCGGGCAGCGCCATGCGCGAACCGGGTGAGGTGATGTTGATGATGCGCCCCGAACGCTGCTCGCGCATCACCCGGCCAGCCGCCTTGCAGGCCATGGCAAGTGCCGTGACATTGAGCGCCAGCGTGCGTGTCCAGGACTTGTAAGTGGCGTCGAGGAACGGCTCGATCACACCATAACCGGCATTGTTGACGAGGATGTCGATACCGCCCCAACGCGCGACCACCTTTTCGACAGCTGCCTCCGGCGCGCCTTCCCTGGTGAAGTCGCCGATGATCGTCTCGGCCTCGGAGCCTTTCTCCCGAACAAGGCGAGCGGTCTCGGTCGCGCCTTCGGCGTTGATGTCGGCGATGGCGACCGCGCATCGACGGGCCGCCAATTGTATCGCCACCTCGCGGCCGAGGCCGCCGGCGGCGCCCGTGACCAGCGCTCTGCGTGGCGTGGTATCGAGAATTTCGGCAGGCATGCGAGCACCCTCCCGGTGGCCATCTTGACGAAATTGATACCGGTACCATAAATGGCTGTCAACGGGGATGTGCTATTGTCCGCCGACCGAGCGGTCGGTCGGTACAGGGAGGAAAAAATGAAAGTCGTCGCGCTCGAAACGCTGCAACTGGCGGAGTTCCCGTTCCTGTTCTGGCTGCGCGTCCACACCGATGCCGGCCTCATCGGCACCGGCGAGACCTTCTGGGCGCCGGGGCCGGTCGCCTCCTACATCCACGACAATGTCGCCGCTTACCTTCTGGGCAAGGACCCGCGCGACATCGAACTGCATGACCGTACGTTGGGCAGCGTCTATGTCGGCGCGCGCGATTCCGGCGCCGAGGTGCGTGGCAATTCCGCCGTCAACATCGCACTCTGGGATATATATGGCCAGGCGCTCGGCGAGCCGGTCTGGCGGCTGCTTGGCGGCCGTACCCACAAGACCGTGCCGATCTACAACACTTGCGCCGGCTACAAACATGTCCGCGCCACGAAGAAGAACGCTCTGTTCGAGCGCGGCGAGGACTGGTCGCTCAAGGCAGGCGATTCGAACGAAGGCCCGTATGAGGATCTGCTCGCCTGGCGCCACAATGCCGGCGACCTCGCCAAAAGCCTGAAATTCGAAGGTATCAAGGCGATGAAGATATGGCCGTTCGACATTGCCGCCGAGGCCTCGAACGGTACGCGCATTTCGCTGGCCGACCTCGACAGCGCGCTGCAGCCGTTCCAGAAAATCCGCGACGCCGTCGGCCGCGACATGGAAATCATGGTCGAACTGCACGGCCTGTGGACCTTGCCGCCGGTGCTGCGCATCGCCGAGGCGCTGAAAGCCTACGACGTCGCCTGGCTGGAGGAGCCTATCCGCTACAACGAGCTCGACGCCATGGCCGAGCTTGCCCGCCATACCTCGATCCCGATCGCCGCCAGCGAGCGGCTCGCGTCGCGGCAGATGTTCAAGCAACTGATCGACAAGCGCGCCGCTTCGGTGATCATGATCGACCTCGCCTGGTGCGGTGGTCTGTCCGAGGCTCGCAAGATAGCCAACATGGCCGAAGCCAGCGAACTGCCGGTCACCTTGCACGACTGTACCGGGCCGATCGTCTATGCCGCCAGTTGCGCCCTGTCGGCGACCTTGACGAACGTCAATTATCAGGAAGCGGTGCGGGCCTATTTCACCGGCTGGTACACCGAGATCGTCGCCGACATTCCGCTGGTCAGCGACGGCCATGTCGTGCCGCTGGAGGGGCCGGGGCTCGGTCTCAGCTTGCGGCCGGAGCTGTTCGAGCGTCCCGACGCCACGGTCCGGATCACCAAAATCTAGCGCCCGCGCGCCTCTGTTCAGTGTCGGTAGACATTATGCTATTATAATCTATTATGCGCCGAAGCGGGCGACCAACAAGCTCGCCGCCGGCGCTCTGCCGTCCGGCGTCAGACGTATTCAGGGAGGCTTTGGTGGCAATGTCTGCGGCGCGCACGCGCGAGGAGTCCAGGGGTGCGCCAAACCTCCCCGACCGCAAGATTCTGCTCGATCTGTTCGAACGCATGGTGCTGTTGCGCCGCTTCGAAAGCATCGCCCAAATCGCCTGCCGCAAGGGCGAAACGCCCGGCTTCCTGCATCTCTATATCGGCGAGGAGGCGACGGGCGTCGGCGTCTGCGCGCATCTCAGGCCGACCGACTGGGTCACATCAACCCATCGTGGCCATGGCCACGCGCTGGCCAAGGGCGCCAACCCCGGACGTGTGATGGCGGAGCTGTTCGGCAAGGTCGACGGCATTTGCGGCGGCCGTGGCGGCACTATGCATCTCTACGACCGTTCGGTCGGCCTGTTTGGCACCAATGGCATCGTCGCCGCCGGCATCGGCCATGCGGTCGGCATCGGTATGAGCGCCCGCCAGCAGGGCCGTGACGACATCGGCGTGGCCTTCTTCGGCGATGGCGCCGCCAATCATGGTGGCTTCCACGAGGCGCTTAACTTTGCCGCCGTGCAGCGCGCGCCGGCGGTGTTCGTCTGCGAGAACAATCTCTACGCCACCGCCACGCCGCTGAAATCCGTCACGCTCAATCCCGAAATCGCCACCAGGGCCGCGTCCTACGGCATGCCAGGCGTTGCCGTCGACGGCAACAACGTCTTCGCCGTCTGGCTCGCAATGAAGGAAGCGACTGAGCGCGCCCGCGCCGGCAAAGGTCCGACGCTGATCGAGGCCAAGACCTATCGCACCGTCGGCCACCATGAGGGCGATCCAGTCATCGGCACCTACCGCACGCAGGAAGAACTCGACGCCTGGATCAGGCGCGATCCGATCGACATGTTCCGCAAGAAGCTGGTCGAGGACTATGGCATCGCCGACACGGAAGCTCTCGCCGCCATCGAAACGCGGATCGACAAGGTGGTCGAGGAAGCGCTGAGCTTTGCCCGCAATTCGCCCGAGCCCGACCCGGCAACGGTGCGCCTGCATGTCTTTGCCGATCCGATCAACCCGCCGGCAGCGCTGCAGCCGCGCGCCGTCGGCGAGACGCGCACGCAAGGCTGGCTCGAGGCGGTACGCGACGGCATCGCCGAGGAAATGCGCGCCAATCCGGCAATCCTCTATTTTGGCGAAGGCATCGGCGAGCGTGGCGGCAGCTTCGCCCACACCAGAAACCTCTGGCAGGAGTTCGGCGCCGAGCGCATGGTCGATACGCCGATCTCCGAACAGGGCTTCACCGCCGCCGCCGTCGGCGCCTCGGCTACCGGCGCGCGCACGGTCTCCGACCTGATGTTTGCCGACTTCGCCTTCGAGACCGCCGGCCAGATTTTCCTGCAGGCCGCCAAGTTGCGCTACATGACCAGCGGACTGATGAGCGCGCCGATGGTGGTGCGCGTCGGCGCCGGCGCGCTGCGCAGTTCCGGCCCGCACCACAGCGGCATCTATCATCCGGTCTTCGCCCATATGCCGGGCCTCATCGTCTGCGTTCCCTCGAGCCCGGCCGATGCCAAGGGGCTGATGAAGACAGCGCTGAGGGCCGGCGATCCAGTCATCATGCTCGAACCCAAGGCGCTGTTCGCCTCCAAGGGCGAGGTGCCGCTTGGCGAACATTTTGTCCCGTTCGGCGTCGCACGCATCGCGCGGGCCGGCACCGACATCACCGTCGTTGCCGCAGGGCAGATGGTGCAGCGCGCGATTGGAGCGGCGGAGGCATTGGCGGCCGAAGGCATCGAAGCTGAGGTGATCGATCCGCGCACCATCATGCCGCTCGACATCGAGACGATCGTCGCCAGCGTGCGCAAGACCCATCGCCTGCTCATCGTCGACGAGGCCTGGGCGATGTGCGGCCTGGGTGGCGAGATCGCGCAAGCCATCAACGAACTTGCCTTCGATGAACTCGACGCTCCGCCCGGAAGGCTGCACACCGCGCCGACCTCACATCCCTTCGCGCCCGTACTGGAACGCGCCATGCTGGTCGACATGGAGCGCATCGTCCAGGGCGTGCGCGACGTCATCGCCGGCAAGCCGCCGATTCCCGATCACTGGTACACGGTCGGCCTGGAAAGTGCCGCACCGGCTAAATCGGCACCTGCTCCCGCCAAGGTTGCGCCCGCTGCGCCCCAGGCACCCGCCGCCGCCGGCGACGACGAGCCGGTGACGATGCCGTTCGGCGATCTCACCGTCAGCGAAGGCACCGTCATCAAATGGCGGAAAGCGGTCGGCGATGCGGTCAAGGAAGGCGAACTGGTCGCCGAGATCGAGACCGACAAGGCCGTGGTCGAGATCGAGGCGCCAGTCAGCGGCACGCTTGCCGTGATCGACCAGCCGGTCGGCGCCGTGGTGCCGATGGGTGGCCGCATTGGCGGCATCAAGAAATAGTCACCACTCTCCCTGTAAAATCCGAAGGGCAAGCATGAAGATCCTGTGCGCCAACTGGCAAGCCGCCGATGAAGCCGAACTCGAGCGCGAGCACTATCCCGACATCGAGTTCATCCTCGCCAGGTCGACCAATCACAAGCCAGCCATGCTCGATCCGTCGGCCTGCGAAACCGCCGATGCGGTCATCAACTATTCGCCGACGCACAATGTCGCTGCCGCTCCCACCGCGTTTCCCAAGGCCAGGATCGTGGTACGCTCGGGCGTCGGCTTCGACAACATCGACACGGCAGGCTGGGGCGCGCGCAAGATACCGGCCTGCAATGTGCCGGACTATGGTACAACCGAAGTCGCCGACCACGCCATCGGCCTGATGCTGGCGCTGACGCGCGGCACCTCCGCCTATGGCGCGGAACTCACCGGCAATGGCGCCGAAGGCTGGCATTTCTCCAAAGCGCCGCTGGTGCGCCGGCATAAGGGCGCCACCTTCGGCATTGTCGGACTTGGCCGCATCGGCCTCGCCACGGCCCGCCGCGCAGCCGCCTTCGACATGAAGGTGGTGTTCTACGACCCGCATCTGTCGTCCGGCGTCGACTTGTCGACAGGCTACGAGCGGGTCCATTCGTTGGCCGAGCTCATGGCGCGCGCGGATGTGGTGAGCGTCCACACGCCATTGAGCGAGGAAACCCGCAAGCTGCTTGGCGCGGCGGCCTTCGCCGCGGCCAGGCCCGGGCTTGTGCTGATCAACACCGCGCGCGGCCCGATCGTCGATCTCGACTTGCTCGAAGCAGCCATGCGCGCGGGTACCGTCACCGGCGCGGGGCTCGACGTGCTGCCAAGCGAACCCGGCGATCTCGAACATCCGTTGCTGGCGGCATGGCGACGCCGCGAAGCATGGATCGCCAACCGCCTGATCGTCACCCCCCACGCCGCCTTCTACAGCCCGGCATCGATGCGCGATCTCCGGCTGAAATCGATCGAGGTCGTGCACGCATATCTTGCGGAGGGGCGGCTGACCAACTGCGTCAATTCAGAGTATTTGAAATGAACGCAATGGCGGCGCAGGCAAGGCGTCTCGCCGTTTCCCCATACGCCCGCCGCCTGGCGCGCGAGCGTGCGCTGCCGCTCGAAGTCCTTCGCGGCAGCGGCCCCGGTGGCCGCATCCTCGCTGCCGATGTCACCGGCTACGTTCCGGCTGCCACGCTGGTCGTTTCGCCTGATATCGCCGCCCCAGCGGCGGAGCCTTCCACTGCTGCGCCCCGGATCGCTGCCTTTGCGACGTCCGTTGCCCTCCGCGCGCTGCGAGACCTGCTGGCGGCACTGGAGAGCTCTGGAAGGCTGTTCGACATTGACGACGTGCTGCTGCGCGCGGCGGGCAGAGCATTTGCCGAGATACCGGACGCCGCCAGGATCGGCACGGCATCCGTGGCGCTGGAACTGGCGGGCCGGCAAGCCGTGTTCGACATGATCCCCGAAATGTCTCTGACATCGCTGTGGGAGACGCGGCTCACTGCTTTGGCCGACAGTCGTGACGATGCGGAAAAACCTGCCGCATTGTCCCTGCGGGTGTTGCCGGCAAGCGACGTCAGGCCGCTCATGATGCCGCTTCTGCCAGCCCGCGCCATGCGCTTGACCGTCTCGCTCGACACATCAGGCGATCACGCCGAGTGCCTGCTGATGGCGGATACGGGAAGCATTGACGAGGCAGCGGCGGCCTTATGGCTTTCGAGCCTGAAAGCCGCGATCGAGCATCCGCTTCGGCTCTTCGTCTGAGACGGTTGATGATCGTCGGGCTTGTTTTTTGATCCCAAAACCGGAGCCACTTTTGGGTGACATGCAATAGCCTCCGGCGCAGGAAGCTATTATAAAAGCTTCGACACAGGCGCGACGAGGCACATGGATCACTCCGTTCCCACCATCGACAGTCTTCCCAAGCGCACACTTGGTCGCGCCAACGGCCCGCTTTACCGCCAGCTCGCCGACATCCTGCGCGAGCCGATCGGCAACGGCACCTTTCCCGTCGGCGGCGAACTGCCGAAGGAGGCGACCATCGCCGAACATTTCGGCGTCAGCCTGATCACCGTACGGCAAGCGTTGCGTGACCTCGAGGCCGACGGGCTGATCAGGAAGCGGTCGGCCAAACCGGCTGTGGTCACGGCGCGCAGTCCATCGGTCAACCTGAGCTGGAAATTCAAGAACTTCGCCGACATGGCGGCCTTCACCAAGGACGCGCAACTGACGGTGAAATCCTATCGCAAGGAGGTTTCGCCCGTGCTCCAGCGCCATTTCGGCATGGGCAAGGACGAAGCGGGCTACTGCTTGCGCGGCATCCTGTCGGTGGGTGAGCAGAAGAAAGCTCAGATCACCAGCTATTTCCCGCCAACTGTCGGAGCGAAGCTGAAGCGGGAGGATTTTTCCGACGTGCTGATCTTTCGTTCGGTGCAACGGCATCTCGGCCTGCGGCTGGACGTCGCGCATGTCACGGTCCGCGCCGAGATCGCCGATGAGGTCATCGCGGACGACCTCGGCATCGCTCTCGGCAGTGCGGTGCTGAGTGTGGAGATGCTCTACCAGTCGGCCGACCAGCAGAGCATCGAGTTCACCATCGCGCGGCATCCGGCCGATCTCTTCAGCATCAGCTACGACGCGCCAAACGATCTGGCCTGAACCCGATCGGCGGCATTGGCGCGCGTCGATTTCCTGGTTCCGGTCATGGACAGCTTTATAAAATTATAATAGCATCATAGCTAGGATGGAGGCTGCGCCGGGAACCACGATCGAACGTGGATGCGCAGCCGCATCCGACGTCGAGCATTTGCCTGGTGCGTGTCGCCCGAGTGCACAGTGGTTCTGGGGTAGCGGCGTGCACAAAACAAAGTCTGTCCATAAGGGGGTGTGCGGCGAAGGCACTTGATAGGCAGCGGCGTTCGCGCGGCTGACACCAAACACGGGAGGAGGAAAATCATGAAAGCAGGCGCATTCTTCGCCGGCCTTGCGGTGATCGCGACGACTTTGCTGTCGATCGATACCGTGCCGGCCAACGCACAGGACAAGAAGCCCTACACCATCTATCTGTCCAACAATTTCGTCGGCAACGACTGGCGCCAGCAGATGCTGCGCAGCGCCGACATCGCGGTCACGAAGCCGCCGCTTGCCGGTCGCGTCGACCTCAAGGTCGAGGTGGTCGAGACCACGGTCCAGGCGCAGATCAATTCCCTCAACAACATCGTTCGCAACAAGCCCGACGCCATCGTCATCGACGCGGGCTCCGGCGAAGCGCTCAACCCGACGATCGAGAAGGCCTGCAAGGCCGGCATCGTGGTCATCGCCTTCGACCAGATCGTCAGCGCGCCCTGCGCTTACACGATGGAGTCCGACTGGGGCCGCGCACCGCGCGTGGAGGCCGAATGGCTGGTCAAGAAACTCGGCGGCAAGGGCAAGATCCTCGTTGATCGCGGACTTGCCGGTGCTCCGATCTCCGCCCAGCTGCAGGGTGGGTTCGAGGAAGTCATCAAGAAATATCCCGGCATTGAAGTGGTCGGTTATTTCAACGGCGACTATGCGCTGGGACCGGAACAAGCCGGCGTCGCCAGCCTGCTGGCGGCGCACCCGCAAGTCGACGCCATCTTCGTCCAGGGCTACGGCGCCGGAGCGATCAAGGCGCTGCAGGACGCCGGTCGTCCGATCGTTCCCATCACCGGCAGTCCGTTCAACCTGACGACGACGACCTGTGCGCAGACCCAGGGCGCCCAGTGCATCCTTGCACCCAACCCTGCCTATCTGTCGGCCGAGGCCTTGAAGCTGGCGGTGGAGATACTCGACGGCAAGAAGCCGGCGGAGAAAAAGATCCTGCTGCGCAACGCCTTCCTCACCACCGATCCGGTCCCGTCAGGATTGTATCCCGACGCGACCATGCAGAAGATAGAGGTCGGCAAGAATGCCTTTCCGGACATGGCGCCAGGCCTGTTTCTTCCCGTCAGCCCGGGCTGGGTTGAAATCACCCCTGCCGAGGCCGCCGGCGCCAAATGAACGACGTCTGCCGATCGGCGGCGAAATGGTCGCCTCGAGGCTCCTCCAATGCGCCTTGGCTTAAATTGACAAGGCGCATTGGTACCGGTATCAATTTATGTGCAGCACCCATCAAGATGGCGAAGTCCGTCACCGGCTGATGCAGGAAACACGAAGGAGGAGAGATCATGAAACTGAAGACAGTTTGCGGCGGATTGGCAGCTCTTGCCATGTCCGCAATCGCGGTGAGCACCGCGCCGAGCCACGCCGAGAACAAGAAGACCTACACCATCTATCTCTCGAACAATTTCGTCGGCAATGACTGGCGCCAGCAGATGGAGCGTGTCGCCAACGTTTCGGTGAACAAGGGGCCGCTGAAGGGCCGCGTCGACCTCAAGATCGAGAATGTCGAGAACACCGTCCAGGCGCAGATCAATTCGCTGAACAACATCATCCGCCAGAAGCCGGACGCCATCCTTGTCGATGCCGGTTCGGACTCGGCCTTGAATCCGACCATCAAGAAGGCCTGCGACGCCGGTATCGTCGTCATCAGCTTCGACCAGGTGGTGACCGAACCCTGCGCTTTTGCGGTCGCTTCCGACTGGGATCGCATTCCCTCGGTGATGGCCGAGTGGATGGCCACGCAGCTTGGCGGCAAGGGCAACATCATCCTCGACCGGGGCCTCGCCGGGGCGCCGATCTCGGCACAGCTGCAGGAAGGCTACGAAAAGGTGCTGGCCAAATATCCCGACATCAAGGTCGTCGGCTACTACAACGGCAACTATGCACTCGGTCCGGAACAGTCGGGTGTCGCGGCCCTGCTTGCCGCCAATCCGAAGATCGACGGCATCATGACGCAAGGCTATGGCTCCGGCGCTATCCAGGCGCTGAAGGATGCCGGCCGCCCGATCGTCCCGGTCGTCGGCTTCTCCTACAATGTCGCCGCCGTTACTTGCGCGCAGACGCAAGGCGCCAAGTGCATCCTTGGCTCCAATCCTGCCTATCTCTCCTCGGAAGCGATCAAGCTCGCGGTCGACATTCTCGACACCGGCAAGAAGCCCGCCGAGCGCTCCGTCTCGGTCAAGGGTGATTTCGTCACCACCGATCCCTTCGAGTCCAAGCTTTACCCGGGCACCAAGATGATCAAGATCGCGATCGGCAAGAATGCATTTCCGGACCAGGCGCCCGGCCTGACGCTGCCGATCACGCCCGACTGGGTCGAGATCACCGCTGCGGAAGCCGCCGGTACCAAGTAAACTCCTGTCAAACGCCCCTGTCTCCCGGCGGCGCAAGGTGTCGGGAGAGCTTTTCGAAGGCGCATTCATGGACCTCGTCACCGTCAAAGGCTTGTCCAAACGCTATGGCGGCATCGTCGCGCTGAGCGAGGCGACGTTCAGTGCCCGCGCCGGCGAGGTGCACGCACTGCTCGGCGAGAATGGCGCCGGCAAAAGCACTTTCATCCAGATCCTGTCGGGCGCCGTGCAGCACGACGGCGGCTCGATCCTGGTCGATGGCCAGGACTATCGCCCGGCCAATCCGGACGCCGCCCAGGCGCTCGGCATCGCCGCCGTCTTCCAGGAACTGTCGCTGATCCCCGATCTCAGCGTCGAACAGAATATCTGGTTCCGTCACGAACCACGGACATTGCTGCGCATCGTCAACCGCGGCGAGATGCGCCGCAAGACGCTGGCGCTGCTCGACAAATATAGTTTTCCGGCATTGCGTCCCGACCAGGAATTGCGGCGGCTGACCCTGGCCGAACGGCAGATTGTCGAGATTGCCAAGGGCTTGGCCAAGGACCCGCGCATCCTGATCCTTGACGAAGCGACCTCGGCGCTGCCGGCGCGGGAGGCGGAGTGGCTGCTCAATTTGACGCGGCAATTGGCGGCCGAAGGCCGGCTGGTGATCTTCATTTCGCACCGCATGGCCGAGGTGCGCGCCATCGCCGACCGGCTGACCATCTTTCGCAATGGCAGCACCGTCGCCGCGCACGAGGCGAACGCCGTGTCGGACAACGAGATCGTCACGCAGATGATCGGCCGCCATCTGGACAGGCTTTATCCGGAGCGTGTGTCCACAGCGACAGACCACATCGCGCTGAGGGTCAGGAACTTCTCCAGCGGCAGCCGGCTCTCCGGCGTCGACTTCACGCTGCGCGAAGGCGAGGTGCTGGGTGTTGGCGGCTTGCAGGGCCACGGCCAGCGCGACCTGTTCCAGGCGCTGTTCGGCGCCAGCAAGGCGAGCGGCACCCTCGAACTCTGGGGCAAGCCGGTCTCGATCGGCAATCCGCGCCAGGCGCTGACAGGCAAGGATGGCATTGCGCTGGTGCCGGAGGACCGGCGCGGGCAGGGCCTGCTCCTGACCAAGAGCGTGCGCGAGAACCTGACCCTGTCCGTTATCAGGCGTTTTACCGAAAATGGCTTGCTCAGCCGACAAAAGGAATTGGCTCTGGTCAAGGAAATGGTCGACTTCCTGCGCATCAAGGCAGGCACGCCGGAACAGCTCGCCGGCACGCTGTCCGGCGGTAACCAGCAGAAGGTGATCTTCGGCAAGATGCTGCTCACGCAGGCGCGCGTTTTGTTGCTGTACGATCCGACGCGCGGCGTCGATGTCGGCACAAAGGGCGAGATTTTTCAGCTGATGCGCGACCTCGCGGCCAAGGGCTATGCGATCCTGTTCCATTCCAGCGACATGCCGGAACTGGTCCATGTCGCCGACCGGGTGCTGGTGATGCGCAATGGCCGCATCGCGGCGACGCTCGAAGGCGACCGCATCTCGGAGGCGGGCATTTTGCGCGCCGCCATGCTCGACAGCGAGGCGGCTTGAGGCATGGTGATGTCCGCGGAGCAAACTGTGGGGATGGCGCAACGACCTGCCGAAATGAAATGGACGAGGCCCGGCATCGACTGGCGCGGCCGCCTGCTCGACCGCGCGCCGTTCCTTGTCGCCTCCCTCATGCTGGCCTTGATCGTTGCCATCTATGGCAGCCTGCAGGCCGGTGTCTTTTCGCTGGACGAACTCAACCTCGACACGGCCGCGGCTATGACGCTGATGCTGGCGGCAACCGGCCAGACCATCGTGCTGGTGCGGGGCGGCATCGACCTGTCGATCGGCGGCATGATCAGCCTCGGCACGGTGATCGCGGCGACGCGCTTCACCGATGATCCGTCGGCCACAGCACTTTGGGCGCTGATCATCCTAGCACTCGGCTTCCTGATCGGCGCACTCAACGGCCTGCTGATCTCGCTGCTCAAGCTGCAGCCCTTCCTGGTGACGCTTGCCACCTGGTCGATCCTCAACGGCGTCGCCATGATCATCCTGCCGACCGATGGCGGCAGCGTTCCCGGCTGGTGGGTCGGCTTCGCCTCGGCACAGCTTGTCGGCCTGACGAGCCCGGTCTGGATGCTGCTGGCGCTGCTCGTGTTCTGGTGGTGGTTTCGCGCGACGCGTGTCGGCATAGCCATCCAGGCGACTGGTTCCAACGAGAAATCAGCCTTCCTGTCCGGTGTTTCGATCACCCGCGTCAACCTCGTCACCTACGGCCTGTCCGGCCTGTTCGCGGCCGGCGCGGCGCTGTTTCTGGTGACGCAGACCGGCGCCGGTTCGCCGACCATCGGCAAGGACTATATCCTGCCTTCGGTCGCGGCCGCGGTCATCGGCGGTGTCAGCCTGTTCGGCGGTCGCGGCCATCTTGCCGGCACGGTGATCGGCGCCTTCGTGCTCACCCTCATCGGCAATCTCGTCTTCGTCCTGCATGTGTCGAGCTACTGGCAGCCGGTCGCTTCCGGCATCATCCTCCTGCTCTCGGTGCTTGCCAGTTCCGTTGCCGAAAAAGCCGCAAGGAACCGTGTCCAATGAGCGCCTTCCTTGCCCGCAACCGCCTCATCGTACTCGCCTATGCCGGCATGGTTGTGCTGCTGCTGGTCACGGCTTTGTTCTCGCCGGGCTTCCTCTCAGTATCCAACATGCGCTCGACTATCGTGCTGGCCGCCTTTGTCGGCATCGTCGCGCTCGGCCAGACCTTTGTCATCATAGGGGGCGGCATCGACCTGTCGGTGCCTTGGGTGCTCAACTCGGCGGCAATCGTCATGGCGCTGCTCTGCGGCGGTCGGGATCTGCCGCTGGTCTGGGTAATGCCGCTGCTGTTCGCCGGCGGCGCCTTGATCGGGCTGTTCAATGGCGTCGGCGTCGCCCGGTTCGGCGTGCCGCCGATCATCATGACACTCGCGACCAATGTCATCCTGCAAGGCCTGATCCTGGTGCTGACCGGGGGCTCGCCGACACCCTCGGCACCGGCCTTGATCCAGTTCCTGTCGGTCGGCCGCATCGGCGGCTTCCCGGTCATCGCGCTGATCTGGCTCGCGCTGACACTGGTGGCGACGCTGCTGCTGTCCAAGGCGGCATTCGGCCGCCATCTTTATGCGCTCGGCACCAGCGCCACGGTCGCTGAATTCTCCGGCGTGCCGACGGCGCGCACCACCATCCTGACCTTTGTCATCTCCGGCCTCACCGCCGCTTTCGCCGGCATGTTGCTCACCGGCTATTCCAGCCAGGCTTATCTCGGCATGGGTGACGCCTATCTGTTCACCTCGATCGCGGCAGTCGCCATCGGCGGCGCCTCGATCCTCGGCGGCAGCGGCCACTATCTCGGCACCG
This sequence comes from Mesorhizobium sp. M0018, assembly GCF_040323955.1. Classification (NCBI taxonomy): domain Bacteria; kingdom Pseudomonadati; phylum Pseudomonadota; class Alphaproteobacteria; order Hyphomicrobiales; family Phyllobacteriaceae; genus Mesorhizobium; species Mesorhizobium sp. M0018. The sequence goes on along the minus strand of NZ_JAMYVL010000001.1, from coordinate 14,931 downwards.
TCGCCGGCGCCATGGTGCTCACCATCCTCACCGGCCTGTTGCCGGCGCTCAACCTGTCGAGCGGAGCGCTGCTCATCGTCTATGGCGCGGTGATCCTGCTCACCGTGTCGATCGGCAGCGAGACCTTCGCCGGTCTCGGCGGCAAGATGCGCAGAAAGGAGAGCTGACCATGGTCGAAATCACCTGTGTCGTCGATGCCAGGGCCGAGCTCGGGGAAGGCACGCTCTGGGACCCCAAGGCCGGCGTGCTGTGGTGGATCGACATCTGGAAGAAGCTGATCCATCGCTACGATCCATCGACCGGCAAGGACGAGGTCTTCGAGACGCCGGAATATCTCGGCTGCCTTGGCCTGCGCGAGAAGGGCGGCCTGGTGCTGACCATGACAAACGGCTTCCATTTCTTCGACCCGGCAACCGGCAGGTTCGAGGCGATCGTCGACCCGGAAGCGCATATGCCGAAGACCCGCTTCAACGACGGCAAGCCGGACCGCCAGGGCCGCTTCTGGTCGGGCTCGATGTTCGAGGTGCCGGGCCAGCCGATCGAATTCATCGGCGCGCTCTACCGGCTCGATCCAGACCTTTCGGTCCACAAGATGATCGACGGCATCGGATGCTCCAACGGGCTCGCCTGGAGCCCGGATTCGAAAACCATGTATTTTTCCGACAGCCATGCCGGCGCGGTGTGGGCCTATGATTTCGATGCCGCCACCGGCGAGATCGAGAACCGCCGCACCTTCATCGACATGAGGGCGACCGGCGGCGTCGCCGACGGTGCCACCGTAGATGCCGAAGGCTGCTACTGGGTGACCATCCCAGTGACCGCCAAAGTCTGCCGCTATGATCCCGACGGCGAACTGATGGAAACCGTGATCTTGCCGACCGACCTGCCGACCTGCTGCGAATTCGGCGGCAAGGACCTCGATATCCTCTACGTCACCTCTGCCGTACTCCGGCGTCCGGCCAGTCACTTCGTCCGCCAGAAGCATCCGGGCGGATTGTTCGCGCTCGATGTCGGCGTCAAGGGCCTTATCTTGCCGGCGTTCAAGGGCTGACCCGCTTTGGCTAAACAGCCGGCATGACCAGCGGTGTCTCGAACTTGCGTATCAAAGGCGACATCAGGACATCTGCTTGGTAAAGACCGCTTACGGCGCCTCTGCGACGTTCGTTGGCACCACCAGATAGCAGGCTCGGCCCCTGAAATCATTGAAGATTTTTGGACAGGGCGCTACCAAAGTTTCAGTTTTTTGTTGTTATTTCAACAGCTTATCCTGCGCGGCCTGAGACATAGGTGACGTTTTGTACCGGACACATGGGTAACACTTTTGGCTTTTGGCCGGAGGTGTTGATGCCGTGGAGAGAGTGTTCGGTGATGGAGGAACGTCTACGTTTCGTTGCCCGCCTTCTCGCGGGAGAAGGCATGAGCGATGTGTGCCGGGATTTCGGGATTTCGCGCAAGACTGGCTACAAGATCTTCAACCGCTATAGGGAGGAAGGGCTGGAGGCGCTTTGCGACCGCTCGCGGCGGCCGGTGAGGTACGCCAACCAGTTGCCCGAGCAGATCGAGCGGCTGATCGTCGAGACCAAGCGCGAGAAGCCGCATTGGGGCGCTCGCAAGATCAGGGAGTTGCTGGTCAGGAAGCTCGCCGGTGATGTGCGTATCCCGGCCAAAAGCACCGTGCATGCCGTGCTCGACCGTCACGGCCTTGTGAGCCAGGCCCGCAAGAGGAACCGGGCGAGCAAGGCCGTGGGCACGCCATTGTCGCAAGCCGCCGCCCCTAACGATCTGTGGTGCACCGACTTCAAGGGGGAGTTCAGGCTCGGCAACGGTAGCTACTGTTACCCCCTGACGGTCACCGACCAGATCTCGCGCTATGTGCTCGCCTGCGAAGCGCTTGAATCGACAAAGGAGACGCCGGTCATCGAGGCCTTCGTGCGGCTGTTCAGGGAGCGCGGCCTGCCCGCCGCCATCCGCTCCGACAACGGGCTCCCTTTCGCTTCGCCTAACGGCCTCTACAATCTCTCGCGCCTGTCGGTGTTCTGGCTCAGGCCCGGCATCGTCATCGAGCGCATCCAGCCGGGCAACCCGCAACAGAACGGCCGCCACGAGCGCATGCATCTGACCTTAAAGAAAGAGACGACCAGGCCGCCCGGCATGAACATCCTCCAGCAGCAGGCGAGGTTCGACGCTTTCATCAGCGAATTCAATGAGGAAAGGCCACACGAGGCGCTCGCCATGCGCACCCCGGCCGAGCTCTACACGCCGTCCTCAAGAGCCTATGACGGCCTGCCGGAACTGGAATACCCCTTCCACGACCGCGACATCCTGGTTACCGCTTGCGGCCGCATCTGCATGCACAGGAAGAAGATCAACGTCTCGACCGTGCTCGCCGGTCAGAGGCTGGGAATCAAGGAGGTCGACGACGGCATTTGGCTCATCATGCATTACGATCTCGGGTATATCGACTTGGAACAGAGGACCTTGCAGACCATCGACAACCCGTTCGGCACGAGGTTGTCACCCATGTCTTAAGTACAATCTGTTACCCATGTCTCCGGGTTGGACAAAGGTAGTGATGGTAGCGGGAGAGGGATACCGCCAATACAGTGCTGCTACTGAATTCACTTGCTAAATTGAGTCCCTGCGCCTGTTGGCGGTTCGAATCGCGTGCTGTGCGCCACTTTACGATTTTGCGCGATTTCATACCCTGCCGCGGACGGATGCCGCATCACGCCGCCGACAGCCGCACGTGGAACTTGCTGTCGGTTGCCGAAGATTGTGGCAATCCGGACAGACCCGTCGAAACAGGGTGTAGGCTTCCGCCTCCTGGGTCACAACCGCTGTTTGCAGGGTGGCCATGATCTTCTTGCCGTCGTCGATCGACAGGCCCAGGTCTCCTTCACGCAGACGCTCATCGCTTTTGTCGATCCGGACCTCTCGGCGACAGATGTCGCCGAATTCGTTCGTCCCTTCGATCGAAATCGTCCACTCCATTCCCATCACTACCTCCGAAACCAAAGAGATGGTGATGGCCCAGTCGACGCTAACAAATCGTGGCCGCGCTCACCCCAGAGAAGTTACCGGTCTCCACTGCACTAATGGGCGGTGTAAGCTCCGTCCACCAGATGGTAGCTCCCAGTGATAAAGCTGGCCTGGTCGGACAACAGGAAGCACACAAGAGCCGCTACCTCTTCCGGTTTCCCGCGCCTGCCCATCGGCTGAAGACCCGCCATGCGCCGGCTGGCTAATGCCTCCATTTGCTCCGATAAAAGAGGCGTTTCGATCCAGCCGGGGCCGACGACATTGATCCGGATGCCCATCCTAGCATATTCAATCGCCGCAACCTTGGTTAATCCAACGACCCCGTGTTTCGCTGCCGTGTAAGCGGACGCAGTTGGCAAGCCGACGGAACCGAGAACAGAGGACATGTTCACGATGGCACCTCCGCCTCGATCCAGCATCGCGGCGATTTCGTACTTCATGCTGTAGAAAACGCCATTGAGATTAACGTTTATCAGTTTGTGCCAGTTGTCGAGCGGATAGTCTGCCGTTGCTTTTCGAATGCCGTCGATACCTGCATTGTTTACCGCCATATCCAGTCCGCCGCATTTCTGGACAGTGAACTCGATCAGCTTTTCCACTGCTGCCGCATCCGTGACATCTACCGCAAAGTCGTAGGCCCTGCCTCCTTGCGAGCTTATTTCGGCGGCTGTGCAGCGCGCGGCCTCGGCATCAAGGTCGGCGACAACAATCTCGGCTCCTTCTTGCGCGAGTTGCCGTGAAACAGCCGCACCTATTCCGGAGCCTGCGCCGGTCACAATCGCGACTTTACCATGGAAGTCAGGCTTCATCGGCTCTGTCCTATGCCATTTCTGACATAACCGAACAGAGGCAGACGGTCATCGCAAGAAGTTTCGCTCCAATTCGCTTGTTTAATCCTGTGAATTCATTTTTGCCACCACACAGCGAGACTTGGCCCGCAGGCCTCGGAATGGTAGAGACGAGGGCGGCGGTAGATGACCAGTTTCCTAGCAGGTACAAATGGAAGAACACCACATTGCGCGCCGGGGGCTCGTGCTGGGTAGTCTGGCTCTGATGATCTCCGGATGCACGTCGATTTCATCCGCGTTCGGACCAAGGCGTGGCCTGAATCCTCGTTACCGACGGCAGCATGTGCGGTACGACGGAAACGAGCCGGCCGGAACGATCGTCGTCGATACTTCGCACCGTTTTCTCTATGCCGTCGAGTCTGACGGGTGGGCGACGCGCTACGGCGTTGGCGTCGGCGAGCAGGGACTTTCCTTCAAGGGTACAGCGACCGTCGGCCGCAAGGCGGACTGGCCGTCGTGGACACCCACCGCCAGCATGATGCAGCGCAAGCCGCGCCTGGTGCAGTATGCAGGGGGGGTCCCTGGCGGACCAAACAACCCGCTTGGTGCGCGTGCCCTTTATCTCTATCGAGACGGGCGCGACACCCACTTCCGGATACATGGTACAAACGAGCCATGGACGATAGGCACAGCGGTATCGAACGGGTGCATCCGTATGATAAATGACGACGTCATTGACCTCTACGACCGTACTCCTTTGGGCACGACGGTGGTGGTTGTTTGATGGTGGGCAGGCCTGATCTTCGTTGGATGGTGAACCCTGCCAGCACGTCACCGCAAAGGTGCCGCCGGCAACCGGGTGCCAACTGTGTCATTTCTGCACTAGGCGTTGGTGTAGATCGCAGCTAACTTCGCGGGGCTGCATATCGTTTTAGTTGTGGCGATTCCATAGGCTATTCCGCCCCCGGGGAAAGGATTGCTTGATGAACAGGATATTGATTGCAATGGTTGCTGTGCTCGCCGTTGCCAGCCTGAGCGGCTGCGCGAACGACTGGATCGGCAAAGGAAAGGGTAAGGCTCCGGCACCCGCTCCGGTAGAGCAACCAGTGATTAAGTAAGGACCGGCTTGTATGGGGAAGGGGTGCCAAGCCCTTCCCCATACATACGCAGCCGGGGCTTTGGCCGGCTTCATAGCGGTTGGCGAGCATAGGCCGTTATTAGGTCTGTGCTTTGTGAAGTTCGGGAATGGACGCGGCGATGACGCTTCTAAGTAGCCGTCTCTTGCTTGTGGCGTTGGTGGCCCTCCCGGCAGCGGCATGTCAGACGAAAGACCTGCCGCCCCAGCCGAATTTCGTATCTTATGCCGATGGCGGAGCTGCGCCTCAAAAAAACGACGAGCGGTACTTCATCGAGTTCCGCTCCCGCTACGCCCTAAGCTACGGCCACACCTACGCAGTTTTTGGGCGCCTGGACCGGGCCGGGAGAATGATCGATCCCCAAGTCGCGGGCCTTCACCCGGCTTCGAACAGTGCGGTTCCCTATGTTCTGGGCCATATCGTGCCGGTGCCAGCCGAAACCGGGTGGAGCGACGGTGATCTGGAAGAACCATACAGATCCGCAAGCTGGCAAATCATATTGACCCGGGCCGAATACGACAAAGTCGTTGCCTACATCCGCAAGCTGCAGGCGAGCTCGCATGTCTGGCAGGCGACGGTCTTGAACTGCAACGGCTTCGTGGCGGACATCGCTCATTCCATGGGATATAAGACTCCCGCCATTCAGCTCCGGCCGCAACAATTCATAACCGAGCTTCGGGAGATGAATACATAACCAAGATTCGAGGGATGAATGGGACCGAATGCGATCGGTACTGCCCCTCCGGCTTTCGCGTCTGCGGGCTAACTCGGAGAGGATCGCTGCGCCTGAAGGTCGGCCGGTGACGAAATCGAGACGATGGGTGAAGTGGCCATACTCAGGGGCAGCTGCTACAGTCGCGATCGCAGAAAGGGCGCTGGTGACCTGAAGTGAGCATTGCGGCAGCCTCACTTGGCGAGGTCATTTGGGTGATCGGCATCGTTGCTTGGTACGTGATTCGGTATCCCTTCGAGCGCCGGGCAAGGCGCGTGCGAATTGTAACTGGCTACCGCTCACGTTCCGACATCGTCGGGCTTGCATCTGCTCTGTTTGGCCTCGCAATCCTGCCTGCCTTCTATGTTGTCACCGGCATGCCCGCAGCGGCTGACCACCCGGCCAGCGTTTGGGCCGTGGCTCTCGGCACAATCATCTTCTGCTCCGCGCTATGGGTTTTTCGCAGATCCCATAAGGAACTTGGCCGGAACTGGTCGATTACGCTGGAGATTCGCGAACGGCATGAACTCATCTGCGCCGGACCATACGCTTTGGTCCGCCACCCGATGTATACCTCGTTCCTGCTCATGGGCCTCGGCCAGGTCTTTTTGCTGGCGAACTGGATTGCGGGCATATCGGGTTTGATTGGGTTCGCAGTCCTTTTCCTGCTGAGAGTGGACGAGGAAGAGCGTATGATGCTGGAGAATTTCGGCCCGCAATACCGTGCCTATATGGAAAAGACCAGGCGAATAGTCCCTTATCTTTATTAGAGGTACGTTTTATGCGAGGCCGAGCCCTCAAGCTTTCCGCGCCCCGGCGCCTTGTTGGCGATCTGATGAGGTTTTCGATCGGCGTGCCACGGGTCGCGGTGCAGCGTCAGATGAACCTCAGCCCACTCGTAAGGGCTAGAATGGCGCAGCAGACCAGGCCCTCCTGGACCGCGATCTTCCTGAAAGGATATGCGCTTCTTGCCCTAGAGATGCCGGAGCTGCGGCGCGCCTATGTCAAGTTGCCCTGGCCGCAGCTTTATGAGTATCCGGCAAGCGTAGCCTCGATTGCCCACGAGCGCGAATATGATGGCGAGCCGGCCGTTCTGCTGAGCTGCATCAAGTGCCCGGAGCGCTACTCCATCACGGAACTTGAGGGATCCATCCATGCGGCTCGATCACGGCCGATCCTGGAGGTCCCGGAGTTTCGGCGTGCCTTGCGGGTGGCAGGTGCGCCCGCGCCAGTCAGGTGGCTGCTTATGTGGCTAGGGTTGAACATCGCCCGGCAAAGGGCAAATTACTTCGGTACCTTCCAACTGTCGGTCTATTCTGGTCTCGGTGCGGAATCACTCAACCCGCTGACACCACTGACCACGCTTCTGAACTACGGTCCGATCGGCAAAGACGGATCGGTGAATGTCCGCATCCACTACGATCACCGGGTCATGGATGGAGCGAACGTCGCACGAGCACTGGAGAGATTCGAAAAGATCCTGAACGGCACTGTCGCCAATGAAGTGATGCTGCTCGGTCAAGGAGTTTCCGCTCCTGCAAGACAGAGGAACGCGACGTGATTTCGCACTGTGAATACCGGCCAGCTATCGTCGTGATTGGCGGCTCGGGTGGAATTGGCCGGGCGATTGCGAGCGTCGCGGCAAGGGAGCGCGGTGCGGTTGTGCTGGTTGCCCGCTCGCCCGAGGGTTTGGCCGCCGCGGCGTCTGAGGTTAGGGAGGCGGGCGGCGAGGCATTCACGCTCGAGTTGGATCTCGTGGCAGGCGATGCGCCGACGCGCATGGAGGGCTTTCTGTCCACACACGGCCTGGTCTGTGATGTCCTGGTCAACAGCGCCGGCTATGGCCTGCGGGGCGCGACGACGGCGCTGCCTATTGATGATCAACTGGGCATCATCGATCTCAACATACATTCCCTCACAGAACTGACCCTCCATTTTCTGCCGGGAATGGTGGCGCGCCGACGGGGCGGGGTGCTCAATCTCAGTTCCGTGGCCGGGTTCGTTCCCGGGCCTTATATGGCTCTGTACTTCGCCAGCAAAGCTTTCGTGCGCTTCTTCTCAGAGGCGCTTCACCAGGAATTGCGCCGAACCGGTGTGACGGTCACATGCGTTGCACCAGGCCCGGTGTCGACGGAGTTTCTCGCAAGATCAGGCGCCAATCAGACGGCGCTCTTCAACATCTTGCCCAAGGTGGATCCGGAGTATGTGGCCGAACGGGCGTGGCGAGGGTTCAAATCCGGTCGTCGCCTCGTCGTACCGGGAATCTCGGGCAAGTTGGCTGCCCTTGCGGCAGCGCTCCTGCCTTCAGCAGCGCTGCTGCCCCTGGTCGGCCGGCTGCAACTCGGCGGCAATGATCAATGTCCTTGCGGTTCAGGTATGAAGTTCAAGAAATGCTGCGGTACCCGCCAGATTCAGCTACGCCGGGGCCCTCGGGGAATTATCCCCTGAAGGACCAGCACGCCCGCTCGCTATTTCAGAAGTCGCCGATGGTCTTGGCAACGACCAAACGCTTTCCACCTGAACCGTTGCTGCGCTCGTGCATGAAGTCCCTCTCGGCCAGCGAGACAAAAGCCAAACCTTCCAGACCTACCGCCCTCCAAGCGACCGCCTCTCGCCGTGGCCAGCGCTCGTTCATCTACTCGACTCTTCGAGTCACAGGCGGCTCAGCACGGTCACTGCCGACGATGCAGCCTGCCAGCGAATGGAACCGGGTACAGCAGCCCATGTCCGATTCTGATGCCAATAAAGCCATCGTCCGCCGCTATTTCGATATGTTCCGGTGATCTGACCCAGCTCGCCGACATTGTTTCGCAGGACTATGGTGACAAGCTGAATGAACAATCCTCTGGCATCGACGTCATCCGCGGCTATCTCGAGGGCCTAAAGTCCAGCTTTCCCGATTTCACTTGGACCATCGAGCAGATCATCGGCGAGGGCGATCGGGTGGCGGTCATGAATCGCGTCAGCGGCACCCAGGTGAAAATGACTTCGGTGAGATCAAGGCGACCGGCAATCGCGTCGATTTCGCTGCTTTTCAATTCTATCGGATCGCCGACGGAAAGCTCGCCGAGCACTGGGAGGTAGCCGACTTCGCCAAGTTCCAGGAGCAGCTGACCGCCAAGCCGCCAGGGAGTGCCTTCAATGCTTTTCATGCCTTGGCAGTTATCTTAAACTTCCACCGATTGCGCCGCACTTCCTCAGCTACACCAATGCCAGCTTTCCCGTACGCAGTGACCTCGCATGGCCTCAGGGAAGGCGCATGCGGCGCAGCAAAAACCGGAACAGCGACCGAACCCGATTACGGCGCCGGATTCTGGGCGCGTACTGCTTCGCTGAAGCTACGCAGGACCGGGCTCTCGTAAACCGAACTCCGGCTTCGCCGCGCTACGCCGGGATTTCGGCCATCCGGCTTCCATCCCTCGCGCAAGCACGCCCTTTCAGGCCGTGACCTGAACGGGCCGTTTCGGCCCGTGCAACCTTTTCTCTTTTGATCCGGGGCTGCCGCCCCCTGCCGTCAAGGCCGGGCGCTATTCGCGTGAAAATCAAAGGCCGTGTGCTCACTCCGCTGTGGGCCGCACCACCCTTTGATTTTCAGCCTTGACCGCATTCCGCCCGCTCATTGGCGCGGGGCCTAGTCCGGTTGCAGCAGCAGCTGCTGCGCAACCGTAAACTAGGAGGAAAAACCAATGAAAGCAGATGTTTATGAGAAGGTGACGGCGAGCATTGTTGCCGAACTGGAACAGGGCCTGCGCCCATGGCTGAAGCCTTGGAACGCGGAGCACGCCGCCGGGCGGATTTCGCCGCCCTTACGTCATAACGGCGTGCCCTATCAGGGAATCAACATCATCATGCTTTGGTCGGTAGCCATGGCGCAGGGCTTTGCCGCGCCGATCTGGATGACCTTCAAACAGGCGCAAGAGATGGGCGCGCATGTCCGCAAGGGCGAGAGGGGCAATCTTGTCGTTTATGCCGACCGTATCCGCAGGACAGAGAAGGACGAAGCGACCGGCGAGGAGCAGGAGCGGGATATCCCGTTTATGAAGGGCTACACCGTCTTTAATGTCGAGCAGATCGAGGGCCTACCGGCGCAATTCTATGCCCCGGCGGAACAGCGCCTCGATCCGGTAGCACGCATCGAGCATGCGGAAACTTTCTTCGCCGCGCTGCGCGCCGATATCCGTCACGGCGGCAATCAGGCCTATTACAGCATGGGCAGCGACCATGTGCAGATGCCGCCGTTCGAGACCTTCCGCAATGCCGAAAGCTATTACGCAGCGCTGGCGCACGAGTGCACGCACTGGACGCGCCACCCCTCGCGGCTGGAGCGGGATTTTGGCCGCAAGCGCTGGGGCGACGAAGGCTACGCGATGGAAGAACTCGTTGCTGAACTTGCTTCGATCTTCCTGTCCGCCGATCTCGACCTGACGCCCGAAACCCGGCCCGACCATGCCGCCTATATCGGCTCATGGCTGAAGGTGCTTAAGAACGACAAGCGGGCGATCTTCACCGCAGCCAGCCACGCGCAGCGCGCCGCGGATTTTCTTCACGGCTTGCAGGAAGAAGCCGGCTTGCTGGAGGCCGCGGAATGAAGCGGCCCGAGACCATCTGATGTGACCCCACCGTCGCACAAGGTCGGCGATAGCCTTCTGTTTCCTTCTGTCGACCTCAACCATGGTCGAGGATAGAACCTCCTGCCGAGAAGATTTGTTCCTTGGTTCCTTGGAAGGCGGGAATGTTGGTAGAAATTTCTGAGCGGGATCGGATAACTGGCTGGCGCAAAGAGTGCCCTCTCGGGGTTGAACCAGTGGGTTGCCATGACGCTATTCGTGGAGGTCGAACGCGACAAACAGGCTAAAGGCTGGGCAATCTCTACAATAAGCTCGACCGGCGCGCAGTCACTTTCCACTTGCGGCCCGTCTCGGCGCACCACTGTAATGGTCTCTTTGACGGAGATGATTTGACCGCGACGGGCTTGTAGGATCAGCTCTTCAACAATCTCGTGGGCAGTCACGTTGCTGGGTCGCCCGTTCGTAAGAACGCTCATCCGAGGCCTCCACCTCAGCGATAACCCCGAGCTTGGCCCGCCGGGTCATGACAGGCACCTACGCCCAACTGCCCTTTCCGACCCCAGCGCCGGATCCCGATATGTGCCACGCGAGTCCTTGCTGTTGTTGTCCGGCTGTTTGCGCTTGTCACATGTCAATAGCCACAGCCGCGTGACCGCGATCCTGGTTCATTGAGGTCGAACGGTCCGTAAGAAACGCCCACTCCGAATCGTTCTTCCGCGCGCCTTTAACGAAATAATTGACAGTCCAACCGAAACGGCGCTCCGTCGTTCGACGGGATGGATCTTGGCACTTTTGGTTGATGCCGGGCCTTCGCCGTTACGATAGGGAGGATGCAATGCCGACAGTCATTGGCTACCATAACATCACAAAGGGCGCAAAACACTGGCTCGACTCGCCGAAGCGCAAAGAGCTTTTTGGTCCGCTCGGCGTGACCAACATACGAACATTTGTAGATCCACAAAATCCGACTCGGGTGGCCGTTCTCATGGACGTTCCGGACATGGACGCCATGATGAAAGCTATGCAGAGCAAGGAAGCCGCGGATGCGATGGCCTTCGATGGAGTGGTTCCAGAGTCCTTGGTGATCCTGGTCGAATCGTAAAGGTGATTGCTCCGCTGGCCAAGCTTAGGTTTGGTCAGCGATGGTGCGGTTCCAGTCATTCTGGAAAGCGCCCATTGTTGGCGTAGAGCCCGCTGGCCACTGGCTTCAAGAGCGGGCCCTGCGCGTCAGCGCCGACGTTGGTCTCGGTCGCGCCAAGGTCAGCCGCTACAGCTTGCGCAACCTAATGCCGGCTCAAGTCCGCAAATCAACTATTCCGCGCGTTCACGCTGGACTTCCGCTTGCCACCCCAGCCAGTCGTTATGCTCATTTCGGGCTTGCTCCGGCTCATGTGTTTGAACCAGCGGGACGCGCCATTGACGGAAGTTCGACGATTAGAGCGAGATGATCCGCTTCCCGCGCTGATTGCGGGCGTACATCGTTGCTGCGTGGTTGTTGCATCTGGACTAAGCCCGATTCTGCTCTGCGAGGACACCAACACGATCCGCGCCGTGATGAACCCTCGTTGTCCGCTCAGCAAGCGGTCGCTGCCGATGCAAGCGGTCTTATGGTCCGGTCCCCGCAACGAAACCATTTCGGCTTCGTCGGTGCTCGAATTTTGCATGATTCTATTGCCTGAGCCGATTGGTGCTACACTGGCAAGCCAGTTAACGCGACGGACCTGTGTTCGGTGATATGACCAAAGTAACCGCTTTACCCGACAGAGTGGGTTTCGACGTGGCCGCAGATGAGACCTTGCTTGAGGCGGCTCTCAGATCGGGCGTGCCATTTGCCCACGCATGCGGCGGCAGGGCGAAATGCTCGACATGCCGCGTTTGGGTTCTCGACGGCATTGAGGCTTGCCCGGACCGGAATCCGGACGAAACCCTGATGGCGAACCGGTTGAGATTGGCCGATGAGGTTCGGCTGGCCTGTCAGCTCAGACCGGAAGGCGAGCTTCGCGTCCGACGCCTGGTGCTAGACGAAACCGACATGATGATCACCAGCCAGCTTGGCGCTTCTGCCGCGACGCGTTGCGGCGAAGCAAGGCATGTTGCGGTCTTCTTCAGCGACATTGTAGATTTCACAGCGCTGTCGGAGCGGCTTTCCCCCTACGACGTGATGTATCTGCTCAATCGTTACTTCGCCCAGGTCGGCGACATCATCGAGCAGAATGGCGGTTTCATCGACAAACTGATCGGCGATGGCCTCATGGCAATATTCGGCATCGACGACCAGCCCGACGCTCCGCTCCGCGCCGTGAACGCCGCACTTCAGACCCTCGCCACAGTTGATCGTCTGAAGCCGTTCTTTGCCTCGATGTATGGCATCGATTTCGATATTCGCATCGGCCTCAACTATGGCGAAGCCGTCATCGGCACATTGGGTTTTGCTGGACACAAACGTCTCACGGCCATCGGCGACATTGTAAATCTGGCCAGCCGGGTCGAGGCCGCCAATAAAGATGCCGGTACGCGATTGCTGATATCCGAGGCCCTCCGCGACCAGATCGCCGACAAGGTGGAAATCGGCGACTTCGTCAGGGTACGCCTTCGCGGTACCGGCGAGCGCACAAGCCTGTTCGAAATCGTCAGGCTGAAGCCCGAAATTGACGCCGAGCTGAATGCCAGACGGCCTCGCGAAACCATCCGTCAGGGCGGCAGGAGGTGGATTCGCGCTTTCGCCGAAGACGAGCTTCAGCCCCACGAACGCCGGATTCTCGATTTTGAAGATTACGACATCGTCGTCGTTCGCGGATCCGATAGCTATTGCGCCTTCAACAATGCCTGCCCGCATCTTCATCTGCCGCTCTACGAGCGCCGAAGTTCCGCTCAGGCCGAAAAGCTGAAGCTCCCACACATGGAGAGCACGATCACCGCAGATCTTGGCCTGGTCTGCCGCTGGCATCAGAGTTGTTTCGACCTGCTTACCGGCGAAATCAGGGAGTGGGCGAAGTTGGAGCACGATGGTACCAGGGCGGGCCTTGAATATTTGGGTGACATTTCGAAAAACCGCGCAAAGCTGATCGTATATCCCTGCCGAAAGCAGGACGGCTTTGTGTGGATCGGGCTCGAGTGAAAACGGTCCAATATTTCAGTTTTTCCGTCGCGGTCCCATGTCGCCCCTCTCTGAGGGACCTTTCTCAACTCTTCCGGCATCAACCTGCTGGCGAAATTTGCCATCGAGGTGCGCAAGCATCCCGATGTTCGACTCGTCGTGCGTGGAACGCCCGACATACCCTGGCAATCGAAAAATCGAAGATCAATGTCGAACCTGAAGAAGCGAAGAAGCGAAGAAGCGAAGAAGCGAAGAAGCGAAGAAGCTGCATCCCGCTCTGGACTGACCAGGCCCCGGACTGCGTGAGCTAGCGGCAATCCGGATGGCACATGCCAGTCGGACGGTGCAAGGCGCAAGTGCGCCGCACCGAGCGAGATACGCCAAGATAAGTATTAGCCTGAATATCTCAAAGTGAGGGGTGCATCGGCCCCGAGAATCTGAGAAACTGCTTTTGCAACAAAGAGTCATCAGATCCAAGGACGGGGTCCGATGCACCCCTCACTTTGAGATATTCAGGCTAGCTGGTCGCTTGGGGCGGTGCTTCATTTTACCAGCCGGCTAGCTCTGGCAGATCGTCAAGCCAGCTTTTCTCTGGCATCGAGGCCTCGCCGGCTAGCGGCGCAGCCTCGGAGGCGTTGTGAATGAGCCAGTCCATCCACTTTCGATAAGCGGACGGTGCCAACTCGGGCGGCAGCACCTTGGCCTTGGCCAGCATGCGTTTGCGAAAACTGACTTGCCTGCGCAGTTTGATTGACGTGAACTTGATTGACTTGCCCTGGTATTCAACCGTCCAGCGCCCATCTCCGTGGCTGGTGAGCCTGTCGATGGCGAAATCGGCGTCGACCGGCCTGTCTCGCCAGGGAAGCTCGATGGCATTCTTCCTCAGATTGAGTGCCCATCGCCTGTAACTGGCCCCGGCACGCCGGGGCGGCAGCACGCCAGCCTGTTCGAGTATCTTCCTGCGGAAGGCAGGCTGCTTCTTGAGCTGGCCGGTCGACAGCTCGATGCGATGCTCACGGAATTCGACGTGCCAGCGGATCCTGCCATTGCCGACATACTTCACCAACCTGTCTATGACGAACTCGTCATCGGAAAGCATCACGCACCCCTGCTTGATACTTTCGAAAATGTACTGGCTATCGGTGGGCATGACGCGCCTCGTGCAGGACCTTTCAGAAGCTCAGAGCTGCAACACCTTGAGCTGCTGCAGGCTCAGATGCCCGGCGTGGGAGACCCGGTATCCGGGGCCGGCAGCACGGAAGATATCGGCGACCTCCAGGTCGGCGCGCACCGGTTCAGCCGGACGGCGTCTTGCCTTCCATGAGGGCCATCAGCCGGTCGAGCGGCCCTGCGACCGCGTGGATCGTCCGGGTCGAGACCTTGGTGTAGAGCGCTGTCGTTTCGAGCTTGCTGTGCCCGAGCAGCACCTGGATGACGCGGATGTCGACATCCTGCTCGAGCAGGTGGGTGGCGAAGCTGTGCCGCAGCGTATGCGGGCTGACGCGCTTGCGGATGCCGGCGACTTCGGCGGCTTCCTGAACCGCGCGATGGAGTTGCCGCGACGAGATCGGATCGGTGCAACTGCGCCCCG